>DATHSN010000213.1:0-15037 GCA_035464115.1 Acidimicrobiales bacterium | reverse complement strand
CGCCGGTCGCACCGATCTCGGCGTCGTAGCTGGCGACGACCCGGTCGAGCGCGGCGCGGAGGCGCTCGGACGGCTCGAACTCGGCGCTGGTGGCGATGTGGATCTCGATCTCGCTCATGTCGGGTTCCTCACTTGCTGATGGAGTGGATCGTGCAGCTCGTGGGGCCGCCCGTGTCGCTGGTCCGGCCGCTGTACCAGGAGCAGTGGCCCCCGACCTGGTAGCCCCAGCAGCTGTCCCAGACCCCCGTCGATCCTCGCTCCAGGTTGCGGCTCTCGAGCCCGAGGGCGCCCACCTGGAGGCCGAACCCGGCGACCTCGGCGTGGTCTCCGGCGGCGGCCAGCTGCTCGGCGTGCATGGCGTCGGCCAGCTCGGCCAACGCCGCCCGCAGCGCCGGGGTGACCGCCTCGTCGTCGCGGAAGCGGACCACCACCTCGAGTCCCTCCACGGCGGCACGCAGCTCGCCCAGCTGATCGTCTGGCATGTCCGACCTCCTCGTCGAGTGGCGCCGTCGAGCGGCGTCACCATGGGGGACGAGCGAGATCGCGCCCGGGTTACGACCTGGCGATCCTGACGACGCTCACCACCGGTCCCAGTGGACGACGTCGTCGACGGGTCGGCGTCGCACCGGACCGAACCGGCCACGGGGGTAGCCCACGGGCACCAGCGCGTAGATGCCGTGGTCCTTGGGCACGCCGAGCACCCGGCGGAAGTCGGCCTCGCGGAACAGGTGCCAGACGGTGAGGGTGGCGCCGAGGCCGTGGGCCCGCGCCGCGAGCAGCAGGTTCTGCACCGCCGGGTAGATGCTCGACGCCTCGGCCAGCCCGCTACCGGCGCGGGCCCCGGCGAGCAGGTGCCGGAGCCGCGTCGGACCGAGCTCGCGGACCAGCTCGACGTTGGCCGACACGTCGAGCAGCTGCGACGCCGCGATCCCCGTGCGCTGGTAGCACGCCGCGATCAGCGCGGGGGTCTCGTGGAAGTGCGCGGCCTGGTAGCGGAGCGCGTCGGCCATGCGGGCGTGGCGCTCGTCGAGGGTGTCGGGCACCACCCGACCGGCGAGGGTCTGGTAGGTGTCGACCACGTCGCGCCACAGCACCGCCAGCTCGGCCATCTGGTCGCGGTCGGTGACCACGACGAACTGGTAGTGCTGGGCGTCGGACCCGCTCGGCGCCCACGTGGCCGCCCGCACCAGCTCGACGAGCACCTCGCGGGGCCCCGGGTCGGGGCGCAGCCGGCGCATGGCCCGCATGGTGGCCATGACGTCGAGGATGGCGGCGTCGGGTCCGACGGGCACGGGGGCGTCGGGCGGGCGGGACAGCTCGGTGGCGTCGGCGCGCTCGGGTGGGGTCATCGTGGCTCAGCTCCTCAGGTCGCGGTGGGCGGCGTCGAGCAGCTGCTGGAGGTGCAGGCCCCGGCGGACGTCGAGTGGGTGGGGCACCCCGCGGGCGGTCTCGATCAGCTCGTCGACGACGGTGGTGAACGCGGCCGGTCCGGCGACCGCGGCGGCGTCGAGGTCGACGACCCCGCTGGCGGTGTGGATCTCCAGCGTGGCGCGAGCGGGATCGATCGGTGAGCGCATCGACAGCGACGCCTCGCTGACCGCGCCCGACTCGTGGTCGAGCAGCAACCCGAGCCAGCGGTTGGGGTCGCCGTGGGCCCGGATGCGCACCACCGGCCCGAGGGCGGCGTCGAGCAGGTCGATCACGTGGGGGCCGAGGTCGAGCAGCGCCCCGTGCTCGAGCCGCCACGGGGTGGCGAACGGCCCGCCCAGCGCGCTGGCCGAGACGAACTGGGCCCGACCGCCGAGCGGCTCGCGGTCGGCGAGGTCGGCGAGGAACGCCCGGACGCCCGCGGTGTAGCGCCAGGTGAGCAGGACCTGGCTGCCGACGCCCGCCTCGCCGACCGCCTCGGCGAGGCGGGTGGCCGCGGTGAGGTCGAGGGCGATCGGCTTCTCGAGCAGCAGCGCCTTGCCGGCGCGAGCCGCCACGACGGCGAGCTCGGCCTGCACGTCGGGGGGCACGGCGAAGGCCACGGCATCGCACCCGTCGAGCAGCTCCTCCATGCGGGCGTAGCCCTGGGTGCCGTGGGCGGCGGCGAGGTCGTCGGCCGCCTCGGGGCGTCGGGCCCAGATCCCGGCGAGGGTGGTGCCCGGGTGGTCGGCGAGCATCGGGGCGTGCACGAACCGGGCCCACGGCCCGGCCCCGACCAGTCCCACCCGCAGCGTCGTCATCGCACCCTCCCGGTCGCGTCCACGCCCAGCGTGTCACGCGCCCGGCCCGCGCATCACCAGCGCCGGGGTCACGGTGGAGGGGCGTGTCCCCGGCGCTGGACGCCGCTACGCGATCCGGCGGGTGATCATGCGAACGCTGGCCTCGGGGACGAACGCCGCGCTGGCGCGCTCGTCCATCACGGCCACCCAGTCGGCGTCGGCGGCGAGGGCCTCGCTCGCCGCCTGGACCTGTTCGATGGTGTCGCTCAGCATGAAGAAGGCGACCTCGCCGAAGCGGCCGGTCACCGACGTGCCGAACGACGTGGGACGCCCCGTGATCGCCTTGATCCGCTGGGCGAGCTCGACGCCCAGCGCGACGCCGGTCGCCGCCATCCCCGGTGCGAGCGCGGTCGTGGTGATGTTGGCGTACTGCGCGGTGTCGAGCCCGTCCGGGTCGACGTGCACGAGCCGGCCGAGGGCGTCGTCGAACCCGTCGCTGGCGATGCCGAAGCGGGCGCCCTCCTCCACCAGCTCGATGTAGCTGCCGTCAGCCATGAGCTTCTCCTCGACGGCCGTGAGCTCGCCGATGTCGTTGACGACCGCCGTCCACCCCAGCGTCCCGGCGGCGGGCCCGAGCACGCGCCGCCACAAGCGGAACTCGGGCCCCGACGCGGCGTTCACCTTCTCGGTGATCTTGATGGCCCAGGCGATCGAGTCGAGGGTGTTGCCGGGTGCGAGCTTCATGGCGCGGTTGAACAGGTAGGGCATGGGTGTCTCCTCGTCGGGTGACCGGTGGGTCCGGGCACACGAGGAGAGTGGGACCGTGCCGTTACAGACGCGCGTCAGCAGACACCGAACCGACGCACATCCGGCGCGCATGGCGCGCAGATCGGGTCACGGTTCGAGCGGCCGCCGAGCCGAGCCTCGCCCGGGCGGAGGGTCCGCGCCGGCGCCGACGGGTACAACGGGGGTGTGGCCCGCCGCCGTGCCGAACCGCCCCTGTCGACCTATCGGGCCAAGCGCGACTTCGATCGCACCCCCGAGCCGGCCGGCGACTCCTCGGCACCGACGGCCGGTGCGGCCCCCCGGTTCGTGGTGCAGCGCCACCGGGCCCGCCGCCGCCACTACGACCTGCGCTTCGAGGTCGACGGTGTGCTCGCCAGCTGGGCGGTGCCGAAGGGCCCGACGCTCGACCCGGGCGTGCGGCGCCTGGCCGTCCACGTCGAGGACCACCCGATCGAGTACCTCGACTTCGAGGGCGTGATCCCCGCCGGCGAGTACGGCGGGGGCGATGTGATCGTGTGGGACATCGGGACCTGGTCGCTGACCCGGGGTGACGACGCCCGGGCGGAGATCGACGCCGGCGAGCTCCACGTCGAGGTGTCGGGGGAGAAGCTGGCGGGCCGCTTCGCCCTGGTGCGCTCGCGTCGGGGGCGGTCCGGGTCGGGGCAGGACGAGTGGCTGCTCGTGCACGCCGACGACGACCACGCGGTGCGCGGCTGGGACGCCGAGGACCACCCCCGGTCGGTCCTGAGCGGTCGCACCAACGACGAGGTCGCCGCCGACCCGGAGTGGACCTGGCGGTCCGACACGCCCGCCGCCGAGGCCCGGGTGCGGGTCGGGGCCGGCGACGGCGACGCCCCGGCCGACGAGGCGCGGGTGCGGTCTCGGAGCTCCAGTGGGGACGAGGCTCTCGCGAGCCAGGCGGTCACGGATCCGTCCGAGTGGCGGGGCCCGACCGACGACGAGCTGGCCGCCCTCGACGCCCTCGGCTCCGGGGGCCGGTGGACGTTCGTCGGGCGCGAGCTGAAGCTGACCAACCTCGACAAGGCGCTGTTCCCCGGTCGCGACGGCAGCGCCCCGGTCACCAAGCGCGACCTCGTCCGCTACCACGCGCTCGTGGCGCCGACGGTGCTCCCGTACCTCGCCGGGCGGCCCGTCAACACCAACCGCTTCCCCGCGGGCGTCGACGAGCCGGGGTTCTGGCACACGTCGCTGCCGTCGCACGCCCCCGACTGGATCAGCCGGTGGGACAACCCCGACGCCGGCAAGCGCAAGACCCACGCCGTGGTGGACCACCCGGCCACGCTGGCGTGGCTCGCCAACTTCGCGGCGGTGGAGCTGCACGCGTGGACGGCACGGGTCGACGACGTGAGCCGTCCGACGTGGGCGCTGTTCGACATCGACCCCGGCACCGACACCACGTTCGACGAGGTGGTGGCGCTGGCCCGGCTCCACCGCACCGCGCTCGACCACCTCGGGGTGGTCGGCCGACCCAAGGTCACGGGCCGGCGAGGCGTCCAGATCTGGGTGCCGATCGAGCCCCGCTACAGCTTCGAGGAGACGAGGGCGTGGGCCGAGACGATCAGCCGGGCGATCGGCGCCACCCTCCCCGAGCTGGTGAGCTGGGAGTGGCGGGTCGACGCCCGCGGCGGCCGGGCCCGGCTCGACTACACCCAGAACGCCGCGAACAAGACGCTGGTGGCGCCCTACAGCGCTCGGCCGTCGGCGGGGGCGCCGGTGTCGGTCCCGATCGAGTGGGACGAGCTCGACGACCCCGACCTGCGGCCCGATCGGTGGACGGTGCGCACCGTCGTCGACCGCATCGCCGAGGTGGGCGACCCGTTCCGGGCCCTCCTCGGGGTGCACCAGGAGCTGCCGTCGCTCACGTGACGAGGGCCGTGCCACCGAGCGAAGGTGCTCTCCCGAGCGTCGGTCGCCGACGCTCGCGAGCGCACCTTCGGCCACCGGTGGGGCCACCCCCCGGAAGGTGCTCTCCGAAGCGTCGGTGATCGACGCTTGGGAGCGCATCCCGCCCGAGCGGGGGGCTCGGCCGCCGCCACACGAGGCGGTGGGGCAGGGGGCGCGGCGGGAGGAGCGGGAACGGCCGCCAGCGCTGCGGCCGGTGGGTCAGGTGCCGCAGAAGGTGCGGTAGCCGGCGGTGAAGTCGTCGGGGGCCGGCTCGGCGTAGCGCTCGAGGCCGGGATGCTCGTCGAACGGTCGGGTGACGACGTCGACCAGCCGCTCGTACGGCTCCATGTCGCCCTGCTCGGCGGCGGCCAGCGCCTCCTCGACCAGGTGGTTCCGCGGGACGTAGGCGGGGTTGACCAGGTCCATGGCGTCGGCGACGACGTGCCCGTCGGGCTGCTCGGCGGCGACGCGGGCGCGCCACCGGGTCGTCCAGTCGGCCAGCAGGTCCGGCGGGGTGTCGCCGCGCAGGAAGGTAGCGAGGCTCCGGAACGTCGACGTGTGGTCGAGGCGGTGCTCGTGCATGAGCTGGCGCAGGTCGTCGACGAGGGCGTCGTCGCCGTCGCGAGCGGTGCCGAGGCCGAGCTTGGCCCGCACCCCGGCGGCCAGGTGGGTCTCGTAGCGGCCCCGGAACGACTGGAGCGGCTCGGTGATGGCGGCCACCGCGGCCTCGGTGTCGTCGGCGACGAGGGGGAGCAGCGTCTCGGCCAACCGGGCCAGGTTCCACCAGGCGATCGGCGCCTGGTTGTCGAACGCGTAGCGACCGCCGTGGTCGATCGAGCTGAACACGGTGGCGGGGTCGAACCGGTCCATGAACGCGCACGGGCCGTAGTCGATGGTCTCGCCGGAGATGGTGACGTTGTCGGTGTTCATCACGCCGTGGATGAACCCGACGAGCATCCACCGGGCGACGAGCGACGCCTGGCGCTCGAGGACCTCGTCGAACAGGGCGAGGGCGGGGACGTCGGCGTCGGCCGCCTCGGGGTGGTGGCGTGCGATGGCGTGGTCGAGCAGCCGCTGCAGCAGGTCGAGGTCGCCGGTGGCCGCCGCGTACTGGAAGGTGCCGACCCGCAGGTGGCTCGACGCCACCCGGGTGAGCACCGCCCCCGGCGCCATCGTCTGGCGGCGGACGTGGTCGCCGGTGGCGACCACCGCCAGCGCCCGGGTGGTGGGGATGCCCAGCGCGTGCATCGCCTCGCCGATGACGTGCTCGCGCAGCATCGGGCCGACCGCGGCCCGACCGTCGCCGCCGCGGGCGAACGGCGTGGGTCCGGAGCCCTTGAGGTGCAGGTCTCGGCGGCGACCGTCGACGTCGATCACCTCGCCGAGCAGCAACGCCCGACCGTCGCCGAGGCGGGGCGAGTAGCCACCGAACTGGTGACCGGCGTAGGCCTGGGCGACCGGCTCGGCGCCCTCGGGCACGGCGTTGCCGGCGAGCACCGCCGGGTCGCGGCGCAGGTCGTCGGGGTCGGCCCCGAGCTCGACGGCGAGCGCGTCGTTGAGCACCAGCAGGCGGGGCTCGGGCGACGCCACCGGCCGCCACCGCTCGTAGAGCCCTTCGAGGTCGCGCACGAAGGTGTTGTCGAAGGCGAAGGACGATCGGAAGATGACGCTCACACCTCGAGGCTACGGCCGGACCGGCGCCGGGCCGACCCGCGGCGAGCTCGAGGGCGTGACGGGCCCGGCAGTGGGTAGGGCGAGCGTCATGGACCGGGTCGTGTCTCGAGGTGTCCGGTGCCGCTCGCCGCGGTGCCCCAACATCACCGGTGCGGCGTTCCCCGCCACGGGGACCGCCGCATGACCGACGTCGAGCAGCGCACCGACGCCGCCCCGCACGCGTCCTCGATCGAGGACGTGGCCCGCGAGCTCGACGTCGACGTCGAGACCGGGCTGTCCACGGCCGAGGCGGAGGAGCGGCGCCACGAGCACGGTCCGAACCACCTGGGTGACGAGTCGACGACGCCGTGGTGGCGGTTGGTGTGGGATCAGGTCGCCGATGCGGTGATCCTCCTGCTCGTCGGCGCGGCGGTGGCCGGCCTGCTGGCGGGGGAGACCATCGAAGCGGCCGCCATCGGCGTCGTGCTGGTGGTGAACACCATCGTCGGCTTCGTCACCGAGCTGCGGGCGGCCCGGTCGATGGAGTCGCTGCGCGCCCTCATGACCACGACGGCGGAGGTGGAGCGCGACGACCGGCGCGACGAGATCGACGCCGTCGAGCTCGTGCCCGGCGACGTGGTGGGCGTCGAGGCCGGCGAGCAGGTGCCGGCCGACGTGCGCCTCGTCGAGGCCGAGGACCTCCGCGTCGACGAGGCCGGGCTCACCGGTGAGAACGAGCCGGTCGTGAAGAGCCCCGACCCGGTGGACGCCGACGCGCCGCTCGCCGAGCGGACCTCGATGCTCTACACCGGCACCACGGTGGTGGCCGGTCGGGGCCGCGGGATCGTGGTCGCCACCGGCCGGTCCACGGAGATGGGTCGCATCTCGGACATGGCCGAGGGGGCCGAGCAGACGAAGGCGCCGCTGCAGGAGGGTCTCAGCCACCTCAGCCGCCAGCTGGCCATCGGCGTGGTGGTCGGTGCCGCCGCCCTCCTGGGGCTCGGCATCGTGCGGGGCCTCCCGGCCGACGAGGCCGTCGAGGTGGCGGTCGCCCTGGCGATCGCGGTGGTGCCCGAGGGCCTGCCGGCGGTGGCGACGCTGACCCTGGCGGTGGGCATGCGCCGCATGGCGGCCGGCAACGCCCTGGTCCGCCGACTCCCGGCCGTCGAGACGCTGGGCTCGACCACGGTGATCTGCTCGGACAAGACCGGCACCCTCACCCGCAACGAGATGGAGGTGGTCGACGTCGTGCTCGCCGACGGCGTCGACGAGCACGACCTGTGGGTCACGGCGGTGCTCTGCAACGACGCCGACGTCGATCCCGACGGCGACCCGGTGGGCGACCCGACGGAGGTGGGCCTGCTCCGCGGGGCCGACGAGCGAGACATCGAGTGGCGCGAGCTCCGCGACGAGCAGCCCCGCGAGCAGGAGGTGCCGTTCAGCTCGGAGTCCAAGCGCATGGCCGTCGTGGCCGGCGGGGTGACGCACGTGAAGGGTGCCCCCGAGGTGCTCCTCGACCCGGACCGCGACGGCGACCTGCACCAGGCGGCCGAGGACATGGCGGGGCGAGCCCTGCGGGTGCTGGCCTTCGCCCGGGGTCCCGCGCCCGACCGCGACGTCGACGGCGACGAGCTGTTCGAGGGCGTCGACGTCATCGGCGTGGTGGGGATGCACGACCCGCCGCGGACCGCCGCGGTGGACGCCATCGAGGTGCTGCGACGGGCGGGGATCCGCACGGTGATGATCACCGGTGACCGCCCCGACACGGCGACGGCGATCGGCTCGGAGATGGGGATCTCCGACGGCGAGGCCCTCACCGGCGCCGACCTCCACCAGCTGTCGGAGGACGAGCTGGTCGGCCATGCCGACGGGGCGGCGATGTTCGCCCGGGTGGCGCCCGAGGACAAGCTGCGCATCGTCGAGACGCTGCAGGCCGCGGGGCACGTGGTCGCGGTCACCGGCGACGGCGTCAACGACGCGCCCGCGCTGAGCCAGGCCGACGTCGGTGTGGCCATGGGGTCGGGCACCGACGTGGCCAAGGACGCCGCCGACATCGTCCTGCTCGACGACGAGTTCGAGACCATCGTCACCGCGGTCGCCGAGGGGCGGCGGATCTTCACCAACATCCGGCGGTTCGCGCAGTTCCTCTTCTCGTGGCACCTCGCCGAGGTGGCCGTCATCACCGTCGCCCTCGCCGCCGGGGTCGACCCGCCGCTCGCGGGCCTGATGATCCTGTGGAACAACCTGATCATCGACGTCCTCCCGTCGTTCGCCCTGGCCCTCGAGCCCGGTCGCGAGGACGTGATGGACGACCCGCCGCGCGACCCCTCCGAACCCGTGATCGACCGCGTCCTGCTCCGGCGGATCGGCGTTCAGGCCGCGCTCGTCGCCGGGGTGGGGCTCGTGGCCTACGGCATCGGCCGGTGGTCGCTCGACCTGTCCGTCGCGGGCATGCAGACCATGGCGTTCGTCGCCATGACCGTCGGGCAGACCCTCGGCGTGTTCAACGCCCGCAACGATCGCGGCTCCGGGTTCCGGGGCGCCCTCGCCAACCCGTGGTTGTGGGGGGCGCTGGCGGTGACCATCACCCTGGAGGTGGCGGCGCTGGGGATCGCGCCGTTGCGCGACCTGCTCGGGCTCACCACCCTGTCGGCCACCGGGTACCTCGTGGCCGTCGGGTTGGGCCTCATCCCCCTCGTCGTCGTCCAGTCGGCTCGCCAGCTGCGTCGGTCCTCGTGAGCCGTCGGCGCCGCTCGGCGCCGCTCGCGGCGATCAACCCGAGAGCGCGTGGCGGCCGGGACCGACCTCTCGGCGCTCGCCCGACGGCAGCTCCACCGTCGCGGTCGTCCCCGGCGGGACGGTCACGTCGAGCTCGATGCGGTCGACGACGGCCTCCCACCGCACCTCGATGCGCCCGAACGGGCTGTCGTGGTGGGCGCGGGCCCAGGTGATCCCGCCGCCGGGCCGGGGCGCCACCCGGAACCGGCGGTAGCCCGGTTCGACGAGCTGCAGGCCGGCGACGTGCTGGTGCAGGAAGGAGATGACGGCGCCCTTGCTGTAGTGGTTGAGCGAGGCGTGGGGGTTCCCGTCGGCGTCGACGCCGCCCCACTCCTCCCACACGGTGGTGGCACCCCGGTCGACCATGACCAGCCACGACGGCTCGGTGTCCTGGAAGAGCAGGTCGTAGGCCACGTCGAGGTGGCCGGTGTCGGCCAGCACCGGGAGCAGGAACGGGGTGGCGAGGAACCCCGTGCTCAGGTGGTCGCCCGCCTCGCGGACGAGCGCGGCCAGGCGGTCGGCGGCGGGTTGGCGGAGGGCATCGGGGATCAGCCCGAACGCCAGCGCCCGGGCGTAGGTGGCCTGGGTGTCAGGGGTGGTGGTGCCGTCGTCGGCGAGGAACTCGGTGCGCCAGGCGTCGGCCGCGTGGGCGGCCAGCTCGGCGTAGCGCTCGGCGTCGTCGGCGTGGCCGAGGGTCGCCGCGATCTCGGCGAGCTCGGCGGCCGAGCGGTGCAGGTAGGCGGTGGCGACCGGGCCGGGGTCGGCGACCATGGCGTTGGTGATGGCGTCCTCGAGCGACTCCCCGGCCTCGAGCCACTCGCCGAAGTGCCAGCCCGAGTCCCACAGGTAGCGCTCGTGGGGGAGGGGGTCCGCTGACCGCTCGACCCGGGAGCGGTGTCGGCGGGTGGCGGCGGCGCCGGCGGCGAAGTCGACCCACCGCCGGGCCGACTCGTACTGCTCGGCGAGCACCTGGGTGTCGCCGGTCATCCGGTGCAGGACCCACGGGACGTGCACGGCGGCATCGCCCCATCCCGAGGACCCCTCGGTCTGCGGCCAGATCGCCGGGGGCCGGTCGTCGCCGGGGTGCGACTCGGGGACGAGGCTGGTGACCTTGCCGTCGGGGCGCTGCTCGGCGGCCAGGTCGCGCAGCCACTTCACGCTGAAGCCGTGGACGTCGTAGAGGAAGGCGGCGGTCTCCACGAAGATCTGCCAGTCGCCGGTCCACCCGGCCCGCTCGCGGGTGGGGCAGTCGGTGGGGATGTCGCAGGCGTTGCCCCGGAAGCTCCAGTCGGCCATGCGGTGCAAGGTGTTGATCCGCTCGTCGGAGCACTCGAAGGAGCCGACCGGAGTCAGCTCGGTGTGGACGACGACGGCGGTGACGTCGTCGTGGGTCAGGTCGTCGAGCTCGCCCTCGACCCGCACGTACTGGAAGCCCTTGGTGCTGTGGCGGGGCTCGAACGCCTCGCCGGGGACACCGGCGGAGATCACCACGTCGGTCTGGAAGGGCAGGTCGACCTCGAGCGACAGCGAGCGGGCGTAGAGGTGCTCCTGGGTGACGTCGCCGTCGCGGTCGAGCCACTCGCCGTGGGTCAGGGTGATCTCGGTGCCGGCCGGCCCCAGCCGGGTGAGCCGCACCCACCCGTTGATGTTCTGGCCGACGTCGACCACCCACCGGTCCGGGCCGAGCCGGCGGACCGACACCGGGCGCAGCTCCTCGATGCGCCGCACCGGCGGGGCGGGGGAGGTGACGAGGCCGTCGACGCCGTGGTCCTCGACGCGGACCGGGGCCCACGACGACCAGTCGTCCCAGTGGCGGCGCTGGCGCAGGTCGTGGACCTCGCCGGCGATGAGGTCGGCGCGCAGGATGTGGCTCGGCGCGGACCGCCACGAGGCGTCGGTGCCGAACGTGCGGGTGCTGCCGTCGGCGAGGGTGATGTCGAGCTGGGCGAGCAGCGCGGTGGTGGTCCCGTAGTCGTCGACGCGGCGGGCCACGCTGTTCTGACCGCGCCACCACCCGTCGCTCAGCAGCGCCCCGATCACGTTGGCGCCCGCGCGGAGCAGATCGGTGACGTCGAAGGACTGCACCTGCAGGCGCGACCGGTAGGCGGTCCAGCCCGGGGTCAGCTCCTGGTCGCCCACCCGGCTGCCGTTGACGAACGCCTCGTAGAGCCCGTGGGCGGTGACGTGCAGCACGGCCCGCACGACGTCGCCGTCGAGGTGGACGGCACCGGCGAGCTGGTGGGCGGGGCGCTGGCGCGGCGGGATGTCGTCGCCCTCGACAGGGGCGATCCAGCGGGCGCGCCAGTCCAGGGCCACGGCGTCGATGGGCGGGGTCGGGGCGGTCACGTCGTCTCCGGGTGGTCGTCCGTCCGTTCCGGCGAATCGACGGTGCGCCAGGCGCACCGTCGATTCGCCAGTTCGGCTGGTCGGGGCGTGGACGAGAGCCTCGCGGATGGGGCGTCGACGCGCCGTCCCGGCGGCCGCTCACTCCGGGGGGATGATCCCGGACGACATGAGGACCTCGGTGGCCCGGCGGGCCTCGGAGATGGTGTGGTGCGCCCGCTCGAACAGCTCGTCGCCACCGGGTCCGGGCGGGGCGACGCCGGCGTCCCGGGCGGCGAGGGCGG
This sequence comes from Acidimicrobiales bacterium, assembly GCA_035464115.1. Lineage (GTDB taxonomy): Bacteria > Actinomycetota > Acidimicrobiia > Acidimicrobiales > SKKL01 > DATHSN01. Next base: position 3,081 of record DATHSN010000213.1, on the reverse strand, counting down.
TGGCCACCGCCACGCGGGGGAACACCTCCCAGTCGTCCATCGTGGGCAGCAGGTGCTCCTCGTCGAGGCCCTGCGCCTCGGCGAACCCGGCGAGCTCGCGGGCAGCGGCGATCGCCATGGTGTCGGTGACGGCGGTGGCGCCCACGTCGAGCACCCCGCGGAAGATGCCGGGGAATCCCAGTGAGTTGTTGACCTGGTTCGGCAGATCGCAGCGGCCGGTGGCGACGATGCGGGCCCCAGCCTCCTTCGCCACCCACGGCCAGATCTCGGGCACGGGGTTGGCGCACGCGAGCACCACGGCATCGGCGGCCATGGCCGACACCCACTCGGGGCGGATGGTGTCGGGTCCGGGTCGGGCGAACGCGATGCACACGTCGGCGCCGGCCAGGGCCTCGGCGACCCCGCCCTCGACCCGGTCGGTGTTCGTCTCGACGCAGGCCGCCCACTTGTCGACGTACTCGTCCGCTCGCGCCTCGACGTCGTGGCGGTCGGGGTGGAGGATGCCCTGGGAATCGCAGATGACAGCTGCGCCCGGGTCGAGCCCGCACGCCCGCAGGAGCCGGTAGGTCGCCACGTTGGCCGCGCCGAAGCCGACGAACGCCACCCGCACCGAATCGAGCTGCTTGCCCACCACGGTGAGGGCGTTCAGCAGCGCGGCGAGCAGCACCGTGGCCGTGCCCTGCTGGTCGTCGTGCCACACCGGGATCGAGAGCCGGTTCCGGAGCTGGTCGAGCACGTCGAAGCAGCGGGGCTGGGCGATGTCCTCCAGGTTGATCCCCCCGAAGGTGGGTTCGATCGCCTCGACGAAGCGCACCAGCTCGTCGGTGCCCGAGGTGGCGACGCACAGGGGGACGGCGTCGACCCCACCCAGGTACTTGAAGAGGAGGGCCTTGCCCTCCATCACCGGCAGGGCTGCGGCCGGCCCGATGTCGCCGAGCCCGAGCACGCGGGTGCCGTCGGAGACGATGGCGATCGAGTTGGCGCGGTTCGTGTGCTCGAACGACGCCGCCGGGTCGGCGGCGATCGCCCGGCTGGGCGCGGCGACGCCGGGGGTGTACCAGACGGCGAAGTCGTCCATCCCCCGCACCGGCACCTTCGGGAGCACCTGCACCTTCCCCCGGTAGCGGGGGTGCAACAGCATCGCCCGGGCGGCGGGCTCGTCCAACCGGCGCGCGTCATGGGTGGTGGTCATGTCGGGATCGAAACCCGGGCCGGGCCGCTCGACCAGTCCCTTCGGGCCCGACTGTCGGCCCGACGCGGTGTCGCCGCCCGCACCCGGGGTAGGACCTGGCCATGTCCGTGGCGCCCCTCGGTGGATCGTGTCGTGCCTGAGCTCGACGACGTCGCCGGCCGCGTCGCCGAGCTGGCGCTGCGCGTGGGGATCGCCGCCGTCGTCATCGTCGGGTTCGTGGTGGCGGCGCGCCTCACCTTGCCGCTGGTGCGGCGGGTGCTCGACCGGCGACACCGACCGAGCTACACCCGCGTGTTCGCCGGCCTCTACCGGGTCACGGTCGTGCTCGTCGGCAGCCTGTTCGCGCTCACCGTCGCGTTCCCCTCGGTCCGGGTCGCCGATGTCCTCGCCATCTTCGGCATCGTGTCGGTGGCGGCCGGGTTCGCGTTCAAGGACACCTTCGAGAACCTGCTCGCCGGGGTGCTCCTGCTGCTGCGCGACCCGTTCATGTCGGGTGACCAGGTCCGCATCGCGGACCACGACGGGACCGTCGAGGGCGTCACCGTGCGCGAGACCCTCCTGCGCGGCCACGACGGGCGCGGCTACTACATCCCCAACGCCCTGGTGATGACCGGGGTGATCGAGGTGGAGACGGAGCGCGACGTCCTCCGGCAGTCCTTCCCGGTCACCGTCGACATGGAGGCCGACCTCGACGTCGTCCGGACCACGATCGTCGACGCCCTTCGCCGGGCCGCCGGGGTGATGCCCGAGCCGGTCCCCGATGCGGTGCTCACCGACACCGCCGACGGGACCGTCACGTTCTCGTGCCGGTTCTGGACCGGCTCGCAGCGCAGCGCCATGACCACCTCGCGCGACAGCGCCATCGGCGATGTCGTGGCCGCGCTCGTCGAGCGGCGCATCCCCGCGCCCCGCGACGAGCTGCGCGTCACCCTGGCCGACGGCGACCACGACGGTCGCCACGCCGCGAGCTGACGGCCCGACTCCGGCCGCGCCGCCCAGGCGGCGAGAACCACGGGATCGCCACGACTCCACCACGACCTCCACCCGCTCAGGGCGCAGCGTGAGGGGTGGACCGGCGCGAGGGTCGCCGGCCGAAGAGGAGATCGCCATGACCACCGACGACCAGCTCACCGTCGACCCCGAGGTCCTCCGGGCGGAGGTCCGCGCCAAGTACCGCGACGTCGCCCTGCATCCCGACGGGTCGTTCCACTTCCACACCGGACGTCCGCTGGCGACGCGGCTCGGGTATCCGAGCGACGTCGTGGCCCAGCTGCCCGAGGAGGCCGTCGCGTCGTTCGCCGGCGTCGACAACCCGTTCGCACCCGCGCCGATCCCCGAGGGGAGCCACGTCGTGGACCTCGGGTCGGGCGCCGGCTTCGACTGCCTGGTGGCCAGCCACCTGGTCGGACCCGACGGACACGTCGTCGGGGTCGACATGACCCCCGAGATGCTCGACCGGGCCCGCCGCATCGCCGGCGAGCTCGGACGGAGCAACATCGAGTACCGGGAGGGGATCCTCGAATCGCTCCCGGTGCAGGACGGGTGGGCCGACGTGGTGATCAGCAACGGGGTGCTGAACCTGGTGGCCGACAAGGCGCAGGTGCTGGCCGAGGCGCACCGCGTCCTGCGTCCGGGCGGATGGCTCCAGTTCGCCGACATCGCCGCCGACGCCACCGTCCCCGACGAGGCCCGCACCGACATCGGTCTGTGGACCGACTGCATCGCCGGGAGCCGGTCGGTCGACGGGTGGTGCGGGCTCATCGAGGACGCCGGGTTCACCGACGTGGCGGTGGGCCTCCCGACCGACACCTTCGGCGGGGCGCCAGGGGAGGCGAACGCCCGACGGTTCGGCGTCCACGGCCACACCTTCCGGGCTCGTCGCGCCTGAC
>DATHSN010000212.1:0-7048 GCA_035464115.1 Acidimicrobiales bacterium | reverse complement strand
GGGTCGGACCGGGAGCTGCACCTCGAGGCGGTCACCGACCTCGCCGACCACGACGAACACGAGGGTGCCGCTGATCTCGTCGGCGCGGTCGAGCACCCGCTCGGGATCTCGCCCCTCGAGCGTGGCGAACACCTCGACGGTGTCACCGACCGCCTCGGCGACGAGCACCGGCGCGGCGGGATCCCACCCGGCGGGCGCCGCGGCGCCGACGGCGTCGGCTGCCGAGGTGGTGGGCGCCTCGACCGGCGGAGCGGTGGTGGCCACGACGGTCGGGGGCGGCGCGTCGGCGAGCTGCGGCCGCTCGCCGCCGCACCCCGCGGCCAGGACAGCGACGGCAACGACGGCGATCGCCGGACGCACGCCCCGGGCGGACCTCGTCGTCCCGAGGGGCCGGCGCGGCGAGGCGAGCGTCACCGCCGGAGCCTACCGACGGGTCGTCCCCGTCTCGGCGCCGGACGGCTCGTCTCCGGCCTGCCGGCCGCCCACCACCGACGCCGGGTCAGCGGATCCGCAGGACCACCGGCAGGCGGGCGACCAGCGGGCAGTCGGTGGGGTCGCACCGGCCGCCGCAGGCACCCGACGCCCCGCCGCACTCGGCGGGGTCAGCGGTGCGGTCCGCCTCGAGCAGGCCGAGGCGGACCGCCTCGCCGAGCATGCCCTCGACCGCCGACCGGTCGACCCGGAGTCGACGGGCGAGATGGCCGGGGTCGACGGGGCCGTCGACCCCGGCCAGCTCGGCGAGCAGGCGTCGCAGCATCAGCCGAGCCCGAGGGCCCGTCCGACCTGGAACACCAGCGTGGCCACCAGCAACGCCACCCCGGTGTTCAACACGACGCTGAACCACGTCCAGCGGGCGCCCATCTCGTGGCGCTGGGCACCGATGGTGGCCATGCACGGCACGTACAGGAGCACGAAGAGCATGAACGCCAGGGCGGCCAGCGCCCCGTGGCCACCGCTCGTCGATTCGAAGTCGGCGCGGATCGCGCCGGCCAACGCCGAGTCGGGCGCATCGGTCTCGGCGAAGTCGACCCCGAGCATCCGGGGCACCGCCAGCGCCGCGTCCTTCGCCGCGGTGGCGAACCCCTCGCCGATGTCGCCGATGTCGGCCAGCACCGACTGGCCGCCGGCGTCGTCGCCCTCGTCGCCCTCGAGCCCGTAGACCTGCCCGAGGGTGGAGACCACGACCTCCTTGGCGACGAACCCGGTGATCAGCGCGCCCGACAGCTCCCAGCTGTCGAAGCCGGCCGGGGCGAACACCGGTGCGATGCCCTCCGAGACGGTAGCGAAAACGCTGTCCTCGATCGGGGTGTCGTTGAACGCCCCGTCGCCGCGGGCCGGGACGGCCAGCAGCAGCCACACGATGATCGACGCGGCCAGGATGATCGTGCCGGCCTTGCGCAAGAAGGCGACCACCCGCTGCCCGGTGACCGTGGCGGTCGACCGCAGCGTCGGCCACCGGTAGGGCGGCAGCTCCATCACGAACGGCGCCCGCTCCGAGCCGCGGAACACGGTGCGGCTCAGGGCGAACCCGATGGCCAGCACGAACACCACGCTGGCGACGTACATGGCGAACACCACGTTGCCCTGGTGCTGCTCGAAGAAGATGGCGGCGAGCAGCACGAACACCGGGAGCCGCGCCGCGCAGCTCACGAACGGCACGAGCAGCCCGGTGAGCACCCGGTCGCGCCGGTGCTCGAGCACCCGGGTGGCGTACACCGCGGGGATGTTGCACCCGAAGCCCACCAGCAACGGGAGGAAGCTCCGGCCGTGAAGGCCGAGGGCCAGCATCACCCGGTCCATCACGAAGGCCGCCCTCGCCATGTAGCCCGAGTCCTCGAGGATGGAGAGGAGGACGTAGAGGAACACGAGGATGGGCACGAACACGAGGACGGCGCCGACGCCGGCCACGATGCCGTCGAGCACGAGCGCCTCGACCCAGGTGCCGTCGAGGCCGAGGGTGGCGACGATCGCCGCGAACCAGCCGGTGATCGGGCCGGCGACGGTGCTGTCGACCCAGTCGACGAACGGCGCCGACACGTCGGTGACCACCTTGAAGACCACCCACATGACGGCGAAGAAGATGGGGATGCCCCAGATGCGGTGGGTGAGCACGGCGTCGATGCGGTCGGACCAGGTGGGCCCCTCGGGCGCGGTCCGCGTCACGGCACCCTCGGCGATGCCGTGGATCCACTCGTAGCGGCGATCGGCGACCAGCGCCTCGGGGTCGAGGCCGGTGCGCTGCTCGAGCGCCTCCGCCGCCTCGCGGGCGTCGGTGACGAGCACCGGGTCGTCGATGCGGGCGATCACGTCGGGATCACCCACCAAGAGCTCGACCGCCAGCCAGCGGGCGGGCGCGGGAAGGGCCGACGCGTTCGGATGGTCGGCGAGGCGGCGCTCGAGGTCGGCGAGGACCTCTTCCACCTCGGGGCCGTAGTCGATGCGGAGCGGGGCGGTGTCAGGCGAGCGCACGGGAGGCCCTCCTCGCGACGCCGATGATCACGTCGGCCAGCCGGTCGACACCGGTGCCGGTGCGGGCGACCGTCGGCACCACCACGGCGCCGAGGGCGAGGCCGAGCCGGTCGGCGTCGATCTCGACCCCGCGGGCGGCGGCCACGTCGGTCATGTTCAGCGCCACCACGACCGGTGCGCCCAGCTCACGGATCTGGGCGACGAGGTACAGGTTGCGCTCGAGGTTGGCGGCGTCGACCACGGCGACCACCGCGTCGAACTCGCCCTCGACGAGGGCCTCGCGGGCGATGCGCTCGTCGGTCGAGGCGGCCACCAGGCTGTAGGTGCCGGGCAGGTCGACGATCTCGACCTCGGTCGGGCCGCGGCGGAACCAGCCGCTCTTGCGGTCGACGGTCTTGCCCGGCCAGTTGCCCACGTGCTGATGGGAACCGGTGAGGTGGTTGAACACCGTCGTCTTGCCGGTGTTGGGGTTGCCGGCCAGGGCCACCACCAGCCGCTCGCCCACGTCGCGCCGACTCATCGGGGCACCTCGGGATCGTGCACGTCGATCTGGACCAAGGCGGCCTCCGACCGCCGCAGGGTCAGCTGGTAGCCGCGCAGCTTCACGTCGATCGGATCGCCGAGCGGGGCGACCCGCACGACCTCGACCGCGGTGCCGCGCACCAGCCCCATCTCCACCATCCGTCGGCGCCCGGTGCCCCGGCCGTCGACGGCCGTCACCTCGCCCCGCGCTCCCGGACGCATCTCGCTCAACGCCGTCACGGGCACTCCTTCCCGACGGCGAGACCGCCGTCTCGTGGCATCCAGAACTCCGTCCTGGTTGTGTTCAGCATTCCTAACATCATGCGAACGGGCGAGGGTCGAAGGACCCTTCGCCTCCCTGACCTCCAGCCGACCACGCTCGTCCACCGGGGCCCGAGGCGCGACTGGCTTCCGCCGAGCGTTAGGGACGCCTAATGTCTGCGCTCCGCGCCGTCCCCCGGAGGTCTCCCGTGCGCTCGCTCCGTCTGCTGACCGCCACCCTGGTGGCGCTCGCACTCGTCCTGGCCGCCTGCGGCGCCGACGACGACGCCGCCCCGGCGACGACGGCCTCCCCGGAGACCACCGCATCCCCGGAGACCACCGCCGTCACCGACGCCGGCGACGGTGCCCCCACCGATACCACCGTCGACCCGATGGCACCACGAACGGTCGAGCACGCCCGGGGCACCACCGAGGTCCCGGCCGAGCCCCAGCGCGTCGTCGCCCTCGGCGAGGAGTTCCTCTTGGCCGACCTGCTCGCGCTCGACGTCGCGGTGGTGGCCTCCACCGCCACCGTCGCCGGGGCCGGGTTCGTGGGGATCGACCCCGCCCGCACGGCGGGCATCGAGGCCCTGTCGGCCACCGAGCCCGACCTCGAGGGTCTCGCCGCGCTGCGCCCCGACCTCATCGTGGCCACCGCCTTCGTCTGGGACGAGGTGGGCGGCGACCTGCTCGAGCGCATCGCCCCCGCCATCGCCGTCGCCGGCGACGACTGGCGCGCCGACATGGCGCTGCTCGGCACCGCGTTCGGGGCCACCGACGCCGCCGACGATGCGCTCGCCGCCTACGAGGCCGCCGTGGCCGCGGGCCGCGCCGAGCTCGCGGGCGCCGAGGTGAGCCTGGCCACCATCTACCCCGGCCCCTCCCCCGCGGCGTGGGTCGACGGCCCCAGCAACGTGCCGGCCGTCCTGCTCGACCTCGGCGTGGTCCTGGTCCCCGACGCCGACGCCGTCGGCGACGCCCGCAACGGGCGGGCGTTCCTGTCGCTCGAACAGCTGGGGTTGCTCGATGCCCCGCAGATCGTGCTCTCGCAGTCCGATCTCGTCGAGGGCGAGAGCGACGCGGTCGACGCCATCGGCGGCTCGCCCTTGTGGCCGACCCTGCCCGCGGTGTCCACCGGTGAGGTCGTCACCATCGACCGTCTCGGCTACCCGGGCGTCGAGGGCCGCACCCGCCTCGCCACCGAGCTCACCGCCCTCCTCGCTGGCTGAGCGCGACGGGCACGGCGCCCGCCGGCGGGCGTCAGACGGGCGCGAGCGGGTGGTGCGGCAGCGGTGGTGACGCCACGACGATCGGGTCGCCCGGCGCGACGGTCCCGGACCGAACGACCACGCCCATCACCCCGGCGCGGCGGACCACCGCGCCGGAGTCGTCGCGCCGCCGCACCTGGGCCAGGAGGCCGGGCGCGTGGTCGTCGATCTGGTGGCACGGGTTGCGCAGACCGGTGAGCACCACCAGCGCGTCGGGCCCGAGCAGGAGCACCGCACCGGTGGGCAAGCCGAGCAGGTCGAGGCCCTCGGTGGTGATGTTCTCACCGAGCTCGCCGGGCGCCACCGCGAAGCCGGCGGATCCGAGCTCGTCGAGCAGCTCGCGTTGGATGAGGTGCACCTGCCGGAGGTTGGGCTGGTCGGGATCGGCGCGGACCCGCGAGCGGTGGCGTACTCGGGCGCCAGCGTGCGCATCTCCTCGCACCCCGAGCCCCGCGACGAGGGCGACGGCTGTGGCCGGTGCCTTGCTGAAGGTGTGACCGGGCGAGCGGTGGACCGCGACGACGGTGGCGGTGGCACACCCGGCGGCGTCCGGGTCCGAGCGCTCCGGCATGGCTCCAGCCTGTCGGATCGCCGGCGCCGATGCCGCGGTGTTCACGCCTCCTGCGCGGCCGCGAGCACCCAGTCGCGCTTGATCTCGCGCCAGCCCTCGTCGTCGAGGCCCCGCCGCCAGTAGGGCGAGATCGACGCCCCGGCCACGTCGACGCCCCGGCCGGCGAGGTGGCGGCGGACGGCGCGCACCTCGGCGGCCTCGCCGTGCACGAACGGCTGCACCCGGCCGGGCGGCAGGTCGACGGCGGCGACCGCTCGCACGACCCGCTCCTCGTGGTCACCCGGCTCGCGGTCACGGTGCACCCACCGCAGGGCGAGCGCGCCCGGGGTCTCCAGCTCGATCTCGTCGGCGGGACCGTCGACCACGACCACCGCCGCCACCGGTACCCCGCTGGGCACGCGCTCGAGCGAGGCGGCGATGGCGGGCAGCGCGCTCTCGTCGCCGACCATGAGGTGGCCGTCGGCGTCGGGATCGGGCGCGTAGCCACCCGACGGTCCGACCACCTGGAGGCGGTCGCCGGGTGCGGCGTGGTCGGCCCATCGGCCGGCGAGGCCGACGTCGCCGTGGGTCACCAGCTCGAGCCACAGCTCACCGCGGTCGGGGTCCCAGCGACGGACCGTCTCGCGCCGCCCGCGGGGTCGGTGCTCGGCCGGCCCGGCCTTGACCTCGTCGGGGTCGAACGGCACGGTCCACGGCGCGTCCGGCGGGAGGAACAGGGCGTTGACGTACTGGTCGGTGAACTCGGTGGGCGTGAACCCGGCGAGGCCGTCGCCGTCGAGCACCACCCGCACCAGCCGGGGCGCCAACCGCTCGACCCGGGTGACGGTGCCGTACATGGCCGTCATGCGGCACGTCGGGGACGGCGCGACGGGCGGCGGGTGGCGGCTTCGAGCTCGATCACCAGGCAGGCGCCGAGCGCTCGAAGGGCGAGGTCGTGCAGGTGCTGGGACCCGCCGTCGTCCTGGGACACCTGCACGACCGTGGCGCCGAGCTCTGGATCGGGGCGCAGCACGACCCGGGCATCGGGGACACCGGGCAGGTCGTCGGTGGGGGCGCCCTCGAGGGCGTCGACGACCCGGTAGGGCGGCGCGGTGGTGGCGAACCACGCCGACCGGCCGTCGGCGTCGTCGACCAGGTGCACGCCGCCGCCGCCGTCGACCAGCACGCCCGCCACCTCCACCCGCTCGATCCAGCGGGCCACGTCGGGCTGGCCGGGCAGCTCCGCCGCCACCACGACCCGGCGAAGGTCGCAGGGCGACAGGTGCGCCGACGGGTGACGGCCGACGACGACCCGGCCGCCGTCGTGGCAGGTCAATCGCAGCTCGGCCCGCGGGACCACGTGGGCGAGGGCGACGGCGAGTCGGAGCTGGACGGGGTCGATCATCGATCCTCCACGGGGACACTTGTCACAGTGAATTAGGTGACCCTAACATCACCTCCGTGGCTCTGCATCCGGCCTTCGAGGAGTACGCCGAGGTCATCTGGGAGCTGGGCGAGGACGACCTCGACCGGATCCAGGCCCGCGTCGCCGATCGCCTGGGCTGTAGCCGACCCGCGGTGTCGGAGGGCATCCGGCGCATGGAGCGGGCCGGGCTCGTCCGGCGCGACGGCCGCACGCTGCGCCTCACCGCCGACGGTGAGCAGCTCGCGGTGCGCACGGTGCGTCGCCACCGGCTCGCCGAGCGGATGCTCACCGATGTGCTGGGTGTCGGATGGGCCGAGGCCCACGCCGAGGCGGGGGTGTGGGAGCACGTGCTGTCCGACGAGGTCACCGACCGTCTCGAGGCCCTGCTCGACCACCCCACCACCTGCCCTCACGGCAACCCGATCCCCGGCGCCTCACCCGTGCCGATCGAGGACACGGTGCCGCTGTCGGAGGTGCCGGTCGGACGGCGGTGCTGGATCCGCCGGGTCACCGAGCAGGTCGAGCACACCGAGGGCGCCCTCGAGCTGCTCG
>DATHSN010000211.1:0-6621 GCA_035464115.1 Acidimicrobiales bacterium | reverse complement strand
CGTCGCCGCGGTCCGCCGGTGGGTGCGACCCCTCGTCCGGGATGCTCGCACCGTGGTCGCGGGGCACCGGAGGGGCCCGGCTTCGATCCCCGCGGCCGTCACGACCCGGCCCGAGAGTCCGGGCTCGCCCGACCTCGGCGTGTCCCACGGACTCGCGACCGCCGCCCGAGCTGGGTCGGCGACACCCGCCGGCGCCGCTGAGGAGCTCGTCCGGCCCGAGGTGAGCGTCGTGATCCCCACCTTCGACCGCGCCGCGCTCGTCGAGCGGGCCGTCGCGAGCGCCCTCGCCCAGACCTTCGACGACCTCGAGGTCATCGTCGTCGACGACGGCTCCACCGACGACACCGAGGCGCGGCTGGTCGCGCACCCCGATCCTCGGGTCCGCTACGTGCGCCAACCCCGCAACCTGGGTGTGGCCGCCGCCCGCAACCGCGGGCTGCGCGAGGCCCGAGGCGAGCTCGTCGCGTTCCTCGACTCCGACGACATCTGGTTCCCCGACAAGCTGGCGCTGCAGGTCCGACGGCTCGCCGAGTGCTCCGACCGCGTCGGGCTGGTCTACGGCGGTGCGGAGGACGATGACGGTCGCGGCAACCGGATCGCGCGGACGCCGTCGCACCGCGGCGACGTGCGCCGCGAGCTCCTGGCGGCCAACGTCCTCCACGGTGGCGGTTCCAACGTGATGATCCGCCGCTCGGCGGTGGCCACGGTCGGCTTCTTCGACGAGGATCTCCCGGCGATCGAGGACTGGGACTACTGGGCGCGCATCGCCCGCTGCTTCGAGGTCGACCACGTCGACGAGGTGGTGTGCCGCTACCACGACCCTCGCGATGCGGTGCGGCGCTCGCTCGACCTCGCCGCCAACCTCGACGCCCGCGCCGCGTTCTACCGCAAGCACCGGTCGCAGATGCGCCGACTCGGCGTCGCCCACCTGTTCCTCGCCGAGAGCGCCCGCCGCCACCAGGCCGCCGGCGACGTCGGCCGGGCGCGGCGCCTGGCCGTCGAGGGGGTGCGTCGATCGCCGCATCGCGTCGGTCCCTACCGGACCCTCGTCCGCACCCTGCTGCCCGCTCGGATCGCGGCACGCCGGCACGGTCGTCGACGCGCCACCGACGCCCACCACCGGCCACTGCGGGTGGCCGTGTACTCGTCGACCTCGCCCGTCGCCTGGGGCGGCGTCCAGGCGGTGCTGAGCCGGCTGGTCGGTGGGCTCCGACACCGGGGCCACTCGGTTCGCGAGATGTGGGCCGAGCACCGGCCCGGCGAGCACCTGGACATGGATGCGGTGGCGCTGCACCTGCCCTCGGCCTCGACCGAGGCATCGGTGGCGCGGACCGCCGTGTCGTCGATCCACTCGCTCGGCCAGCTGGCCCGGGTGTTGCGACGCCTGGATCCCGACATCGTCAACGTGCACTACCTCCGAGCCGAGATCGTCCACTTCTTCCTGCTCCGCCGAGTGCTGGGCTACCGCTTGGTGCTCACCGCGCACGGCAGCGACGTGCTCCGCGCCCAGGGCTGGCGCGAGCGCCAGCTGCTGCCGCGCCTGGTCCCGCGCGCCGACGCGGTGGTCGCGGTGAGCCGGCCGGTGGCCGAGCGCCTCGCGCGCGACGTCGGCATGGCCACCTCGGAGATCCACGTCATCGCCAACGGGGTCGACCTCGGGTTCTGGTCCGAGCCCGTCGAGGGTGCGGCGCCCATCGGGGAACGGGGGAGCGTCGTCGTGGCGGTGGGCCGCCTGGAGGCGGTCAAGGGCCACGACGTGCTGGTGCGGGCGCTGGCGGCCGTGCGCCACCGGGGGATCGACGCCCGACTCGTGCTCATCGGTGAGGGCGAGGAGGAGCACGCGTTGCGGACCCTCGTCGACGGCGAGGGGCTCACCGACGTGGTCGAGCTCACGGGCCACGTGGAGCCGGCCGCCATCCGCGAGCACCTGGCGCGAGCGCGGGTGGTCGCCTTGCCGTCGCGCAGCGAGGGCATGCCCCTCGCGCTGCTCGAGGCCATGGCCGCGGGCGTGGTCCCGGTGGCGTCGGCCGTCGGCGGGGTGCCCGACGTGCTGGTCGACGGCGCCGGTCTGCTCGTGCCGCCCGACGACGTCGCGGCGCTCGCCGCGGCGCTCGAGCGTGCGCTCTGCGACGACGCGCTGGCCGAGGCCTCGGTGTCGGCCGCCCGCCGCCGGGCTGCCGACTTCTCGGCCGATCACGTCGACAGCGCCTACGAGGACCTGTTCCGGCGGCTCGTCACCGGGGGAGGCTCGAGCTCCGGGATCACACCGTCTGATCGCTGGGCGCCGCCACGCGGTCCCACAGGTCGGTCAGCAGGTGCCGGTTGGCGCGGATGTCGGAACGCCGAGCCTGGGCGAAGCCCGCCTCGCGGATCTCGGGCGGAACGGGACCGCGCACCAGCTCGGCCGCCTCGTCGAGCGAGCGGTAGAGATACCCGGCGTCCCCGACGTACTGGGCGAGATCGGGACGGATGTCGGGCATGAGCACGCCCACGCCCGACGCTTGGGCTTCGGCGATCGCCATCGGCCAGCCGACGGTGGCGAGCTCGGGATCAGCGGTGTACACGAGCCACTCGTGGCGCTTGTACTCCGCCGGCATGGCGCTCGGTGCGACGGGTGCGACGATCTCCATGGGCGATCCCGCACGGGTGTTCTCATCGGCCAGCTGGTCGACGTGGTACCCCATGGCGTAGAGGCGGAAGTCGCGCTCGGGGACCCGGGCCGCGAGATCGATGAAGTCGCCCATCTTCTTCTTGGGTGTCGCCACGCCGGTGTTCATGACGCCGTCCCCGTTCGGGCCGTGGTCCTCGAAGCGGGACACGTCGATCACGGGGAAGGAGTCGATGAGCTTGTCGGCGGGTGCTCCGGCGTCCTCGAGCCACGGTCGGCTGTAGGGGAACCCGAGCACACCGAGGCAGAGATCGCTCTGCAGCCACCGGAGTCCCTCCCGGAAGTGCGGGGCCCGTCCGAGGGGGCGGGGCACGCGTGGGAGGCGCTCTCTGATCCGGGCGGGCACGCTCTTCGGGCGCAGGGCGAGGGTGTCGTAGCTGTGCGAGCGCACCGTGAACGGGAGGCCGTTGCGCTCGGCCAGCGGCCCGACCACGTGGAGCATGTCGAGGTAGTGGGTGTGGATGATGTCGGGCCGCACCTCGTCGATGACCGCCTGGAGCTCGTCGGGCTCGGCGGCGGTGCGGTAGGGGTGGTGCTCGCTGAACGCGATGTCGGGGCCCCGACGGGTCACGATGGTGACGTCGTAGCTGTCCTCGAGAGCGCGCAGCTCAGCCTCGATGTAGGTCTGGCTGATCTGCGGGTACTCCTTGAGGATGTACAGGATCGACGGTGCGCGCATGGGTGTCGCGTACCCCTGCCGGCCTCGATGGATGCTCAGGGTCCGACCGAGCTCGGGGTGAGCGCGACCAGCGCTGCGGTGAGGGCGGCGGGGCTCGCCGAGAACGACGCGGTGCGCGGTCCGGTGGGCCCGGCGGGCACGGTCGCATCTGCGGTGGCCACGGCGAGCCAGGGTCGGGTGTCGACGCCCGTGATCAGCGTGAGGTCGTCACCGGGCTGGAAGCCCCCGGGGTCGGGATGGTTCTGGGCCGCCAGGAACGCCACGATCCGGGTGCGGTCGGTGGGGGCGTCGAGGCCGGGGTTGGTGATGGTGGTGCCGTCGACGCTGGTGGTGGTGAGCGCGGCGATGGGGGTGGTGGGGTCGACGCCGCGGTAGATGGTGAGGGTGGCGGATTTGCCGACCCAGCCGGTGGGGATGCGCACGGTGGTCTCGTCGCCGGTGGCGACGGTGGTGGAGATGACGAGGCGGGGGTGCCACGAGCGGGTGGGGATCACGTCGGTGACGACGTCGTAGCCGTCGGGGGTGACGGGTCCGGTGACCGATTGGGAGACCTGGACGGCGACGACGATGAGGTCGCCGGCGGTGGTGTCGGTGGGGACGTCGAGGACGAGGGCGGGGGTGCTGCCGTTGTCGCCGGCGGCGTCGGCGCCGACCAGGGTGATGTCACCGCTGGGTGGGGGTTCTTCGTCGGGTGGGGGTTCTTGGTCGGGGGGTGGGTCGACGATGGTGACGGTGGCGGGTGTGGAGGTGGTGGTGAGGTCGGTGTCGTCGGTGGCGCGGGCGGTGATCGAGACGGTCGCGGGGGCGGTGGGGGTCCAGGTGGCGGTGGAGGGGGCGGTGTCGGTGGTGGCGACGACGGTGTCGTCGACGAGCCAGTCGACGCGGGTGACGGTGCCGTCGGGGTCGGTGGCGTCGGCGGTGAGGGTGACTGGTTCGTCGACCGTGAGCTCGGTGCCGTCGAGCGGGGCGGTGAGGGTGACGGTGGGCGGCACCGGATCCGGCGGCGGCTCCTCGTCCGGCGGGGGCTCCTCATCGGGCGGGGGCGCGTCACCAGCGGGGGAGAGCGCCACCAGCACCGTCGTGAGCGCCGGGCTGGTGCCTCCGAACCCCATCGTGCGGCCGCCGGTCGGGCCGGCCGTCACCGTGGCGTCGGACGCGGCGGCGCCCAACCAGGCCGAGGTGTCGAACGCCGCTCGCAGCGTGAGATCGCCCTGGGCGGTGAACGTGGCGGGGGCCGAGTGGTTCTGCGCGCCGACGAGCTGGACGAGGCGCGTGCCGTCGGCGGGGGCGTCGAGCCCGGGGGCGGTGATGGTGGTGCCGTCACGGCTGGACGTCGTGACCCCGGCGACGGGGGTGGCGGGGTCGACGCCGCGGTACACCGCGAGGGTGCCGGACTTGCCGATCCAGCCGGTGGGGATGCGCACGGTGGTCTCGTCGCCGGTGGCGGCGGCCCGGTAGACCACGAGGCGGGGGTGCCACGAGCGCGTCGGGCGGATGTCGGCCACCACGGCGAACCCTTCGGGTGTCGTCAGCCCGCTCGACGACTGCGACACCTGCACGCCGACCAGCATCTGGTCGCCGGCGGCCACGCCCTCGGGCACGTCGAGCACGAGGCTCGACCGGCTGCCGCTGTCGCCGGCCTGGTCGGTGCCGATGAGCGCGATGCCCTCGCCGGGCGGCGGCGGTGGCGTCGGGTCGGTGACCGTCACGGTGACTGGCGCGGAGGTGGTGGTGAGGCCGCTGTCGTCGGTGGCGCGGGCCGTGACCGAGACGGTCCCGGCGGTCGTCGGGGTCCAGGTGGTGGTCCACGGGACGGCGGTGAGGGTGGCGACCACGTCGCCGTCGACGAGCCAGCTCAGCTCGACCACGGTCCCGTCGGGATCGCTCGCGTCGGCGGTCAGCTCGACCGCGTCGCCGAGCGTGATGTCCTCGCCGTCGAGCGGCGACGTCACCGACACCGAGGGCGCACCGCTCGGCGTGGAGCCCTCGATGAGCGCGTCGATGGCGTTGCTCGTGAAGGCCCGGAGGCGGGCGTCACGACGCATCACGATCGGCCACTCCATGGCCCCCGTGCTCCACACGACCGCGCCCGACGGCGCCTGGTAGCGCGTGCTGTGGCCGGGGGGGAGGGTCTCGGACGGGCTGCCCTCGTACGAGAAGAGCGTGGTGAGGTCGTCCCGGCACCCCGACACGATGGTGTCGTACTCGTATCCGGCGATCTCGGTGACCACGTCGCCGGGCGCGAAGCCGGTACCGGCGAACCACGGGTCGCTCAGCGCGGCGTCGCTCACCGTGTAGTCGCGGTACCCGTTGGGCAGGCCGTACTCGAACTGCACGCCGATGAGTGCGCACTCCCGGCGGGCGGGCTGCAGGTCACGGAACCGCACCGTCTTCAACGAGGGGTCGGCGACGGGGTCGAGCGACCAGTTCTTGTAGACCACCAGCGTGCGCTCGTCGTCCTCGAAGCGCATCTGCCAGTAGCCGATGTTGGCGCCCATGAACGCCAGGTTCGTTCCCTGGTCGCGCGCGGCATCGAAGCCGTCGCGCATCTCTTTGGTCCAGTACTCGTCGTGGCCGTTGACGATCACCAGGTCGTACCGCGAGAGCAGCCCCGGGTCGCGGTGGGTGTCGGTGTCGGTGGCATAGGCGACGTCGTAGCCCTGCGACTCGAGCCACAGGGCTAGTGGCACCTCCCAGTCGAAGAGGTTCTGGTCGCCCGGCGCGTAGGGCCGGTCGAACGACACCTTGTAGGCCCTCCCGCCGGGGCTGTGGTAGTCGTAGACGCTCTTGCCGGCGCGGGGCGCCCGGGGCCAGTTGTTGTAGGCCTGCCACGTGGTGTCGGCGGCGTGCACCAGCGCCACCTTCTCGCGCGACTCGGGCGCCGTCACCACGAACGGGTAGAAGTTGTTCAGGCCCGCGTCGGGGCCGTCGGTGATGACGAACACGGCCGCGTAGTAGCCCGACACCCAGTCGGTCCCCACGGTCACCGAGTGGCTCACCGGCCAGTCGAGCGCCAAGAGGCCCGTCGTGGCGTCCGGCTCGGGCACCGGTTGGGGGGCGCCGGTCGTCGACGACGAGCATCCGGGCAGGCAGGTCACCCGCCGGGCCCCGACCCCGCCGTAGTGACCGAGCCGGTAGATCTCCACGCGGTAGCTGGCCGCCGGCAGCGTGCTGACGTGGAGGTCGAGCGTGTCACCGGGCGCCACCGTGCTGGCGGACGCGTAGCCCTCGACCTCGCCGTCGCGCGACTGGTTCGCGACCACCTGGGCCCCGC
>DATHSN010000210.1:0-4078 GCA_035464115.1 Acidimicrobiales bacterium | reverse complement strand
GCACTCGGCGCGCACCTCCGAGCGCAGGCTCTGGCTCATGTAGTAACCGACGTCGTAGAGGCCCCGCCCCACCCCGCAGATCTGCCAGTCGACCCCCGCGACGCTCTGGTCGTCGGCCACCGGGTGGAAGATGTTGTCGAGGCGGTGGTCGCCGTGGACGAACGTGACCGGTGGCTGCGAGAGCCGGTCCATGAGCGGCACGCAGGCATCGGACATGCGCGACGCGGCGTCGCGGAACGCCCCCAGGTGCTCGCCGAAGCGCTCCTCGACCACCGGCCACGACGCCTTCAGCGCGGGAACCAGCGCCTGCGGGTTGGGCGGGTCGATGACCCGGGGCGCCCACGCCATGGCGTCGGTGCCGAAGCTGGCGTGGTCCCACCAGGCGGCGTGGTGCGCGGCGAGCGCCTGCAGCGACGCGATGGAGTCCTCGGGCGAGGCGCCGGTGATCTGGTCGAGCAGCCGCCGCTGGCCGAAGTCCTCCATGATCAACACGAAGTCGCCCGACTCGGGGTCGAGGTCGGTGAAGTAGCGGTCGGCGGTGGTGAGCGGGGTGCCGTGGCCGATCACCTCGTAGAAGCGGACCTCGCGCTCGTAGAACCGGAACGCGTCGGAGAGCTGCCGCGAGTGGGGGGCGGTGGCGGGCAGCTTCAGCACGGCGGTGTCGGGCCCGGCGCCAGGCTGGTCGTAGGTGAAGCGGCAGCGCCACAGCAGCGCCAGCACGCCCACGCCGACACCGATCTGCTCGGTGTCGACCGCGGTGACCGACGCGCCGTCGGCGATGGTGCCCGTGGTGCGCAGCGCGGCGGTGTACCAGGCGGGGCCCACCTCGTCGGGGCTGGCCGGGAAGCGTGCGTCGGTCATCGGGATCCTCCCCCGGGGATCGGCTGGCGTGACGGCCGTCACTCTAGGACCTGGCTCGGTGCCGGCTCGCGTCGAGCCTCAGGCGACCTCGACGCGCAGGTCGACCGCCTCGATGGCCGAGGCCATCCCCCGCAGCTCGAGGCGCTGCACCGGCCCCCGGAGGTGGTGCTCGGCGAGCAGCGCCACCGGCGCCAGCACCTGGTGCGGTTCGGCCAGGTCGCACAGGCGGGCAGCGAGGTTCACGGCCCGGCCGATGTAGTCGTCGCCCTCGAAGAGGATGACCTCGCCCTCGGCGATGCCCGCCCGCAGCGGGAGCGCCGAGCCCGACGCTTCGATGCGCCGCTCGATCTCGAGGATGGCTTCGATGAGCGGCTCGGTCTCGATGCTCACGAGCATGGCGCCGTCGCCCAGCCACTTGGCCACGCGCACCCCGTTGAACCCGGCGACGCCCCGCACCGCGTTGCGGAACAAGGTGAGGACCTCGACGGCGCGCTCGTCGCCGTCGGCGTCGGTGAGGGCCGTGAAGCCCGACAGATCGACGAACGCGAACGTGCGCAGGACCCGCCGTCCGGGGGCCTCGGGTTGGTAGGGCGACGGCTGGTTCACCGGGCTGACCCTACCGCCCGCCCGACCCCGGCCAGACCCGGGAGGGCCCCCTCCGCGGCCGGATCGGGGCGGGTAGGGTCGGCCCGGTGGAGCCGTTGCGCGCCGTCGCCGACTGGCCCGTCGACCACGTCGCCGCCGCCGCCCTGACCCCGGCCGGCGTCCACACCGAGGGCGATGTCGACCGGCCGTTCGCGCTGGCATCGGTCACCAAGCTCCTCACCGCCACCGCGGTCCTGGTCGCCGTCGAGGAGGAGATCGTCGACCTCGACGAGCCGGCCGGCCCGCCCGGCGCCACCGTGCGCCACCTGCTCGCCCACGCCTCGGGGCTCGGCCCCGACGGCGATCAGGTGCTCGCCGCCCCGGGGGCCACCCGGATCTACTCGAACCGGGGCTACGAGCTGTTGGGCGAGCTCGTCGCCGACCGCGCCGGCCTGTCGTTCGCCACCTACCTCGACGAGGCCGTGCTCGCGCCGCTGGGGATGGCCGCCACGGCCCTCGAGGGATCGCCGGCGCACGGCGCCCGCTCCACCGTCGGCGATCTGCTGCGCTTCGCGGGGGCCTGGCTCGGCGCCGACCCCGTCGTCATCCACCACTCCACCCGCGACGCCGCCGCCGAGGTGGCCTTCCCCGGCCTGCACGGGGTGCTCCCCGGCTTCGGTCGCCAGGATCCCAACGACTGGGGGCTCGGCCCCGAGCTCCGGGGCGACAAGCGGCCCCACTGGACCGGCACCCGCTGCTCGGCCCGCACCTTCGGCCACTTCGGACGGGCCGGCACGTTCCTCTGGGTCGACCCCGACGCCGACGTCGCCCTCCTGGCCCTCACCGACCGCGAGTTCGGCCCGTGGGCAGCGTCGGCGTGGCCCGCCCTCGCCGACGCGGTCCTCGACACGATCACCCGCGGCGACGGTCAACTCCCCCGCCCCGCTGCCGACGGGGATCCTGTCGTGTGGAACCGAGAGCCCCGCCCATGAGCAGCTTCGCCCTCGCTCGGGCGCGGCGCGCCCTGCAGACCGCCCGACTCGACGTCGACATGGTCCTCGAGCGGGCCAGCAGCGTCACCAACGACGTCTTCTTGAGCGACGAGTACGTGATCCGGGTGAACCGGCGCCTCGACCCCCGCCTGGCCCGGGAGGCGGCGCTCGCCCCGCACCTGCCCCCCGAGGTCCGCTGCCCCCCGATCGTGGCCTACGGCGGCGGTCCGCACGGCGCCGACTGGCTCATCGTCGAGCGCGTCCCGGGCATCGTGCTGGCCCGGGCCTGGCCCACCATGACCGACGACCAGCGCCGCGAGGCGATCCGCCAGCAGGCCGGCATCCTGCGGGCCCTGCACACCACACCGGTGCCCGACGACCTCATCGAGATCGAGGCCACCGTCCCCCAGCTGCTCTCGTCGCGCACCTTCTACCCGGTGATGCCGCTGCTCGTCGCCCTCGACCGGCTGCGCCTCGAGGCCCACGTCGACCACGACCTCGTCGACCGGGTCGAGCAGATCGTGGTCGAGACCGCCGACTCGCTGGTGCCGTTCGACTCGGCCACGCTGATCCACGGCGACCTCACGTTCGAGAACGTGATGTGGGACGGCGAGCAGATCACCGCCCTGCTCGACTTCGAGTGGGCCCGCCCCGGGCCGGCCGACCTCGACCTCGACGTGCTCTTGCGCTTCTGCGCCCACCCCTACCTGCACGTCGCCCCCGACTACGAGCACCTGGCCCGGCCCGAGACCTACGAGTCGGTCCCGTGGTGGCTCGCCGAGGACTACCCCGCTCTGTTCCAGTTCCCCCGCCAGCTCGAGCGGATGCGGCTCTACAGCATCGCCTTCGACGTGCGCGACCTGCTGCTCACCCCGCCCGACCGCCCGCCCCGCGAGCTGTCGCCCGACCACGCCCACCACCGGCTGCGCCGGGCCGTCGACGGCACCAGCTACCTCAACGCCCTGGCCGGCGACGAGCCCGCCCCCGTCGGCGTGGTCACCGCCGACGACCACCTCCTCGACTGATGGGTGCGGCCTGGTCGTCGTGAGCGGCCCACAGCACCCTGGTCGTCGAGGGTCGCGCGCTCAGATGGGCACGATCGTCACCGGGGTCGGCGCGCAGACCGCCGCCATGTCGCGCGGGTCGCTGCTGATCACCACGATGTCACCGAGAGCGCTCTTCACCGTCGCGCCGATGTGCCCGTCGGCGACGCTGGAGGCGACGCCGGACGACACGAGGTGCGCGGCGGTGTTGG
Source organism: Acidimicrobiales bacterium (assembly GCA_035464115.1). Taxonomy (GTDB): domain Bacteria; phylum Actinomycetota; class Acidimicrobiia; order Acidimicrobiales; family SKKL01; genus DATHSN01. Next base: position 385 of record DATHSN010000210.1, on the reverse strand, counting down.
CGACGTGACCATCGAGCTGGTGGTCACGGATCCCGAAGCGGTTGAGGAGGGCGGCCGTGGGGTCGGTTCGGTCCCACCCCGCTTCGACCCTGACCGCTGTCGGCACGACCGCCTCCACGACCCGGCCCCTGCGCCGACGGGATGCGACGCCCTCGAGGTGAGCGAGAGCGCTCCGGTGCTTGGGATGGGTCGAGGTCGCCAGTGCCTGGACCCCCTCGTTGTCGAGGACGACCGTCCTCATCGGGTCACCGCCAGCTGCGCTTCGGCTTACGAGCGGCGGCGTCACTGCTGCTCGGAGCGCCCCTCGCGGCGGGTGCGGCCCGTCGCCGGCGCGTCGGCGTCGAGCGGACCGGGGGCCACCTCGGACGGACCGCGACCCTCGTCG
>DATHSN010000209.1:0-2406 GCA_035464115.1 Acidimicrobiales bacterium | reverse complement strand
CCCCGGCCGCGCCCCCCGCGGCCCCGCCCCCCGCTGCTCCGCACACCCCGTCGGGATCCGGCGACGGTGGTGGCGGCGGGCGGGCCAAGCTCATCGTGGGCATCGTCGCCGTGGTGGCGCTCATCGTGGCCGCGGTCATCGTCATCGACCCCTTCGGCGGTGACCAGGCCAGCGCCGACACCGTCGAGCTCGAAGCGCTCGGCGTGCCCGGCGCCAACCCCTTCACCGCGAGCATCGCCCCCACCCCCTCGGCGACCCTGCGCGACTTCGCCGCCCGCGAGGCCGCCCTCGGCACCGACACCGGAGACGACGACAGCGGCGCCGACGAGTCCGGCGACGACGAGGCCGACGCCGAGACCGACGACGCCGACGGACCGGGCCGGGTCACCCCGGTCGGCTACGTGGCCGTCGACGGGGCGGTCCCCGGCATCTACGGGGGCACGCTCGACGAGGCGTCGTGCGACGTCGACCAGCTCACCGGGTTCCTGTCGGCCGAGCCCGACAAGGCCGCGGCGTGGGCTGCCGTCATCGAGATCGACTCCGACGACGTCGCCCCCTACCTGGCGTCGCTCACCCCGGTCCACCTCGGCGCCGACACCCGCGTCGTCAGCCACGGCTACGCCGACGGCGAGGCGACGCCCCGCCAGTCGGTGCTCCAGCGGGGCACGGCCGTGCTGGTCGACGAGCGTGGGGTCCCCCGCGTGAACTGCTACGCCGGCAACCCCCTCACCGGCGCCGAGCCGGTCGAGGGCGAGGAGGTCACCGGCGAGGCGTGGCCCGGGTTCGCCCCCGACACCACCGCGCTCATCGAGCCGGCCGCCCAGCCGGTCGCGGTGTTCGAGCTCGAGGACGTGGCCACCGGCGAGCGCTTCGAGCGTCCCGCCGGCTCTCGCGGCGACGCCGACCGCCCCGCCGAGGGCACGACGGACCCCGACCGGCCGGCCGAGCAGGACGTCGTCGACGACGGCCCGATCGACCCGAACGAGGAGTACGACACCTCGCTCGAGGACGACCGGGTCGACGCCCGCTACACCGTCGAGATCCCCGACGGCGCCGTGGTCACGCTCACCGTGGCCAACAACGCGACCAGCGTGCGCCGGGTGGCGGTCACGCTCAGCGAGCCCGGCACGCAGTACCTCTTCTTCCGGGTGGCTCCGGGCGAGGAGGAGACCGCCGAGGTGGTCTTCGACCACGAGGGCGGCACGGTGCTCGACCTGGCCTTCACCGAGGGCCCGGCGGCGTTCACCTTCGAAGTGGGGGTCAGCGTCCAGGACGACGCCGGCCAGGGCGGCGACGCCGGCGGCGACCTCACCACGGCGTTCCCCATCGCCCTGCGCGAGGTGATCGACGGCCGGATCGCCGACAACGACACCATCGACTCCTACACCGTCGACATCGAGCCCGGCGTCGACCTGCTCCTGCAGCTCACCACCGACGCGTCGTCGCCGGACCGGGCCGCCTTCACGGTCCGACTCGACGGCGACCAGGTCTTCTTCGACCGGGTCCCTCCGGGCCAGACCACCCTCTTCTCGCTGCTGCTCGGCAGCGGGAGCGGCGGCCAGCTCCAGATCGACGTCTCCGAGCCCGATGCTCTCTACCGGTTCGCGGTGGAGACGCCGGCGCAGTCCGACGGCGGCGAGCCCGGCGATGCCGGCGACGACCTGGCCGAGGCCCGGGTCGTCGAGCCCACCGCCGGCCCGTTCGAGGGCGAGGTCGGCGAGCGCGACCCGGCCGACTGGTACGAGCTGGTGGCCCCCGGGCCGCTGGTGCTCGAGGTGGCCAACGACGTCGAGTCGCCCGACCGGGTGGCGGTGACGGTCAACGGCAACGACGGGAACCAGATCGCGTTCGAGCGGGTGAACCGTGGGGCCACCACCGAGATCGTCCTCGACGTGGCCGCCGGCGACGTGATCCGGATCGAGTTCAGCGAAGGCCGCGCCCAGTACTCCTTCGGCTTCCGCCCGAGCGACGGCGACGCCGCCGAGTGAGCGAGCTCCGCATCGAGATCGTCGAGGTCGACGGCGCCACCCGCGCCGTCGACCTCGACGCCTCGGTCGTCGTCGGACGCGAGGGCGACCTCGTGGTCGGCGACCCGCTCGTGTCGCGCCGGCACCTCCAGCTCGACCCCAGCCCGGCCGGGATCATCGTCACCGACCTCGGCAGCGCCAACGGCACCACGGTCAACGGCCACCCGTGGACCGGCCCGGTCGTGCTCGGCGCCGGCGACGAGGCCCGCATCGGCGACACCCGCCTCCGGGTCGTAGCCGCCGCACCCGCCGAGCCCCCCGCACCGCCGCCGGCCGCACCGCCGCCCCCGCCCCCGCCCGCGCCCCCGCCCGTAACCCCGCCGCCTCCGGCGGAACCGCCCCCGCCTCAGCCCGGACCACCCACGCCTCCGCCCGGACC
>DATHSN010000208.1:0-9325 GCA_035464115.1 Acidimicrobiales bacterium | reverse complement strand
CGGCGCGCACCGAGGCGAGCACGGACCACCCGGTGAGGCGGTCGAGGTAGCTGGCGCGCGACGACTGCTCGATGTCGTCGACGAGGCGCTCGGCTCCATCGGCGTCGCCGGCGACAGCGCGAGCCAGGGCCACCGCGCTGTGGGCGTAGCCGCTCGGCTCGCCCTCGTCGACGTCGAGGGCGTGCTCGAGGTGGGCGGTGGCCTCGTCGACCTCGCCCAGCATCAGCAGCGCCATGCCCAACGCCACCAGTCGCTCGCTGTCGCCGAGGATGGCGGGGTCGAGCTCGCGCTCGGCGCCGACCAGGGCGATGGTGCGCAGCGCCCGCTCGGGGTCGCCGACCGCGATGGCGGCGCTCGCCGCCGCGGTGGCGGCGACGGCCAGGGCCTCGGTGTCGCCCCGCCGTCCGGTGTCGATGGCCAGGTCGATGGTGCGGAAGCCCTCGCCCACCGACCCCACCGCGATGAGCGCCCGCCCGAGCGTGGCTGCCGCCTGGGCCTCGCGCTCGGGATCGCCGATGGCGCGGAACACGTCGAGCGCCTCCTCGGCCCGCCCGACCGCGCTGTCGGCCCGCCCCGACCACAGTCGCACCGACGCGGCGAGGACCAGCATCATGCCCTCGGCCCAGCGGTCGCCCCGGCCCCGCGCCTCGGCGAGGATGAGATCGCCCAGGCGCTCGGCCTCGTCGAGGCGACCCTGGTAGAAGCGGATCCAGGCCTGCAGTCCGAGCGCCCAGCCGAGCCCGCCGGAGTCGCCGATCTCGCGGAACAGCTCGGCCGACTGCTCGAGGCGGTGGTCGGCGTCGAGCACCCGCCCCTCGTTGAAGGCCAGCCAGGCCAGGTTCTGCAACGCCCACGCCTGACCGTGGCGGTCGTCGATCTCGACGAACGCGTCGAGCGCGGCGCCGACCGACCGGCGCGCCGCCGCCCCGTCGCCGCCGAACATCTCGGCCATGCCCCGCAGCCGCAGGGCCTCGGCGGTGCCCCGGCGCTCGCCCAGGGCGGTGAACGCGGCCTCGGCCTCGGCCAACGTGGCGACGGCGGTGTCGGTGGCGCCTTCGCGCTGCTCCACCGACCCGCGGATGAGGAGGGCCTGCGCCCGGCACCGGGGGTCGTCGAGCTGCTCGGCGGCGCCGAGCGCGGCCTCGACGTCGGCGCGGGCCGGACCCAGCCGGTGCTGCTCGGCGCGCGCCTCGGCCCGCCCGAGCAGCAGCGACACGCGCTCGGACGTCGCTCCCTCGTCGAGCAGGGCGAGGGCCTGGCTGAAGAGCCGCTCGGCCACCACGTGGACGTCGCCGGCCTCGGCCCGGCGGGCCGCCTCGCCGACCCAGCGCAGGCCCCGCTCGACCACGTCGTCGGCCACGCCGTCGACCGAGCCGAGCTCGCGCACGACCGTCGCGGCCTGGCCGTAGTGGTGGGCGATGAAGTCGACCACCGTGTCGTCGACCTCGGGGCCCGATGCCGCGAAGGTCTCCATGAACTCGCCGATGCCGAAGTGGCGCTTGGCCCGATCGGTCTTGGTGAGGGTGCCGTAGGCGACGTCGCGCACCAGGTCGGACCGGAACTCGTACATGCCCTGGTCGACGACGAGGATCTCGGTGGCCACCAGCCCGTCGAGGGCGACCAGCACCTGCTCGGTGGAGCGCACGCCCTTGCCGGCGCGGTCGGCGGCCGCCATGCGGATCAGCCCCTCGACCGGGCCCCCGCGACCGAGCACGGCCGCGTCCTCGAGGGTGCGGCGCTCGTCGGAGTCGAGCCCGTCGAGGCGGGCCGCCACCAGCCCGCGGAGCGTGTCGGGGAGCCGGCCCAGCGCGCCGGGCGACGACGACGGGCCGTCGCTGACCTCGAGCTCGCCGGCCGCGACCAGCGCCACCAGCTCCTCGAGGAAGAACGGGTTGCCGCCGGACCGGTCGAGCAGGGCCTCGCGCAGCTCGGGGTCGAGGCGATCGGGGAGGAGCCCGTCGAGCAGGTGGCGGGTGGACTCCCGGTCGAGGGGGTCGAGGGTGAGCCGGACCACGTCGTAGCGCCCCTCGGCCGGCGCCCACGCGGTGGAGAACGGCGGTCGGGCGGTGGTGACGAGCACGAACGGGGCGCGGGGCAGGCGCTCGAGCAGCGTGGAGAGCAGCTCGAGCACCAGGCGGTCGGCCCAGTGGACGTCGGAGATGGTGAGCACCACCGGCCGGGTCGACAAGAGCGCGCCGAGGAAGCCGAGCACCGAGCGGTGCACCTCCTCGCGGGCGCGCTGGCGGTCGATGCCCCGCAACGGCCCCTCGAGCCCGAGGACGTGGAGCAGGCCGGCGGTGATCCGGCCGGCCTCGCCGTCGTGGAGCGCCACCCCGAGGGCGCCGGCGACGGTGGCCTGCACCCGGTCGCGCACCTCGCCCGGACCGTCGTCGGGACCGAGGCCGCACGCCCGGCGCACCGCCTCGGCGATGGGCCACCAGACGTTGGCCTCGCCGTAGGGCACACCCCGGCCCTCGAGCACCAGCGCGCCGTGGCGCTCGGCGGCGATGCCCGCCACCTCGGTGGCGAAGCGCGACTTGCCCACCCCCGCCTCGCCGAGCAGCACCACCAGCAGGGAGCGACGGTGGCCGAGCGCGGCGTCGAGGGCGTGGCCGACGAGGCCGATCTCGGCGGTGCGACCGACGAGCGGGGTCCGCGACCGACGCCGCCGGGTGCCCGGGGGCAGCAGCGAGGCGGTGGCCGACCACACCTCGATCGGTTCGCCCCGCCCCCGCACGGCGAGCAGGCCCTCGGGCTGGTAGGCGATGGCACCCTCGGTGGCGGCGTGGGTGGCCGGGCCCACGATGATCTGCCCGGGTTGGGCGTGGGCCTGCAGACGGCTGGCGATGTTCACCACGTCGCCCATGGCGGTGTAGTCGCCGTCGGCGCGCAGCGACCCGACCAGCACCTCGCCGGTGTTGACCCCGATGCGCATCCGCACCTCGGGGCCGAGGCCGGTGGCGTGGGCGGTGAGCGTCTCCTGCATGCGCAGCGCGGCCCGCACCGCCCGCTCGGGGTCGTCCTCGTGGGCGACCGGCGCCCCGAACAGGGCCACGATGGCGTCGCCCACGATCTTGTCGACCCGCCCGCCGAACGCCGTGATGTCGTGCACCAGCAGCTCGAAGCACCGGTCGACGAGGAGCTTCACCTCTTCGGGGTCGCGCGACTCGGCCAGCATGGTGAACCCGACCAGGTCGGCGAACAGGACCGTGACCACCCGTCGCTCGTCGCCGGCGTCGACCAGGGACGCGCCGCACGTGGCACAGAAGCGGGCCCCGACGGGGGCCGGGGTGCCGCAGGCGGGACAGTCCACGGGTGAAGCATACGGGTGCGTGACCCGGGTCACGGCGGCCCGGCGGCGAGAACCCGGCACCTCGCGGCGGCCGTACGCGTACGATCCGTGAGCGCGTGCGACTCCGCTCCGGGTCGGCCCGCGCCCCCGCCACGCTTCCCCCTCACGAGGTCAACGTGACCGCCACCGCATCCACCACCACCGTCGCGGCCCGCACCGAGGCCGCCTTCAAGGTCTACGGCTCGGGCGACACCGAGGTCCGCGCCCTCGACGGCGTCGACGTCGGCTTCGAACAGGGTCGCTTCACCGCCATCATGGGCCCGTCGGGGTCGGGCAAGTCGACGTTGATGCACTGCGTCGCCGGGCTCGACACCCTCACCTCGGGCCGGGTGCTCATCGGCGACGTCGACCTGAGCACGCTCAAGGAGAAGGCGCTCACCACCCTGCGGCGCGATCGCATCGGGTTCATCTTCCAGGCGTTCAACCTGGTCCCCACCCTCACCGCGCTCGAGAACATCACGCTCCCCATGTCGCTCGCCGGCCGCAAGCCCGACCAGGCCTGGCTCGACGAGGTGATCCGCACCACCGGGCTCGCCGACCGCCTCACCCACCGACCGAGCGAGCTCTCCGGTGGCCAGCAGCAGCGCGTCGCGGTGTCGCGGGCGCTGGCCAGCCGCCCCGACATCATCTTCGCCGACGAGCCCACCGGGAACCTCGACTCCAACAGCGGCGCCGAGATCCTCGGCTTCATGCGCCGCGCCGTCGACGAGCTGGGCCAGACCATCGTGATGGTCACCCACGACCCGCTCGCCGCCAGCTACGCCGACCGGGTCGTCTACCTCGTCGACGGGCGCATCGTGCACGACATGCACGAGCCCACGGCGGAGGCCGTCATCGACCAGATGAAGCGGCTCGAGCTCGGGACCGACTGATGCTCCGGGTCGCCCTCAAGGGCATCCTCGCCCACAAGCTGCGGCTGATCACCACGTCGCTCGCGGTGATGCTCGGCGTGGCGTTCATGGCCGGCACCCTGGTGCTCACCGACACGGTCGGGCGCACCTTCGACGACCTCTTCGCCGAGATCGGTGAGGACACCGACGCCGTCGTGCGCAGCAGCGACGTCATCGACACCGGGTTCGGCGGCGAGCAGCGTGGCCGCATCCCCAAGTCGATCGCCGACCAGGTCCGCACCATCGACGGGGTGGCCGCCTCGGCGCCGTTCGTCCAGGGCTTCGCCCAGTTCGTCGACCGCGACGGCGACACCGTCGGCAACCCGGGCCAGGGCGCCCCCACGTTCGGGTTCAACTGGGTCGACGACGACGCGCTGAACCCGTTCGTGCTCGTCGAGGGCGAGGCCCCGCGCGGCAACGGTCAGATCGTCATCGACCGGGGCACCGCCGAGACCGCCGACTTCGGCCCCGGCGACACGGTCACCGTCCTCACCCAGGCCGGCGCCCGCCAGTTCGAGATCAGCGGGGTCGCCCGCTTCGGGTCGGTCGACAGCCCGGGCGGCGCCAGCGTCGCCATGTTCACCCTGCCGGCCGCCCAGGACGTCCTCATCGGCGACCCCGAGCGCATCGACTCGGTGTCGGTCATCGCCGATGACGGGGTGTCGCAAGCCGAGCTGGTCGAGCGCCTCCAGGCCGAGCTGCCCTCGGGCATCGAGGCCATCACCGGCGAGCAGTCGATCGAGGAGAGCCAGGACGCCATCCAGGAGGGGCTGGCGTTCTTCAACACCTTCCTCTTGGTGTTCGCCGTGGTCGCCCTCGTCGTGGGCAGCTTCATCATCTACAACACCTTCTCGATCATCGTGGCCCAGCGCAGCCGGGAGATGGCCCTCATGCGGGCCATCGGGGCCAGCCGCCGTCAGGTCCTCGGCGCGGTCCTCGTCGAGGCGCTCGTCGTCGGCCTCATCTCGGCCGTGGTCGGCATGATCCTCGGGGTCGGGTTCGCCATCGCCATGCGCGAGCTGCTCGCTGCGCTCGGCGTCGACATCCCGTCGAGCGGCGTCGTCATCGCCGTCCGCACCTTCGTCGTGTCGCTCGTCGTCGGCGTCGGCATCACCGTCTTCTCGGCGGTGATCCCCGGGCGTCGCGCCGCGAGCATCCCGCCCATCGCCGCGCTGCGCGACGTCGCCATCGACACCTCGGCCAGCTCGAAGGGCCGCATCGCCGCCGGCATCGCCGTGGTGGCCGGCGGCATCGGGCTGCTGCTCCTCGGCCTCTACGGCGACACCGGCAACGCCGGGCTCAACATCGGCGTCGGGCTCATCGTGGTGTTCGTGGGGGTGTTCGTCCTCGGCCCCGTCATCGCCAAGCCCATCAGCTCGCTCATCGGGTGGCCCCTCCCCCGCCTCAAGGGCATCACCGGCCACCTGGCGCGCGAGAACGCCCTGCGCAACCCCAAGCGCACCTCGGCCACCGCGTCGGCGCTGATGATCGGCGTCGGCATCGTCAGCGTGATCACCGTGTTCGCCTCCTCGGCCAAGGCGTCGATCGACCAGACGATCGACGACTCGTTCATCGGCGACTTCGTGATCGACTCGGGCACGTTCGGCTTCGGCGGGATCCCCATCGACATGGCCGAGCGCCTCAACGAGCTGCCCGAGGTGGAGAACGCCGCCGGGGTCCGGCTCGGCTTCGCCACCATCGCCGACACCGACGAGATCCTCTTCGGCATCGACCCGGTGCGGGGGCCGGCCATCGTCGACGTCGGCATCATCGCCGGCGACGCGGCCAACCTCGACGAGGACGGGCTGGCCGTGCTCGACAGCGTGGCCGACGACAACGGCTGGACGGTCGGCTCGCAGGTGCCGGCGCGGTTCGTCGAGACCGGCGCCCAGACCCTCACCGTCGAGGTCATCTACACCGAGGCGGCCCTCGCCGGGCGCTACTTCCTCGGGCTCCCGGCCTTCGAGGCCAACTTCGCCGACCAGTTCGACTTCCAGGTCTACATCGACGCCGCCCCCGGGGTGTCACCGGAGGAGGCTCGCGCCGCCATCGACCCGATCGTGGCCGACTACGCCAACGCCACCCTCCAGGACCTCTCGGAGTTCAAGGAGTCCCAAGCGGCCCAGATCGACCAGCTGCTCAACCTCATCTACGCCCTGCTCGGACTGGCGATCATCATCGCCCTGATGGGCATCGCCAACACGTTGGCGCTGTCGATCTTCGAGCGCACCCGGGAGCTGGGCCTGCTGCGCGCGGTCGGGATGACCCGGGCCCAGCTGCGGTCGACGGTGCGCTGGGAGTCGGTGATCATCGCCCTGCTCGGCACGTTCCTCGGCCTGGTGATCGGCCTGGTGGTCGGGTGGCTCTTGATCCAGGCCTTCGGCGACGAGGGGCTCACCGTGTTCGAGGTGCCGGTCGTGCAGCTCATCGTGATCGTCGTCATCGCCGCCATCGCCGGGGTGGCGGCCGCCATCCTGCCCGCCCGCCGCGCCGCCCGCCTCGACGTGCTGCGCGCCATCACGACAGAGTGACCCGATGGCCCTCGACCTCGACGCCCTGAGCCCCGAGGTGCTCGCGTTCCTCGCCGAGCGCCACCTCGCGTCGCTCACCACGGTCCGCACCGACGGCCGGCCCCACGTGGTCCCGGTCGGGTTCTCCTACGACCCCGACCTCCGCATCGCCCGCGTCATCACCTTCGCCCCGTCGGTGAAGGCCCGCCTGCTCGGCGACGGCCCGCGCCCGGCCGCCATCTGCCAGGTCGACGGTGGGCGGTGGCTCACCCTCGAGGGCACCGCCACGGTCACCGACGACCACGACCGGGTGGCGGCCGCCGTCGCCGGCTACGCCGCCCGCTACCGGGTGCCCGGCGAGCGACCCGACCGGGTCGCCATCGAGCTCTCGGTCGAGCGACTCATGGGTCGGGCCTGACCGTGGCCGCGCTCCGGCCCACCGGTGCCCCCCGATGAGCGACGTGCTGGCCACGTCGGTGGTCGTCGCGGGCGACGACCACCACCGCCGCACCGTGCGAGCCGCGCTGGCGGGTCACCCCGACCTGCGCGTCGTCGCCGAGGCGGGCGATGCCGGCGGGGCGGTGATGGCCGCCGCCCAGACCGTCCCCGACGTCGTCGTGCTCCACGTCGACCTCGGGCCCGATCTGGCCCGGGCCGCCCACCGCATCGAGCACGACCTGCCCGGCACGGCCGTGGTCATCGTGGGCCCGTGCCCGCCCGAGCTGGCGCTCGACACCGGGGCGGTCGCGGTCATCGCCGACGACGCGCCCGAGCTCGCCGACGCCGTCTGGGGGGCGAGCCGGGGCGAGGCCCGCCTCGACGCCGCCCTGGCCGCGCTGCTGCTCACCGACGGACCCACCGGAGCCGAGCTCTCACCCACGGAGGCCGAGGTGCTGCGCCGGTTGGCCGGCCACGACGCCGTCGAGCGCATCGCCGCCGACTACGACGTGCCGGCCCGTCTGGTGCGGGTCCACGCCCGCGCCGCCGTCGACCGGGCCCGGGTCGCCCGCCACGGCTGAGCGCTTGGCCCCGTAGCCTGCCGGGGTGCCCGAGGGCGACACCCTGCACCGCACCGCGGCCCGGTTGCGCCCCGCGCTCGCGGGCGCCGAGGTTCGCCGCGTCGAGGCGCCCCGCCTGTCCGGCCGCCTCCCCGCCGTGGGCAGCCGCGTCGACGCCGTCGACGCGGTGGGCAAGCACCTGGTGATGCGGTTCTCCGACGGCCTCACCCTCGAGACCCACCTGCGCATGAGCGGCTCCTGGCACCTCTACCGGACCGGTGAGCGGTGGCGGAAGCCGGCCCACCTCGTGCGCGCCCTGGTCGAGGTCGACGAGTGGGTGGCGGTGTGCTTCTCGGCACCGGTGGTGCGGACCTACCCGACGCCCCCGGCCGACGACGGCGCCGCGCCCCTCGGTCACCTCGGGCCCGACCTGTGCCTGCCCGATCCCGACCTCGACGTCGCCGTGTCCAACCTGGCCCGGTTCGCCGACGCCGACACCGAGATCCACGAGTCGCTGCTCGACCAGCGCGTCGCCGCCGGCATCGGCAACGTCTACAAGAGCGAGGTGCTGTGGGCCTGCGGCATCGACCCGTTCACCCGCACCGCCGACGTGGCGCCCGAGTCCCGTCGGCGCCTGCTCGAGGTGGCGGCCCGGCTCCTGCGGGCCAACCTCACCACCGTGTCGCGCACCACCGTGCCGGGCGGGCTCGCCGTCTACGGCCGGGCTCGCCAGCCGTGCCGCCGCTGCGGCACCCCGATCCGCACGGCCCGCCGCGGCGTGCAGGCCCGCAGCACCTACTGGTGCCCCACCTGCCAACCCCCAGCGACCACCCGCTGACCGCGGCACCGTTCTCGTGTGGATTCGTCGCGCATGGCGCGACGAATCCACACGAGACCGGCGGGCCGGGGGGGTGGCGGGACGTCGCGACCGATCAGCGGCCGGGGGCGCGGCGGACCATGCCGCGGTAGCCGGCGACGAAGCCGGCTGCCTCCAGGCGGTCGGCGGCGTCGGTGCCGGCCACCGCCTCGCCGTCGACCTTGGTGATCTCGAGCGACCGGAGCCGGCCCCGGTCGACCAGGCCGGCGAGGGCCGTGGGCCAGTCGGCCCGCTCGTGGCCGGGGAACGTGAGCACCGACCGCCCACCCCGCTCGAGGTAGGCCACCGGCTCGCCGCCGACCAGCACGACGTGGGCCCCGGCGGCGCGCGCCGGGCGCCCCGACGAGTCGGGCCAGGGCAGCGCGGCGCCATAGGGCTGGGCGGGGTCGGTGGCGGCCAGCACCACGGCGGCGCCGGCGTCGTCGCCCCGCTCGCGCACCGCCCGCAGCCGGTCGACCGCACCGGGCAGGGCGAACTGGGCCCCACCGAGCCCGGCCACGAAGTAGCCCCGACGGACCTGGCCGCGCTCCTCCATCTCCTTCAGCACCGGGTAGACGCCGGCGAAGCCCCCCTCGGCACCCTCGCCGAGGGCCGCCTCGCGGGTGAGCACGCCGTAGCGCTCGAGCAGTTGCAGGGCCCGGGCGTGGGCCACCTCCGTGCTGGTGGGGGCCGGTTCGAGGAGGGGGGCGACGAGGGAC
>DATHSN010000207.1:0-2193 GCA_035464115.1 Acidimicrobiales bacterium | reverse complement strand
GTCACCGCCGCTCGCGGCATCGAGCAGGCTGCGGGACTCACCGACCGGGCGAGCTGACCCCGCCGCCGACCGGGGCCTGGCTCAGTAGCGACCGGCGCGCAACCGAGCCCGGATCGACACCGACGAGCACGCGTCGAGCAGCACCGGGGCGAACAGGTGCGGTTCGGTGACCGCCACCGCGTGGTCGCCGGGCACCCGGTGCACCGACGCCCCCGGGATGGCGGCGGCGAGCTTCTCCTGGCGGGTGGTCGCGATCACCCGGTCGTACTCGGTGACCACCACGGCGGTGGGCACGTCGACCTCGCCGATCCACTCGTGCGACGTGAACCGGCCGATGGCGGCGCCCGCCTCGGCCAGCTTCACCGGGTCGTTCGACATCATCTCGCCGAGCACCCACTCGTGGACCTCGATCCCGCTGCGGCCGCGCACCATGCGCTCGTAGGCCCGGTCGCGCATCGCCGGCGGGGTGAACCGGCTGGCGAGCGCCACGCCGGGGAAGAGCGAGAACGCGGCGCGCTCCTGGGGTCGCCCGGCGAAGTTGCGCGACGTGGCGCACAGCACCAGCCCCCGCACCCGCTCGCGGTGGCGGCGCCACAGCAGCTGGGCGATCGGTCCGCCCATCGAGTACCCGACCGGGATCACCTGGTCGAGACCGACCTCGTCGAGCACCGCCGCGGCATCGTCGGCGCAGTCCTCGAGGCGGAAGCGCGCCCGCGACCGGATCCCGCGCCCGTGGCCCCGGTGGTCCATGGTGACGATGCCGAAGCGCCCCACCAGCTCGGGCAGCACCGCGAACCAGTTGAGGTCGGCGGTGGCGGTCCACCCGTGGAGCAACAGCAGCGTGGGCGCCCCCGGCGGCGCCTCGACCTCGCGCACGAACGTCGTGCCCCGCCCCGGCAGCTCGAGCTCCCGGCCAGGGGGCAGCGGCGGCCCGAGGCCCCCGTCGACGGCGGCGTGCGCGCTCAACTCGTTCAGGGCTCCGTCCGCACCTTCTCGACCGTGACCGACAACGTGGCGCCGTTGGGGGCCTCGTAGGACACGGTGTCGCCCTCGGACGACCCGAGCAGGGCCTGGCCGAGCGGCGAGCCCGGCGAGATCACGTCGAGGTCGTCGTGGCGCTCCTCGATGGAGCCCACCAGGTAGGTCTCCTCGGTCTCGTCGCCCTCGTAGCAGATGGTGACGACCGATCCGGCCTGCACGGTGGAGCCGCCGTCGGCGGTCTCGACGATCTCGGCGTCTTTCAACATGGCCGACAGGTGGGCGATGCGGCCCTCCATCTTCCCCTGCTCCTCCTTGGCCGCGTGGTAGTCGCCGTTCTCGGAGAGGTCGCCCAGCGCGCGCGCTTCCTCGATCTTCTGGGCGATCTCGATGCGCCCCCGGGTGGTGAGGTCGCGCAGCTCGGCGGAGAGCCGGTCGTACGCCGTCTGGGAGAGGTGATGGGTCGAGGCCACGACGCGATGGTACCGAGGCGGTCCGCCGCTGCGGCCGAGCCCCACCCGGCGCGGTTTGACGAGGCACCCCCCACCCACGACACTTGGCGCCCGTGATGGCTCTGCTCGCGCCCGTCATCATCATTCCCTAGCGCCCGTCGGATCCCCCGACGTGCGCCCTTCGACCGTCCACCCCCGGTGGGCGGTTCGTGCTTTTCGGACCCAGGACGCCCCGACGGGGCGAGGACACGATGCCCCGACGGGGCGAGGAGAGGTGAGCCACAGGTGAGCGACCCGACGCACCGCATCGGCGTGATCGGCGGCGACGGCATCGGCCCCGAGGTGGTGGCCGAGGGCCTCAAGGTCGTGGCCGCGGCCGGCGTCGCGCTCGACACCGTCGACTACGACCTCGGCGGGGCCCGCTACCTGCGCGACGGCACGATCCTGCCCGACGACGTGCTCGACGAGTGGCGGGGCCTCGACGCCCTCTTCCTCGGCGCGGTCGGCGCCCCCGGCGTGCCCCCCGGCGTCATCGAGCGGGGCCTGCTGCTGAAGATGCGCTTCGAGCTCGACCTCTACGTGAACCAGCGGCCGTTCCTGCACCCGCCCGACGTCGACATGGTGGTCATCCGCGAGAACACCGAGGGCACCTACGCCGGCGAGGGCGGGTTCCTGCGCAAGGGCACCCCCCACGAGGTCGCCACCCAGGGGTCGGTCAACACCCGCATGGGCGTCGAGCGCTGCGTCCGCTACGCCTTCGACC
>DATHSN010000206.1:0-5839 GCA_035464115.1 Acidimicrobiales bacterium | reverse complement strand
CCGACGTCGTGCCCGCGCTCGTCGGGCTCGGCACCGACGACGCCGAGTTCATCGTCGGCACCCTGCGGCTCCCCCGGGCGCTGGCCGCGGTGCTGGTCGGTGCCGCGTTCGGGGTCTCCGGGGCGATCTTCCAGGCCCTGGCCCGCAACCCGCTCGCCAGCCCCGACATCATCGGCATCACCGCCGGGGCCAGCACCGCGGCCGTCGCCCTCATCGTCCTCGCCAGCGCACCCGCGGTCGTCGTGTCGCTGGGCTCGTTCGCCGGTGCCCTCGCCACCGCGACGGCCATCTACCTGCTCGCCTGGCGCCAGGGCGTGTCCGCCTACCGGCTCGTGCTGGTCGGCATCGGCCTCGGGGCGATGCTCGCGAGCATCACCTCCTACCTGTTGACCCGCGCCGAGATCTTCGACGCGGCCCGGGCCACGGTGTGGCTCACCGGCAGCCTCAACGGCCGGGGGTGGGACCAGATCCGCCCGGTCGCCGTCGCCCTCGCCGTGCTGGTGCCGGCTGCGCTCGTGCTCGCCCGCCAGCTGCGCGTGCTCCAGCTCGGCGACGACACCGCCGCCGGGCTGGGCGTGCCCGTCGAGCGGATCCGGGCTGCGCTGGTGGTGGTCGGCGTCGGCCTCGCCGCCGTGGCCACCGCCGCCGCCGGCCCCATCGCGTTCGTGGCGTTCGTCTCGGCGCCCATCGCCCGGCGCCTCGTGCGCAGCCCGCTCACCATCGTGCCCGCCGCCCTCACCGGCGCCGTGCTCGTGCTGGTGGCCGACCTGGTCGCCCGCCGCCTGTTCGCCCCCACCGAGCTCCCCGTCGGCATCGTCACCGGGATCATCGGCGCCCCCTACCTGCTCTGGCTCATCGCCCGCGCCAACCGCATCGGCCGAGGAGGCTGACATGACCACCACCTCCCCCGGGACCGCTCCCCTCGTCACCGAGCCCCTCTCCCCTCCCGTCGTGGCGTCGGGCTCCCCGCTGGTCGCCGACGGGGTGACGCTCGCGTACGGCGAGCGCCGCGTCGCCGACGACCTCTCGGTGGCCATCCCCGACGGGCGCATCACCGTCATCGTCGGCGCCAACGCCTGCGGCAAGTCGACGCTGCTACGGGCCCTCGCCCGCCTGCTCGCCCCCGCCGCGGGCACCGTGCTGCTCGACGGGCGCGACATCCACACCCTGCCCACCCGCGCCGTGGCGTCCCGGTTGGGCATCCTGCCCCAGGCCCCGGTGGCGCCCGAGGGGATCACCGTCGCCGATCTGGTGTCGCGGGGCCGGTACCCCCACCAGGGCTGGTTCCGACGCTGGACCGCCGACGACGAGGCCGCCCTCGAAGCGGCCATGGCCCGCACCGACACCGTCGAGCTGGCCGACCGGCCCGTCGACGAGCTGTCCGGCGGGCAGCGCCAGCGGGTGTGGATCGCCATGGCCCTCGCCCAGGGCACCGACATCCTGCTGCTCGACGAGCCCACCACGTTCCTCGACCTGGCCCACCAGATCGACGTGCTCGACCTGGTCCGCGACCTCAACCACGAGGAGGGCCGCACGGTCGTCGCCGTGCTGCACGACCTGAACCAGGCCTTCCGCTACGCCGACCACGTCATCGCCCTGCGCGACGGCGCGGTGGTCGCCGAAGGCCCGCCTCGCGACATCGCCACCGTCGAGCTGGTGGAGGAGGTGTTCGGCCTGGCGTGCCAGGTGGTCGCCGACCCGGTGGCGGGCACGCCGCTGGTGATCCCCATCGGACGTCGCCACCGGGCGTCGCCATCGGTCTGAGGTGGTGCCACACCGTGCTTCGGTGTGGCACATCTGGTCGAGGTCGTCGCGGCGGCGCTCACGCCAGGCGGCGCGCCCGGGCCGGGTCGGGGGCGCCGACGCGGTCGGGGTGCAGGATCGCCCCGAACAGCTCGGCCCCGTCGACCAGGCGGGGACCGGGCCGCACCACGTAGGCGTCGGCGTCGACGGCCCACACCTCCACCCCGGCCGGGAGCCGCCCGGCGGCCAGCACCCCCTCACCGAGCGCCGCGGCATCGTCGAGGTGGAAGCCGCACGGCGCCACCACGACGACGTCGGTCCGCGCCGCGGCGACGTCGGACCACGCGACGCGGCGGGAATCGGCGCCGGGGTGGGCCAGCACCGGTCGGCCGCCGCCGGCCACCACCAGGTCGGGCACCCAGTGGCCCGCGGTGAACGCCGGGTCGGTCCACTCGAGCACCAGCACCTCGGGCCGGGCCGCCCCGTCGACCGCCTCGGCCAGACGGTCGAGCCGGTCGCGAGCGGCGGTGGTGAGCGCTGCCGCCTCGCTCGGCACGCCGAGAGCCGCCCCGACCGTGGCGAACGACGAGATCACCTCGTCGAGCGTGTGGGGATCGATGGTGACGACCTTCGCCGAGCACCCCAGGTGGGCGAGCGCGGCGTCGACCACGTCGACGTCGACCGCGCACACCGCGCACAGGTCCTGGGTGAGCACCACGTCGACGTCGAGGTCGGCGAGCGCCCCGGCGTCGAGGCGGTAGAGGTCGTCACCGGCGGCGACGCGGGCCGACACCTCGGCGTCGATCTCGGCCGGGGTCAGCCCCTCGGGCAGCGCCGAGGTGGAGACGATGCGCCGGGTCCGGGCCTCGGCCGGGAAGTCGCACTCGAAGGTGACGCCGACCAGGTCGTCGCCGCACCCGAGGGCGAAGACGGTCTCGGTGGCCGACGGCAAGAGCGACACGATCCGCATGTGGCGGAGCGTAGGAGAGCCCAGCTCCCGGGCCGCGAGCGGGCGGGCGGCGGTGAGCCGTCCGCCGCCACGAACCGTTGCGGGCCCACCGCGGCCGCGGTGACGCCCAGAGCGGCGACCCCGGGTGTCGGCGCTGGGCCTGGCCGAGGATGCGCTCCAGGGCGTCGTCGATCGACGCTCAGGAGAGCAGGTTCGGTCGAACGCACGCAGCCGGCTCGCCTGGACGTTGCGGCGGCTGTCTGTTAGGTATACCTCTCATATGGCATACGGGGTAGTGATCGCACGTTGCACCGGGCGGGCGGTGGCGGCCCTCGTCGCCACCGCGCTGCTCGCGGCGTGCGGTGGCGGCGGGGCCAGCACCGAGTCGGCCGCATCGCCCGGCGGCGGCCTGCCCGTCACCCTCACCGACGACACCGGTACGGCGGTCACGGTGACATCGATCGAGCGCATCGTCCCGGTCGACGGCGATCTCGCCGAGATCGTGTTCGCCCTCGGGCTCGGCGACAACGTGGCAGCCGTCGACCTGTCGGCCACGTACCCACCGGCCACCGAGGAGATCCTCACCATCGGCTACCAGCGGGCTCTCGCCACCGAGCCGATCCTGGCGGTCGAGCCCACGGTCGTGCTCGCCACCGACCTCGCCGGTCCCGACGAGACCCTGGCCGAGCTCCGTGAGCTCGGGGTGCCCGTGGTGGTCATCGAGCGCGACCGGACGCTGGCCGGGCCGGCCGACAAGATCCGCGCCGTGGCCGACGCCCTCGGCGTGCCCGAGCGGGGCGCCGAGCTGGCCGACCAGGTCGACGCCGACATCGCTGCCGCCCGCGAGCTGCTCGGCGAGCCGGCCGAGCGGCCACGGGTCGCCACCTTGTACCTGCGGGGCGAGACCCTCCAGCTCGTGTTCGGCGAGGGCAGCGGCGTCGATGCCGTCATCGCTGCGGCCGGCGGCATCGACGTCGGCACGGAGCTGGGCGTGGTCGACAACGCGGCGCTCAGCACCGAGGCCCTCCTCGCCGCCGCTCCCGACGTGTTCCTCGTGAGCACCACCGGGCTCGAGTCGGTCGGCGGCGAGGACGGCTTCTGGGCCCTCCCCGGGTTCGACCGCACCCCCGCCTTCGCCGAGCGCCGCCTCGTCGTGCGCGACGACCAGTACCTGTTCGGCGGCGGCCCCCGCACCGGCGAGCTCCTCGCCGACCTCATCGACCAGTTCCACCCCGACCTCCCAGGAGACGCCGCGCCATGACCCGCCACCGCTCGATCGTCCGCCTCGCCGCCGTGGCCGTCACCGCCACGCTCGTGGCAGCCGCCTGTGGTGGTGACGACGACGACGTCACCACCGCTGCCGTCGCCCCCGCCACCACCGAGACGACCGTTGTCGAGGCGGCGTCCGCGACCGACGAGGAGGCCACCGAGACGACCGAGACCACGGCGGCCCCGACCACCACCGCGGCGCCACCCGAGGACGCCGACCCGGCGGCCGACGACACCCTCGCCGACGACACGGCCGTTGGCGACCCGGCAGAGGCTGCGGCGGCGGCGTGGTCGGCGGTGTTCGACTCGTCGGTGCCCTTCGAGGACAAGGCCCCGCACCTCGCCGACGCCGAGGCGCTGCGGTCCACCGCCGAGGCCTACGCCGGCACCGGGAACGGCATGGGCGGCATCAGCCTGGCCCCGAGCGAGGTGGTGGTCGACGGGGACACCGCCACGGTCACCTACGACGTGCTGTTCGGCGGGAACGCCGCGTACGAGGACCAGACCGGGTCCATCTCGCTCGTCGACGGCACCTGGGTGGTGTCCCGCGACGAGTTCTGCTCGTTCATGTCGTCGGCCCGCACCCCCTGCCCGGCGGCGTAGTCGGCGTCGCTTGACAGGGGGCCGCCCACGCGGTGAGGGTGAGCGGCGACAACCACATAGGACGGCGGTGGACGAGGAACCCGGTGCGAATCCGGGGCGGTTCCGCCACTGTGACCGGGGAGAGACCCGACGCAGGCCCACGGCAGTCGCTGGAAGGGGTCGGTGATCGATGATCCGGGAGTCAGGAGACTCACGCCGCCGTCCCTCCACCCACGGGAGCGAGAACTCCCAGGAGGCAGCCATGACCGTCCCCTCCCTGCAGCCGGTGCGCTCGACGCGCCCGCGGTCCTCCCGTCGGGCGCTCGCCGCGCTCGTCGCCGTGCTGGCGCTCGGGCTCACCGCCGTCGTCGCCCCGGTCGGCGCCCAGACCGCGCCGAGCACCGCGTCCGGCACCGCCTCGGGGTGGCTGGCCAGCCAGCTCGTCGACGGCCAGCGGCTCGAGACCACCTTCGACGGCACGTCGTTCCCCGACTACGGCCTCACCGCCGACGCCGTGCTCGCCTTCGCCGCCGCCGGCGTGGCCGACCCGCAGGCCGCGGCGGCCACCTCGTGGCTCGTCGCCAACGCCGCGGCCTACGTGGGCGACGGCACCGACGCGGTGTTCGCCGGATCCACCGCCAAGCTGGCGCTGGTCGCCCAGGTGCGTGGCCTCGACCCCCGGGCCGTCGGCGGTGCCGACCTCGTCGCCCGCCTCCTCGACCGTGAGCAGGCCGACGGCCGGTTCACCGACCTGTCGGAGTTCGGCGACTTCTCCAACCCGATCACCCAGTCGCTCGCCATCCTCGTCCTGGCCCGCCAGCCCGGCGTGTCGCCGTCCGACGCCGCCATCGACCGCCTCCTCGCCGTGCGGTGCGCCGACGGTGGCATCGCCAGCAGCCTCGATGCCGACCCCGCCACCTGCACCAGCGGCGTCGACGGCACCGCCTTCGCGGTCCAGGCCCTGATCGCCGCCGGCCGCCCCGGCGATGCCGCCACCATCGCCGGTGCGCTCGACTTCCTCGAGGCGGCCCAGCAGGCAGGCGGCGGGCTCGGCACCACCGCCGACGCCGCCCCCAACGCCAACAGCACGGGCGTGGCGGCCCAGGCGCTCGCCGCCGGGGGTCGTGGCGCGGCAGCGTCCGCCGCCCAGGGGTTCCTCGTGTCGCTGCAGCAGGGGTGCGACGCCGACGCCGCCGACCGCGGCGCCATCGCCTTCGACGCCACCGGCTTCGAGCCGTCGAACGCAGCCCGGGCCACCACCCAGGCGATCCTCGGGCTGGCCGGCCAGCCGTTCGG
>DATHSN010000205.1:0-5568 GCA_035464115.1 Acidimicrobiales bacterium | reverse complement strand
TGCTGTTCGCCGACTCCCGGGAGTTCGTCGGCGCCATCACCGCCGCCCGCTCCTGACCCAGCTACTCCGGTGACCCCTCGGCGTGGATTCCGCGCGGAATCCACGCCGAGGTGGCCAGCCAGAGCTCGTAGCGCTCGGGGTCGACCCACGCGCCGGTCCGCTCGGCGAAGTCGGCGGCCTCGGGCGCCATCCAGTGGTGGGCCGCTGACTCACGCACCGCGGTCGACGACACCTCGGCGTGGTCGTCGGGCAACGCCAGCACCAGCTCGGCGGGTGCCTCGTCCGGGGGTCGGGGTGCGACCGCCACCACCGGCAGGCGGGCCAGGGCGGCGTCGCGGGCCGCGGCCGAGCCGCCGTAGAACGCCACGTCGTGGAGCTGGTGCCACTTGTCGGCGCCGACGACGACCAGGTCGTAGCCCTCGGCGATGTCGGCGACCAGTCGAGCATCGGTCAACCGCACGTCGATCCCGGGATGCGACCGAGCGACCGCCCGAAGCACGTCCATGCGGTCCTCGAGCCGGGGCCGGTCGACAGCGTCCTTCCCGAGCGCCTGCCGCGACACGACCAGGTCGAGTCGCTCGAGGTGGTGCTGGTCGATGGCGGCCCGGGCGATCGCCAGGTGGGCGATCGTCGGCGGGTTGAACGACCCCGGGTAGCAGCCGACCGCCATCGATCAGGCCGTGACCGGCGTCGGTTCGGGCTCGCGCACCGCGGTCGCCACCACGATCGCGGCGATGGCGATGCCGGCTGCCGCCAGCCCACCGACCGCGCCCATGCCGCGGGCGGCGTACAGGGTGGTGGCGCCGACCGTGCCCACCGCCCGGGCCACGGTGACGATCGCCAGCGCGACCCCGACGGCGCTGCCACGGGCCTCGGGATCGAGCTCGGTCACGAGCGGGAGCGCTGACACGAAGGCGAACTCGAACGCCAGCACGGCGAGGGTGAGCAGGGCGAGCGCCACCGCGACCTGGCCGTCGGTGACCCCGAACAGGGCGAGTGGCGGCACGAGGGCGATGCTGCCGAGCAGGACGCTGCGCCGCTTGCCGAGGCGGTCGGTGAGCGACACGGTGGCCCCGCTACCCACCAGCTCGCCGGCCCCGAGCAGGATCGAGGAGACCCCGATGGCGGCCACGGTGAGCCCGAACTCGTCCTCGAGCCAGAACCCGTGGACGACGATCACGAGCTGCATCGAGAACGACAGCAGGGCCATGACCACGTAGAGCGCCACCGCGCCCGGCAGCAGGCGGAGCCGGGCGTGGGGTCCGGGCTCACGGGGAGGATCGGCGTCGACTCTCCCGGGAACGAGCAACCCCACGGCCACGCAGGCGGCGCCGACGACGGCGAAGGGGGCCCTCCAACCCACCGCGTCGATCAGCGCGCCCACCAGGGGGATCCCGACGAGCAGGGCCACCGCCCACGACAGCTCGGACAGCCCGATGATCTGACCCCGCCGGGCGAAGGGCACGTGGTCGCCGATCCACGTGCTCATCGCGGTGTCGTAGCCCACCTTGGCGATCGAGAAGACCACGATGCCGATGGTGAACGCCACGATCCCGGGGCTCGCCGCCGTCAACGCGAGCGACACGCCGGCGGCGACCAGGCCCACGAACATGCCGGCCCGCCGCCGGCCCCGGTCGATGACCCGACCGAGGGCGGGCGCGGCCAGGCCCGACAGCTCACGGATGCTCAGCGCGATGCCGGCGGTCTCGATCGACACGCCGAGCCCGCGCGAGATCGCCGGGAGGAACGGGTAGACGAAGCGGAACGCGACGTTGGAGACGAACCGACCACCGATGACCACCGGGAGGCCGCGCCGGACCTCGGCGGGTAGGGCGGGGGCGGGCGTGCTCACGAGAGGCGATGCTGCCACAGGAGGCGGTCGGTGCCGTCGCCTTGCATCGAGGGGCGAGCGACTGGCACACTCACCGCCGTGTTCCGCACCCGGACCCTCCTCGTAGCCACCTAGCGCACGCCTCCGCCTCCCGCCGCGTGCGCGCTCCCACGACCTCCCCATCGGGAGGTCGTCGTCGTTTTCCGCCCCGTACACTCCCCCTTCCCCCCGACCGAGGACCACGATGCAGCTCAACGGTGGACAAGCCCTGATCAAGAGCCTGGAGATGGAAGGGGTCGAGGTGATCTTCGGCCTCCCCGGTGGCGCCATCCTCCCGGTGTACGACCCCATCATCGACTCGCCGATCCGCCACATCCTCGTGCGCCACGAGCAGGGCGCCGGCCACATGGCCGAGGGCTACGCCCACGTCACCGGCCGCCCGGGCGTGGCCATGGTGACCAGCGGGCCGGCGGCGACCAACATCGTCACCCCGCTCTGCGACGCCTACATGGACTCCATCCCGCTGGTGGTCATCACCGGTCAGGTGGCGTCGACGTCGATCGGCACCGACGCCTTCCAGGAGTGCGACACCGTCGGCATCACCCGGTCGGTCACCAAGCACAACGAGCTGGTCACCAACGCCGCCGACATCCCCCGTGTCATCCGCGAGGCGTTCCACATCGCCACCACGGGCCGGCCGGGCCCGGTGCTCGTCGACATCCCCAAGGACATCGTCGACCCGAACAACCCTCGCTCGGCGCTCGAGTGGTACTGGCCCGAGTCGGTCGACCTGCCCGGCTACAAGCCCACCACCCGTGGCCATCCCCGCAAGATCAAGGAGGCCGCCGAGCTGATCCTGCGCTCGGAGCGGCCGGTCATCTACGCCGGCGGCGGGATCCTCAAGGCCCGCGCCGCCGAGGCGCTGCGCGAGCTCGCCGAGCTCACCGGCATCCACGTCGTCACCACGCTCATGGCCCGGGGGGCCTTCCCCGACGACCACGAGCTGGCGCTCGGCATGCCGGGCATGCACGGCACCTACACGGCCATCACGTCGATGCAGGAGTCCGACCTGCTCATCGCGCTCGGCAGCCGCTTCGACGACCGCGTCACCGGCAAGGTCGACGGGTTCGCGCCCGACGCCAAGATCATCCACGTCGACATCGACCCCGCCGAGCTGGGGAAGGTCCGTCGCCCCGACGTGCCCATCGTCGGCGACTGCCGCCTGGTCATCGAGGAGCTGATCCGCGCCGTGCGCGACCTCGGTGGCTCCGAGGCCCAGCCCGACCGCAGCGCCTGGCGCTCGACGATCAGCGGCTGGCAGGAGCGCTTCCCCCTCACCTACGAGCCGTCCGAGCCGGGCGACGCGCTCAAGCCGCAGTACGTGCTCGAGCAGCTCCGCGATTCGGCCACCACTCCCGACGACACCATCGTCATCTCCGGTGTCGGCCAGCACCAGATGTGGACCAGCCAGTACTGGCGGTTCAACCACCCCTACACGTGGGTCAACTCGGGTGGCCTGGGGACCATGGGCTTCTCGGTGCCCGCCGCCATCGGCGCCAAGGTCGGCAAGCCCGACCGCACGGTGTGGGCCATCGACGGCGACGGTTGCTTCCAGATGACGGCCCAGGAGCTGGTCACCGCGGCGGCCGAGCGCATCCCGGTGAAGGTCGCCATCTTGAACAACGCCTACCTCGGCATGGTCCGCCAGTGGCAGGAGATGTTCTACGAGGAGCGCTACTCCGAGGTCTACCTGTCGCCCGACCTGCCCGACTACAAGATGTGGGCCGAGGCGATGGGCTGCGTCGGCATGCGGGTCGAGTCGCCCGAGGAGGTGGCACCGGCGATCGAGAAGGCCAACGCCATCACCGACCGTCCGGTGGTCATCGACTTTCGCACCGACGCCCGCGAGAAGGTCTTCCCGATGGTGCCGTCGGGGGCGTCGAACAGCCAGGTCGTCGTCGACCCCACCCAGGAGGACCAGCGGCGATGAGCGCCATGCGCGTCGAGCACCACCACACGCTGAGCGTCCTCGTCGAGAACAAGGCCGGCGTGCTCGCGCGGGTGGCGTCGCTGTTCGCCCGACGGGGCTACAACATCGAGTCGCTCGCGGTGGCGCCCACCGACGACGAGAGCTTCAGCCGCATCACCATCGTGGTCGACGTCGACTCGGCCCCGCTCGAGCAGATCACCAAGCAGCTGTTCAAGCTCATCAACGTCGTGAAGATCAGCGAGCTCGACCCGGCCGAGTCGGTGGAGCGCGAGCTGATCCTCGTCACGGTCCGGGCTGCGGGCGAGACCCGGGCCCGCGTGCTCGAGCTCGTCCAGATCTTCGAGGGCCGCGTCCTCGGGGTCGGCCTCACCGAGATGACCGTCTCGCTCGAGGGAACCCCCGACAAGGTGGACGACTTCGAGGCCCTGCTGCGACCCTATGGCATCGTCGAGCTCCAGCGCACCGGCAGGGTCGTCCTGCCCCGCCTGGACCGCACGCACTGACACACCCGACAGGAGAACCCGCAAGTGGCCAACGTGTACTACGAGAACGATGCCGACCGGTCGCTGATCGCCGACCGCAAGGTCGCGGTGATCGGCTACGGCTCCCAGGGCCACGCCCACGCGCTGAACCTGAAGGAGTCCGGCATCGACGTGCGCGTCGGGTTGCGGGAGGGCTCGTCGTCGGTGGCCAAGGCCTCCGAGGCGGGGCTGCGGGTGCTGTCGGTGGCCGACGCGTCCGCCGAGGCCGACCTCATCATGATCCTGCTGCCCGACACCGAGCAGCGCGCCGTCTACGAGGAGTCGATCGCCCCGCACCTCACCGAGGGCGACGCCATCTTCTTCGCCCACGGCTTCAACATCCGCTTCGATCAGATCGTGCCCCCCGCCGGCGTCGACGCCGCCATGGTGGCCCCCAAGGGTCCCGGCCACCTCGTGCGCCGGACCTACACCGAGGGGGGCGGTGTGCCGTGCCTCATCGCGGTGGCCCAGGACGCCTCGGGCTCGGCGCGCGACCTCGCCCTGGCCTATGCCGACGCCATCGGTGGCACCCGCGCCGGCGTGCTCGAGACCACGTTCGAAGAGGAGACCGAGACCGACCTGTTCGGCGAGCAGGTGGTGCTGTGCGGTGGGCTCACCGCACTCGTCCAGGCCGGCTTCGAGACGCTGGTCGAGGCCGGCTACCAGCCCGAGTCGGCCTACTTCGAGTGCCTGCACGAGCTCAAGCTGATCGTCGACCTCATGTACGAGCAGGGGATCGGCGGCATGCGCTACTCGATCTCGGACACCGCCGAGTACGGCGATCTCACCCGGGGACCGCGGATCATCAACGACGCGGTGAAGGCCGAGATGCGGTCGATCCTCGGTGAGATCCGCGACGGCACGTTCGCCGAGGAGTGGATCGCCGAGAGCCGGGCCGGACGGCCACGGTTCCACGAGCTCGAGCGCCAGGGCCAGGAGCACCAGATCGAGAAGGTGGGTGCGGAGCTGCGGGCCATGATGCCGTGGATCTCCGCCGGACGCGAGCGCGTGCAGGACGTCTCGGGCGGCCAGGGGTAAATCCCGACTCGACAGGTCGGAAATTGGGTCCTACGCTCACGACACCGTTCGACGAGGAGGACCGATGACCGATCAGGGTTGGGGTTTCGAGACCCGCCAGATCCACGCCGGGCAACAGCCCGACCCCGCCACGGGGGCCATCGCGGCGCCGATCTACCAGACGACCGCCTACCAGTTCGACAGCAGCG
>DATHSN010000204.1:0-3386 GCA_035464115.1 Acidimicrobiales bacterium | reverse complement strand
CGGCCTGCTCACGGGCGGCGCACGGGATCTGCCCGCTCGACACCAGACGCTGCGCAACACCCTCGAGTGGAGCTACGGCCTGCTCAGCGACGAGGAGAAGGCGCTGTACGCGCGCTGGTCGGTCTTCGCCGGCGGTTTCCGCCTCGAGGCGGCCGAGGCCGTCGGGGTCGGCGACACCGACGGATCCCTCGACGCGCTCGACGGCATCACGGCGCTGGTCGACAACAGCCTGCTCGTCCCCGTCGAGACCTTCGACGGCGAGACCCGGTACCGGATGCTCGAGACGATCAACGAGCACGCCCGGGAGAAGCTGGAGGGTCTCGGCGGGATCGATCTCGCCGAGCACCTGCACGCCCGACACGTCCTCGACCTGGCCGAGCGGGCGGCCGAGCACCTCGAGGGCGAGCACCTGGTGCAGTGGTCGCTCCGCCTCGAAGAGGAGCACGACAACCTGCGCGCCGCGCTGGCCCGGGGATGTGAACGAGGCGAGCGCGGCGACCCCGACGCAGCAGAGCTGGTGGTCCGCCTGGCCGCGGCGCTCGCCGTCTTCTGGCACGACCGCGGCTACCTGACCGAGGGCGACGACCACCTCGAACGCGCTCTGGCGCTGGTCCCCGTGTGGGGCGACGCCGCCGCCGACGACGAGGAACGACGACGGGTCGCCCACGCGTCGGCCACCATCCGGGACTTCCTCGGTGGCATCGCCCGGCGTCGGGGCGACCGCGTCCGCGCCCGCACGTTCCTGGCATCGTCGTTGGAGCTCTATCGGGCGCTCGGCGACGACCGCGGCCAGGGACGGGTGCTCGCCAGCCTGGGCACGGTGTCGTTCCACGAGGCGGACCTCGACGACGCCCGCGCCCGCTACACGCAGGGCCTCGAGCTCTCACGGGCGGCCGGGGACCGGTTCAACGTGGTCAACGGACTCGTCTCTCTCGGCAACATCGAACGCGACACGGGCAACCACGAGCTCGCCCGGTCGCTCTACGAGCAGTGCCTCGCCGTGGCCGATGAGATCCACGAGTACATCGGTCAGAGCGTGGCGCTGAACAACCTCGCCAACCTGGCCCTCGACACCGGAAATCCGGAGCGGGCGCTCGACCTGCACGCACGCAGCCTCGAGATCCGGCACCGCGTCGGCCACCGGATGATGCTCGCCGAGTCGATGATCGGTGTGGCGTCGGCGGAGATCGCCCTCGGTCGCCCGGAGCGGGCGGCCCGGCTCGTCGGGTACGCCGAGGAGCTGGCCGACGCGGTCGGTGGCACGTTCGATCCGATGGAACGCCAGCTCTACGACCGCGCGATCCCCGCGCTCACCGCCCACCTCGGCGACGATCGGCTGACCGAGGAGCGAGGGGTGGGTCGCGGCATGCGGCTCGACGCCGCCGTGGCGTTCGCCCTCGCCGATCGCCCGCCGCCGACCTGAGCGGCGATCAGATGGAGGCCACCGCGTCGAGGGCGCGCTCGGTGGCCGCCGCGTAGCCACCTCCGAACTTGATGGCGTGGACGATGAGCGGCGAGAGCTGGTGCAACGGCACACGCTCCTCCCATCCGTCGGACAACGGCCACTCGTCGGCGTAGGCATCGAAGCACTCGTCGTCGAACCCACCGAACAGGCGCATCATCGCGAGGTCGTACTCGCGGTGACCGCCGTGGCACGCCGGGTCGATCAGCCATGACCGACCGTCGCGGCCGACCATCCGGTTCCCGGCCCACAGGTCGCCGTGCAGGCGCGCCGGCGGCTCGGTCGGGCCACCCACCTCGGCCAACCGCGCGATCACCCGTTCGAGCTTGGTGAGCGACGAGGGCGGCAGCGCCTGCCGGTCCTGCGCCAACCCGAGCAGCACGGTGAGCCTCCGATCACCGAAGAACGCATGCCAGCTGTCGCACGGGTCGTTCGGCAGCGCGAGCGACCCGGTGGTGCGCCGGTCCGCCCGACCGAACGACGGCGCCCCGGCCCGGTGCAGCCGAGCCAACGCCCGACCGAACGCCACCTCCCCGTCCGGCGATCGGCGCCCGCCCCCGTCGATCCACTCGAGCACGAGACGGGCAGGTGAGCCGTCGTCGCCGTCGGACACCGCCAGCACCGCCGGCACGGGCACCACATCGGGCTCGCGCAGCCACCGCAGCCCGGCGGCTTCAGTGGTGAAGAAGCCCGGCGGCGGACGCCGGTGCGTCTTGGCGAACACGGACCGCCCGTCGGCGAGCACCATGGCGAACGCCTCGGCGACGTCCCCGCCGCCGACCCGGCTGGTCCGCACCACGTCGACCCCGAGGTCGTCGGCCACCGCAGCGGCGAGTCGATCCATCACGCCAGTGTGGCAAGGCACTGCGCCGCCACCTGTCAGGTCCCCATCAGGACCGGTCGAGCCACACCTGAAGGGTCTCCGTGGTCCAGGTGCCCACGCCGGTTCCGAGGAAGTCGTTGTCGTTGGTCCAGATGTCCGCCGACAGCGCGAGGGCGGTGGCGACCACTGGCCAGTCGGCCGGGTCCCGGAGCGACCGCGCCCGCGCCTCGTCCTCGAGCGCCGAGTAGATCGCCTGGTCGAGGATCACGACGTTGGCCTCGATCGCATCGAGGCACAGCTGCGAGAGCTCCTCGCCGACCACCGTCGCGAGTCCCCGGCGACGGATGAAGGCGGCGATGCGACGGGGCAGCTCGACCTGCGTCTCGGTCCACATCTGCTCGGGCAGGAACAGCTCGAGTCGGTCGTCGCCGAGGCGTTCGCGACCGGATCGGCGCAGCAGCTCGCCGACGAGGACACTCGTGTCGACGACGAGGCGCATCAGCGCCGGCGTCGCGGGCGGGTCACCTCGCCGACGAGCTCGTCCTCGTCGAGCCCGGCGGCACCGAGCACGTCGTCGATGGCTGCGCCGAGCCGGCCGAGTGCCGTGCGCCCGGCCGTGCGGTCCTTGGCGGCGATCGGGACGTAGAAGCCGATGGGCTCGCCGTGTCGCTCGATCACGAGCGTCTCACCGGCGCCCATCATCGACGTGGCGTGATCTCGGAACTCTCGGACGCCGACCGACCGCATCGCTCACCTCCGACGGTTGTGGTCACAAGTGTAGCCACAACGCCGGCGTCGGCGCGTCGTCCCTGGCGCGATCAGGCGGGTGACCTCCGCAGCGGTTGCCACGACCGGTACGTGGCGCATCGCCATGCCCACTCGAAGGGCCCGTAGCGGAAGCGGGCGAGCCACCAGGTCGACCACCACAGCTGCAGTGCCCAGACGCCGAGGATCCACAGCGCGATCAGGGTGCGGGTGAGATCGACGTCGGCCAGGAGCCAACCGAGGGTGGTGAGCCCGAGGACGGTCTGGGTGAGGTAGTTGGTGAGCGCCATGCGGCCGGCGTCGCGGAACCGTTCGAGGTGGCGACTGGAGCTGCGG
>DATHSN010000203.1:0-5932 GCA_035464115.1 Acidimicrobiales bacterium | reverse complement strand
GGGGCCTCGCGCGCGGGTCCAGAGCCGTCGACCGACGGCGCTCGCCGCACTCCGCTCCGGCGGGGATCCCTGACCCCACGAAGGCAAACCACGTGTCCGACCAGGCCAGCACCGACGTGTTGGGAGCCGAGGCTCCCGCCGAGGTGCCCCCGACTTCTGCACCTTCCACCGACGGTCCCGCCATGGGCACCTTCGACGAGCAGGGTGAGTACACCCCCCGCCAGGTCACCGAGAACGACCTCGGCTCGATGTCGATGGACGAGGCCTACACGGCCAGCATGGTCGAGGTCGAAGACGGCCAGATCGTCGAGGGCACCGTCGTCAAGGTCGACCGTGACGAGGTCCTGCTCGACATCGGCTACAAGTCCGAGGGCGTCATCCCCTCGCGCGAGCTGTCGATCCGCAACGACGTCGACCCGTCCGAGATCGTCACCCTGGGCGACCACATCGAGGCCCTCGTCCTGCAGAAGGAGGACAAGGAGGGCCGCCTGGTCCTGTCGAAGAAGCGGGCCCAGTACGAGCGGGCGTGGGGCACCATCGAGGCCACCAAGGAGGCCGAGGGCGTCGTCTCCGGTCCGGTCATCGAGGTCGTCAAGGGCGGCCTCATCCTCGACATCGGGCTGCGGGGCTTCCTGCCCGCGTCGCTCGTCGAGCTGCGCCGGGTCCGCGACCTGCAGCCCTACGTGGGCCGCACCCTCGAGGCCAAGATCATCGAGCTCGACAAGAACCGCAACAACGTGGTGCTGTCGCGTCGGGCGTGGCTCGAGGAGACCCAGAAGGAGCAGCGCGAGGACTTCCTCGCCAACCTCAAGCCGGGCGAGGTCCGCTCGGGTGTGGTGTCGTCGGTGGTGAACTTCGGCGCCTTCGTCGACCTCGGTGGCATGGACGGGCTCGTGCACGTGTCGGAGCTGTCGTGGAAGCACGTCGACCACCCCGGCTCGGTGGTGGCCGTCGGCGACGAGATCACCGTGCAGGTGCTCGAGGTCGACCTCGACCGCGAGCGCATCAGCCTGTCGCTCAAGGCCACCCAGCAGGACCCGTGGCAGGATTTCGGCTCCAACCACCGCGTAGGCTAGCTGGTCTACGGCCGGGTGACCAAGCTGGTGCCGTTCGGGTCGTTCGTCCAGGTGGGCGACGGCATCGAGGGTCTGGTGCACATCTCGGAGATGTCGGCGCACCACGTCGACCTGCCCGAGCAGGTCGTCACCCCCGGCGAGGAGCTGTGGGTGAAGATCATCGACCTCGACCTGCAGCGCCGCCGCATCAGCCTGTCGATCAAGCAGGCCGCCGAGGGCGGCGTGGTGGCCGCCGAGTACCAGGAGCACTTCGGCGAGCACGCCTACGACGCCGAGGGGAACTACATCGGCACCGGCACCGACCCCGAGGCCGAGGCGGCCTGGGCCGAGTACTACGCCGAGCACGGCGACGGCACCACCGAGGCCGCCCCCGGCGCCGAGGCCACCCCGGCCCCCGAGGCCGTCGCCGCCGACGACGACGTGGCCACCGACGACGACGTGGCGGCCGAGCCGGCCGACGACGACACCGTCTGAGCGTCGCACCAACCTGCAGCACCACGGAGCCGCCCCTCGGGGCGGCTCCGTCGCGTGCGGGGTCGCAGCGTGAGCGGTCACATCGCGATGGGCCGAACTGCTCACACCTGACCCGGGGCGGCCGACGGAGACCCGACGGGCGCGCCATGAGCGCCCGCCGACACCGTCACCACCAAGCGAGGTCCCCGAGTGAGCTCACGGAGAACGTTGATCCTGATCGCGGCGATCGCCATCGGCGGACTCGCGGCCTTCGCGCTGTTCAACTACGTGGGCGGCATCGAGGATCGCGCCAACGAGAACGCCGAGCGCGTCGACGTGTTCGTCGTGCGCCGCGACATCCCCAAGGGCCTCCCGGGCGAGCAGGCCCAGGCCGAGGGCTTCATCGAGCTCGACCAGATCCCCCGTGAGTTCCGGCCCGCCAACGCCCTGCCCAGCCTCGAGCAGATCCAGGGCCAGGTGGCGCTGAGCAACCTGTCGGCCAACCAGGTGGTGGTCGCCGGCATGTTCGTCGACCCGGCCGAGGCCCAGATCACCTTCGGCGAGCGCCTCAACGAGGACGAGGTGGCCATCACCATCTCGGTCGACCAGGTGCGCGGCGTGGCCGGCCTGCTGGTCCCCGGCGACGAGGTCAACATGCTCGTCACCGTGTCGGCCGAGGGCGAGACCCAGGGCACCGGCGAGGGCACCGACCCGGCCGCCCCGCCGGCCCCCGAGGACGAGAACGCCTTCACCAGCCCCTACACCACGCCGGCCCGCTACCTCTACCAGTCGGTGCGCATCCTGGCCATCGGCCAGACCGCGGTGCCCGAGCCCGGCGAGACGGTCGATCCCACCAACGCCCAGTCGGGTCTGCTCACCCTGGCCGTGCCGCCCGACGCGGCCCAGCGGATCGCCTCGGTCGACCCCGGCTCGATCTACCTGTCGCTCACCCCGCCCGACTACGCACCGATCCCGCTGCCGCCGTTCGACGTCGACGAGACGCTCCCCGGTGAGGACGGCGCCGTGCTGACTCCCTATGGTCCGGAGGGCAGGCAATAGCATGACCGCCGCTGAGGACGCGATCGCTCCTCTCCCCGCCGAACGACCCGGAGGCCGCCTCGTGCCCAGCGACGTGGGTATCGCCGTCATCGACGCCGACCTGTCCACCCGCAACCGACTCGCCATGCAGCTGGGCGAGGGCGCGCAGCCCTTCGAGTCGATCGCGGAGCTGCGACGGCGTCTCACCGGCGCTCCCGTCGTGGTGGTCCTCGGCCCGTCGTGCGGATCCGATCGCGACCTCGCCGAGATCGAAGACCTGCTCCACTCCCACCGCGAGACCGGTGCGGTGCTGGTGGCGGGCGAGCTGTCCACCTCGTTGTTGCAGTCGGCGTTGCGGGCGGGGGTGCGCGACGTGCTCGCCGCCCCGGTCGACACCGGTCAGCTCACCACCTCGGTGAGCCGGGTGGCGGCCACCTTGGCCCCGGGTTCGGGCGGGGGTGCGCTCGACGAGATCGGCGACGGCAGCGACCTGGGGCAGGTCATCACCGTGTTCTCCACCAAGGGCGGCGCCGGCAAGTCGGTCATCGCCTCCAACCTGGCAGTGGTGCTGGCCCAGCGCAGCGAGAAGCCGGTGGTGCTCGTCGACGCCGACCTGCAGTTCGGCGACATCGCGGTCATGCTCAAGCTGGCGCCCCAGCACACCATCGTCGACGCGGTGAGCGCCATCCAGAAGCTCGACGCCCCGCTGCTGCAGAGCCTGCTCGTCACCCACGACGCATCGGGGCTGTTGGTGCTCCCCGCCCCGCTCGAGCCGGCGTTCGCCGACCAGATCGGCGCCGAGGAGATGGTGCGCATCATCGAGATCCTGCGCACGTTCTGCTCCTACGTGGTGGTCGACACGCCCGCCTACTTCAACGACGTGGTGCTCGGTCTCATCGACGTGAGCGACGACGTGCTGCTGGTGGCGGGCATGGACATCCCCAACATCAAGAACGTCAAGATCGGCCTGCAGACGCTGCGGCTGCTCAACACGCCGATGGACAAGCTGCACCTGGTGCTCAACCGGTCGAACTCGAAGGTCAAGCTCGAGATCGGCGAGGTCGAGAAGACCCTGCAGATCAAGGCCGAGTCGCTGGTGCCGTCCGACATCGTCGTGCCCCAAGCGGTGAACAAGGGCTTGCCCGTGGTGCTCTCGGCCCCCAAGTCGGGGGTCACGAGGGCCATCGAGGAGCTCGCCGACATGTTCGCCAAGGTCGAATCCAAGCGCCGCTGGCGCTGAACCGCTCCATCGCCCGGTGTGCTCCGGGCCACGCCACACACAGCACTGAGGACTGGGGACCATGTCGCTCTACAAGCGGATCCACGAGCAGAAGGCAGGAGGGGCGGCCGCCGCGCCGGGTCGTCGCGACCCCGTGCTCGACGAGCTGCGGCAGCGGATCCACCACACGCTCATCGACGAGCTGGGGCCGATCCTCTACGACAAGCGCCTGTCCGAGGACGAGCTGCGGCGCAAGGTCCACGAGCAGCTCACGTCGGCGCTGTCGGCCGAGCGGGCGCCGTTGTCGGCCGCCGACAAGGCCCAGCTCATCCAGGACGTCTCCGACGACATCTTGGGCTACGGCCCCATCGACCGGCTCCTGAAGGAGGAGGCGGTCACCGAGATCATGGTGAACGGCCCCGACTCGGTCTACGTCGAGCGCTCGGGCCGCATCGAGAAGGACGTGGCGTCGTTCGTCGACGAGGTCCACCTGCGCCGCATCATCGACAAGATCGTGGGCGAGATCGGCCGGCGCATCGACGAGTCCACCCCCATGGTCGACGCCCGCCTGCCCGACGGGTCCCGCGTCAACGCGGTGATCCACCCGCTGGCCTACGGCGGGCCGTTCCTCACCATCCGGAAGTTCTCCACCGACCCGCTCCAGATCGACGACCTCATCCGGTTCGGCACCCTCAACGCCCACGCCGCCCGCTTCCTGCAGGCGTGCGTGGTCGGCCGGTTGAACATCATCGTCTCGGGCGGCACCGGCACCGGCAAGACCACCACCCTCAACGTGCTGTCGTCGTTCATCCCGTCCGACGAGCGCATCATCACGGTGGAAGACGCGAAGGAGCTCCAGCTCCACCAGGACCACGTGCTCGCCCTCGAGGCCCGCCCGCCCAACATCGAGGGCCGGGGCCAGGTCACCATCCGCGACCTGGTCAAGAACTGCCTGCGGATGCGGCCCGACCGCATCGTGGTCGGCGAGTGCCGCGCCGGTGAGGCGCTCGACATGCTCCAGGCCATGAACACCGGCCACGACGGCTCGATCACCACCATCCACTCGAACTCGCCGCGCGACACCCTGTCGCGCATCGAGACCATGACCCTCATGGCCGGCTTCGACCTGCCCATCCGGGCCATCCGCGAGCAGATGGCGTCGGCGCTCGACCTGGTGGTGCACCTGAGCCGCCTGCGCGACGGCACCCGCCGCATCACCCACATCACCGAGGTTCAGGGCATGGAGGGCGACGTCATCACCCTCCAGGACATCTTCATGTTCGACTACGGCATGGGTGTCGACGAGCACGGCCGGTTCAAGGGCCACCTCAAGGCCACCGGCGTGCGCCCCAAGTTCGTCGAGAAGCTCTCCGATCTCGGCATCCGCCTCGGTGCCGAGGTGTTCCAGCCCGAGGCCATGGGACGCAAGGCCGTCACCCGATGAGACGCTCCCGCCTGGTCGGCGCGCTGGCCGCAGTGCTCGTCGCGGTGGGCCTGCTCGTCGCGCCCGTCGTGGCCCAGGAGGGCGACACCGTCGCCACCGCCCTGCGCATCCAGCAGGTCGACAGCACGAACCCGGCGGCCACCGAGATGGTGGTGGCGTGGGCCGGCTCGGCCGCCGCGCTCGAGTCGGCCGACATCACCGTCAACGGCGAGTCGGCCGAGCCGAGCTCGGTGGCGCCCCTCGCCGGGGCCGACACCGGCCTGGTGCTGGTCATCGACAACTCGGCGGCCATGGAGGAGGGCGGCGCCCTCCAGCGAGCCCGTGAGAGCCTCGCCGAGCTGGTGCAGAACCGCCCCGAGGGCCAGCTCGTCTCGGTCATCTCCGTCGGTGGGTCGCGGGCCCGCAACGTGCAGTCCTGGACCACCGACACCGCCAAGGTCCTCGATGTCATCGCCGCCCTCGGCCCCGACGGAGACAGCGCCCTGTGGCGGGGCGACAACTCAGCCGCCGGGCTGCTCGACGTTCGCCCCGACCTCATCGGCCAGGTGGTCGTGTTCGCCGGGGGCGAGGACCAGTCGGCCACCCGAGTGAGCCTGGCCCGGGGCGCCATCGCCGCCACCGGCGCCTCGGTGCACGCCATCGTGGTGGAGGACCGCGGCCTCGACGCCGGATCGGTGCGCTCGCTGGTCGACACCGCCGGTG
>DATHSN010000202.1:0-5284 GCA_035464115.1 Acidimicrobiales bacterium | reverse complement strand
CGCCGCAGCCCGAGGGCGCGCAGCATGCCGAGCTCGTGGCGGCGCTCGTCGGCCAGCATGACGAACAGGTTCACGAGGAGCAGGATCCCGGCCACCACCGCGAACATGCCCACGGTGAAGTACAGCTCGCCCAGGGCTCCGCCGAGCTCGTCGGCGATGTCCAACAGCTCCTGCTTGGCCGGTCGCACCCCCGCCTCGAGCGACCCCACCGCCTCCTCGAGCGCGGCGACGACCGCGTCGGTGCGCCCCACGCCCCCCTCGACGTCGCCGACGTTCGACACGGCGACGAGCGCGGTCGGCGGCTCGGTGCCGTCGGCCCCGTCGACCAGGCCGGCGACCGTGCCCGGCGCGACGAACACGTTGTGCGAGGTCTGGCCCGGCCGGGGCCAGAAGCCGGCCACGCCGGTGCGGGGCAGCACCCGGTCGACCACGAGGTCGACGGACCCCCCGTAGGCGAACACCGTGATCCGGTCGCCCGGCCCGACCCGCACCTCGGCGGCCAGATCCTCGGTGATGGCCGCCTCGCCGGGCTCGGGCGTCGGGCCCGAGATGCCGGTGGCACGGGGGTCGTCGCCGAACCGGCCGGCGGCGTGGAAGTCGACCTCGATCAGCTGGGCGGTGGGGCGTACGAGCGGCTCGTCGCCGCGACCGAGCACCGCAGCCTGGGCCACCACCATCTCGAGCACGCCGTCGACGTCGGGATGGGTGAAGCCGTCGAGTGCTGCGAACAGCCCCTCGCCGGCGTCGAGGCCGCTCACCGCGACCACCTCGTCGATCGGGCCGAGCTGGTCGTAGGCCTGGGCCCGGATCGACCGGTCGACCGTGTCGCCGACCAGGACCGAGCCGGTGAGCATCGCCGTCGCCAGCATCGACCCGACG
The DNA here is from genome assembly GCA_035464115.1 of Acidimicrobiales bacterium. GTDB lineage: Bacteria > Actinomycetota > Acidimicrobiia > Acidimicrobiales > SKKL01 > DATHSN01. Next base: position 4,405 of record DATHSN010000202.1, on the reverse strand, counting down.
ACCACGAGCGTCATCTCGACCGGTCGGCGGGCCAGGCTGCGCGCCGCCAGCCGTCGCACCACGGGGCGGGCGACCAGCAGGGCGACGAACGGCAGCGACGCCCCGAGCACCAGCCACGGGATCATGTCGGGACGAGGGCGTCGCGCGAGATGGCGCCGTCACGCATGCGGATCAGGCGGGGGGCCACCGCGGCGACGTCGGGGTCGTGGGTGACCATCACGAGGGTGATCCCCTCGCGGTGGAGGTCGACCAGCAGGTCGACGATCACCTCGGCGGTGTCGGTGTCGAGCGCCCCCGTGGGCTCGTCGGCCCAGACCAGGCGGGGTCGTCCGGCGAGCGCCCGGGCGATCGTGACCCGCTGCTGCTCGCCGCCCGACAGCTCGTTGGGTCGGTGGTGCACCCGGTGGGCGAGGCCGACCCGGTCGAGCATCGCGAGGGCGCGGCGTCGGGCCTCGCCGGCCCGCATCCCCGTGAAGAGCAGGGGCAGCTCCACGTTCTCGACGGCGCTGAGGACGGCGATCAGGTTGAACTGCTGGAACACGAACCCCATCGAGGTCGCCCGCTGGCGGGTCCGCTCGGCGTCGGACATCCGGTGCAGGTCGACGCCGTCGAGGTGCACGGTGCCGGCGTCGATGTCGTCGAGCCCCGACAGGCAGTTGAGCAGCGTGGTCTTGCCCGAGCCGGAGGGCCCCATGACCGCCACCAGCTCGCCGGCGTCGATGGTCAGGTCGAGCTCGTGGAGGGCGACCACCTCGGCCGCGCCGGTCCGATAGACCTTCCGCACCCGACGGGCCACGAGCAGCGGATCACCCACACCGTCAACGCTGCGCGAGCGCCCGGCGCCGCCACAGTCCCCAAGGTCCCTGAGCGTCGGTGGTGGCGGCCCCGGGCGGTGGCGGCCCTTGAGGTGTAGCGACCACTACGTCTACGCTTGTAGCGATGACTACATCAGCGTCGCTCACCCCGGCCGAGGCCGCCGACCTCTTCCGCCGGGCCCCCGACCGCTACCTCGACGTCGGTGCCGGCGAGGTCGCCCTGCGCACCGTCGGGCAGGGCCCCGACGTGCTCTTCGTCCCCGGCTGGCCGGTCAGCGGGGCCACGTTCCGCCGGCTCCTGCCCCACCTGGTCGACCACGTCACCTGCCACCTGATCGACCTCCCCGGGAGCGGATCGAGCCGCTTCGACGCGCGCACGCCCATCACCGTCGCCCGCCACATCGAGAGCGTCCGCCGGGTGATGGACCTCCTCGACGGCGCCGACCTCGCCGTCGTCGGTCACGACAGCGGCGGCATGATCGCCCGCCACGCCGCGGTGGGCCATCCCCGGCTCCGGGCGATGGGGCTGATCGACACCGAACCGAGCGGGAAGCTCAGCTGGCGGTTCCGGTCGTTCATCGCCGGCCGACGGCTCCCCGGGTTCGGGCGGGGGCTGGGCTGGGCCGTGGCGCGGCCCGCCGTCCGCCGCAACCGCCTCGTCCTCGGCGACGCCTTCGCCGACGCGTCGCTGCTCGACGGCGAGTTCGACGAGTTCTTCCTGCGGCCGCTGCACGAGCAGCCCGAACGCCTCGACGCCGCGATGCGGCTGCTGCGCAGCTTCGACATGCAGCACGTGCGCGACCTGGCGGCCATCCACGGCCGCCTCGACGTCCCGGTCCAGCTGGTGTGGGGCGAGCGCGACGTGTTCTTCCCCGTCGCCGGCGCCGAGGAGATGCTCCCGACGTTCCCCGACGCCCGCCTCGCGGTCATCGCCGGCGCCGGCCTGTTCTCCCACGAGGAGCGCCCGGGCCCGGTCGCCGACGCGCTCCTCCCGACCCTCACCGGGGCCCGGTAGGGCGCCGGTCGGACCTCAGTCGTCGAAGGTGGCGGCGGTGAGGTACCCGAAGCCGCCGACGGCGGCCGCGATGATCGGCATGGCGATGCGCCGGCCGGGCGTGAGGTGCTTCCACGCGACGAGGGTGGCCAGGACGTCGGCGCCGTCGGCGGCGTACCCGGCGATGATCCAGCCCTGAGCGTCGTCGCGTCCGTGGCGCACGGACTCCATGGTGCGCAGGCCGAGCAACAGGTCGCGGGCGCCGACGGCGCGGGCGAACACCTTGGCGCCGGGACCATCGGCGTGGGGCCCCACCCAGCTCCGGCCGGCGAGCCCCGGGGCGGCGAGCAGCGCGGCGCCGACGCCGGCTCGCACCGCGCCGAACGCCAGCGCCTTCGTGGTGTCTTCCATAGAGTCCTCCGGAGGCCGCTCGAGTGGTGTGGTCCCGCTACCCGTTGCGGCCTCTCGGGATGCCGCCACGCCGGCGAGGGTGTGGATCGGTCGGGTGCGGGGCATCACGCGACCACCACTCGAGAGGAGCGCTGGTGACCGAGGTGGCACCGACGGGGCAGACGCCGACGGCCCGGACCCGCACCGCCGGGATGGGGCGCGACCTGGCCAGGTGGTACCGCCGCAGCGGTGGCGACCTGCCGGGCTCGGACCCGCGCCCGTCGCACGGCGCCGAGATGGAGGGATACTTCTGGCGGTTCACCGACGCCGCCGCCCGCCGGGTGGTGGTGGCGCTGTGCGGCGTGAACCGGCACCCCGAGGGCGACTGGGCCACCGTCGCGGTGGCGGTGCACCCCGGCGGCGTGACCCGGTCCGCCGTCGTCGCCGACGCCGTGGCCGACCGGGAGCGCTACGCGGTGCGCGCCGGCGACGCCCTGGTGGCCGACGAGACCGGTGTCCGGGTCCGCCTCGACGGCGTCGAGCTCGACGCCACGCTCCACGAGACCCGGGCGTGGCCGCTGCGCCTCGGCGGTGGCGGCATCTTCGGCGCGCTGCCGTTCCTCGGCCAGTACTGGCACCCCCACGTGCTCGGCGGTCGGGCCGAGGTGACCTGGGTGGTCGACGGCGAGCGGACGCGGTCCGTCGACGCCGACGTCTACGCCGAGAAGAACTGGGGCGCCGGCTTCCCCGACCGCTGGTGGTGGGGGCAGGCGCAGGGCTTCGACCGACCCGACGTGTGCGTGGCGTTCGGTGGCGGCCGCCTCTCGGCCGGACCGGTGGCCGTCGACGTCACCGGCGTGGTGGTGCGGATCGGCGACCGGGTGGTGAGGGTCGCACCACCGGCGGCGTGGGTGCGCACCGACGTCGCCGACGGCCGCTGGCGGATCGACGCCCGCCACCCGGCCGGCTGGCGGGTGCGCCTCGACGGTCGGGCCGACGCCACACCCCCGCACGTGCTCCCGGTGCCGCTCCCGGCCGAGCGCCGCAACGTCGACCGCGACCTCGAGCACCTGGCCGGACGCCTCGACCTGCGCGTCGAGCGGTGGGGGCGACCCCGCCTCGTCGCCACCTCGACGCTCGCCGCGCTCGAGGTCGGCAGCGTCGACCCCGACGAGGCCGACCGGCTCCGCACGGAGTTCGGCGTCCCCTGAGCCAGGTCGCCGGCGCGCCCCGGCACTCCGACACCGCACCGCACGCACGTGTTCGCGATCGGGTGGGCCCAGCGGCGACGCCGTCAGCCCGACGGTGGGGCAGTGGGACGTCAGCCGCCCGCCGGCTTGCCCCACGCGGCCATCATCGCCGGGTCGATGTGGCGCATCGACGCCGTCTGGCTGGCCACGGCCATGAGGTGGCCGTCGGCGCTCCACACGTGCGCGGTGCCGTGCCCGTAGTCGCCGACGGCGGCGTGGGGGCGCAGGTCGAGCAGCACCCACTCGCTGTCGACGAAGGTGCCGATGCGGATGGTGTTGTCGAGGCTGGTGCCGCCGGCGAACACGCCCATGGCGTGGGCCACCGACATGGGCACCATGTCGGCGACGAAGGCGGCCAGCGCCGGGGTGATCGGCGCCCCGTCCCGGCGGCGGACCCACACGCACACCCGGCCCGGGCCCGGGTCGGGGTGCTCGATGATGCGGGCGCCGCGCATCTCCACGACCCGGGCGAACCCGGTGTCGCGGGGGAACGGCGACGCCTCGAAGCCGGCCTTGCGGGCCAGCGCGGCCATCGGGCTCTCCCACGACTCGGCGGCGGCGTCGGGAGCCTCGACCTGCGGGCAGTTCTCGAACTCGCCGGTGAGCCCGTCGGCGCGGTGGTGGCCGGTGGCGCCCAGCGAGGCGAACACGGTGTCGCCGTCGGCGGTGGTGCCGGTCACCCGGATCTGGTTGGTGCGCCGGCCGGGGGCGAGGATCTCGGCGGTGACGTCGACGGTGGCGCCGGTGGGCGCCGTCGACACGAACTGGGTGGTCATCCACAGCGCTGATCGCTCCGACACCTCCTCGGCGGCCGCGATCGACACGGCGATGGCGGCACCGCCGTAGAGCCGGGCGTCCATGCGTGACAGGTGCTCGGCCACCTCGAAGCGGAACGAGCCGGGGTCGGCGCCGCGGGTGAGGCCCAGGAAGTCGATGTCGGAGGTCACCGGGGCAAC
>DATHSN010000201.1:0-3496 GCA_035464115.1 Acidimicrobiales bacterium | reverse complement strand
GCCACCACGGCCCCGATGGGCACGCCGCCCTCGGCCAGGCCGAGTCGGGCCTCGTCGAGGGCGGCGCCCAGCAGGGCCGTCAGGTCGGCGGCCATCAGTAGATCGACGCCTGTGCCTTGGCCAGGATCCACTCGCCCGACGTGGTCGGCGCGTGGCGGGCGACCTCCCCGGGCGCCAGGCAGGTGGGGATGCACTCGATCACCGCGTCGTACGACGGTTGGTGGAAGAACGCCACCGAGTAGCGGTCGGTCATGGCCTCCTCGGCCGGGGGGTTCACCACCCGGTGCATGGTCGACACCCACCGATCGTTGGTCCACGCCGCCATCAGGTCGCCCAGGTTCACGATGAACGACCCGGGGCCGTGGGGGACGTCGTGCCACTCGTCGTCGAGGCGCACCTGCAGCCCGGGCTCGCCGGTGGTGTGCAGGATCGTGAGGCTCCCCCAGTCGGTGTGGGCGCCGCGCCGCAGCTGGCCCGGCACCGGGGGCTCGTCCTGGGCCGGGTAGTGGTTGACGGTGAGGTTGGTGATGTGGTGGCGGATCGGTTCGTCGAACCAGTCGACCGGCAGGTCGAGCGCCGAGGCGAACAGCCCCATGAGGGTCGCCGACAGGTCCTCCATGGCCGCGTAGTAGGCCTCGAACGCCGGGCGGAACGAGGTCGGCGTGTCGGGCCAGACGTTGGGGTGGAAGAACCCCTCGCGGCCCGGGCGCAGTCCCGAGCGCACCGCCTCGTCGGGGTCGTCGAACCGGTTGATGGTGTAGAGCTCGCACAGGTCGGGCGGGGTCTCCTCGCCGATCGAGGCCGCCAGCGCCGAGGCCTGCGACGGGGTGAACCCCCGGTAGATCCCCTCGACGTGCGAGCGCATCTTCTCGTCGAGCGGCAGATCGAAGAAGCCGCGGGACGCGTCGATCACCGCGTCGATCGTCGGGTCGGGCACCCCGTGGCCGGTGACCACGAGGAACCCGACCCGCTCGCAGGCGGCGCGGATCTGGTCGACGACGCCGTCGCGCCCCCCGCCGGTGCCGAGCGCGGGGGACAGGTCGATGACGGGGACGGTGTCCTGGTCGAGTCGCACGGCGATCAGAACCCGATGGCGGTGTCGATGAAGTCGTTGGTGTAGAGCGATGCCGGGTCGAGGTCGGCGGGCACCCCGTCGAGCACCGGGATCGCCGTCTCGACGAACGTCGCCACCCGGTCGGGGTCCAGATCGCCCACGGTGCCGTTGGGCCCGTTGCCGTACACGCCCAGCTCGAGGGCGGTGTCGACCGAGTACTGCATCTGGCCGGCCGACAGCTCCCATGTGGTGGCGAGCTCCTCGACGATGGCGAGGATCTGCTGGTTGGCGGGGTCGGGATCGACGGTGTGGTCGACCACGCTCTGCTGGATCACGGGGATGACCGCCTCCCAGCACGCGGCGAACTCGTCGACGACCTCGGGGCGGGCCGAGAGCATCTGGGAGTAGATCTCCCACCCGCTGTCGTGCACGAGGAGGAAGTCGACCGGCTTGCCCCAGTCGTCGAGCTCGTTCTCGTAGCGGTAGGGCTCGCTGGTGGCGAAGCCCTGCTGGACCAGGTCGCCCTCCACCACGAAGCGGGCCGGGGTGCCGTCGTAGGAGCCGTCGGCCTGGTCGGCCCGGATCTGGCCGGTGGCCACGAGGTAGTCCATGTAGGTGGCCCCGCCGAAGTAGTTGACCGTGGCGTCGCCGGCGCCGATGTCGGCGAACGACTCGAAGGTGTGGACCGCGGGGTCCCACATGAGGATCTGCGGGTTGATCTCCAGCGGCGCCATCACCGCCACGGTGGGGAGCTCGGCGGCGTTCTGGACGGCCTCGTCGAGGCTGATGTAGCCGAGGTGGATGTCGGGGTCCTGGTACATGATCGCCGTCGTGGCCTGGAAGCCGAGGTACGGGCCTCCCGAGCGGATCTCGAGGTCGACCCCGGTGTCGAGCAGCGGCCCGGTGTAGACGCCGGTCTCGACGTCGACGGTGCCCTCGCCACCGGTGAGGCGGTAGAGGTAGGCGTGCTCGGGGGACGGGAACCAGTCGGTCTGCACCACGATCGGACTGGGGCAGATGTCGGCGAGGTCGGTCGTCGCCGCGGCCTCCTCCGCCTCGGTGTCGGTGTCACCCGCCGACGCGTCGGTGTCGTCGTCGCCGCACCCGGCGGCGATCACGCTCGTCGCCGCCAGCGCCACCAGCAGCCTCAGGACCTTGGCTCGCATGCACCCCTCCGGTGTTCAGTCCGACTGGACGTTCAGTGGGGCTGAACACTGACCGACGAGTGTGACGGCACCGCGAGCCGGCGGTGAACGGTGGCGGTCAGCCGTCTGACGGGGACCTGTCGTCGCGGGTGGTGATGAGGTAGATCTGGGTCGGCTCGGCGCCGAGGCGCCGGGACCGGTGGGGGATGCGCCCGTCGTAGCAGATGGCGTCGCCCGCCCCCAGCTGGTGGCGCTCCTCGCCCACCTCGACCTCGACGCGGCCCCGCACCACGATGAGCAGCTCCTCGCCGGGGTGCTCGTAGGGGTCGCCGAACTCGCCGACGGCGCCGGTGATCTCCATGGCCGTGAGGCCGCGGGCGCCGGCCACCAGGGTGCGCACGACGCCGCTGTCGGGGTCGTCGGTGTGCTCGACGGTCGGGGCCTCGCCGGCCCGGGTGACGATCGAGCCGACGGGGTCGGCCTCGGCGAGCAGGCTCTGGGCGGTGGTGTCGAGCTCGCGGGCCACCAGGTGGAGGCTGGTGATGCGGGGGCGGACGAGGCCCCGCTCCATCTGGCTGATGAACGACGGCGACAGCCCGGTGGCGCGGGCGAGCTCGCGCACGCCGATGCCGAGGCGCTCACGGCGCGATCGGACGACCTCGCCCAACCGATCCTGGGGCGCCGCCGCCCGCTCGACCTTCGACACCGGGGCGAGGATGCCACACCGGATCGGAGCCGACGGCGACGGAAACGGTCTGCTCGAGGGCGGCGACCGTCGGGCCGGCGATCAGGCGGCGGTGAGCGCCACCCGGTTCAGGGGCCCGCGCTCGATCGAGGCGGTGACGGGGCGACGACGCCGGCCGAGCATCACGACGGCCTCGGGGGAGGCCTCGAGGTTGCGGAGCCACTGCGAGTCGGCGCGCACGGTGCTCACGAAGAGGCGGTCGCCGAGGCGGGCCGACACCAGGGGGACCTGACGGGGAAGGCCGGACTTCCGGCCCGTGGTCTCCACCACGACCACCCCGAGTCCGACGGGCAGGGGGTTGCCCACACCGCCGCGCACGAGGGGGAGCACCACCCGGTTGAGGGAGCGGAACGCCTGCTGGGTGAGTCGGTCGATGAGCACGTTCGGTACAAGCGCGATGGGGCCGGTTCTGTTCCGGGTGTGACCGATGCGACGTGGTCGGGACGGCCGGGGTCGGGGCCGTGCGCCATGATCAGGGCCCGTCAGCGCACCGCCGGAGTCGCTCGTGAGCCCTGACCGCCTCCTCGTGGTCTGCACCGCCAACATCTGCCG
>DATHSN010000200.1:0-3778 GCA_035464115.1 Acidimicrobiales bacterium | reverse complement strand
CCGGTGGTCCCCGGCGACTGGGTGCTGGTCGCCGACGCGGTGGTGGTCGCCGTGCTGCCCCGCACGTCGCTCTTGCGACGCCGCGACCCCACCACCGAGGCCGAGCAGCTGCTCGCCGCCAACGTCGACGTGGTGGCGGTGGTGTGCGGGCTCGACCGTCCGGTGCGCCACGGTCGCATCGCCCGCACCGCGGCGATGGCCTGGGACGCCGGGGCGACCCCGCTGGTGGTGCTCACCAAGACCGACCTGGTCGACGACGCCGACGCGATCGCCGAGCGGGTCGAGGCCGAGAACCCCGGGGTCGACGTGCTCACCCTGTCGGCCCCCGAGGGGCAGGGCCTCGACGACCTGGCCGCCCACGTGCGCGACCGCACCGTGGTGCTCGTGGGGGAGTCGGGGGCGGGCAAGAGCACGCTCACCAACGCGCTGGCCGGCACCGACGTCGCCGCGGTGGGCGAGGTGCGCGCCGGCGACGCCAAGGGCCGCCACACCACCACCACCCGCGAGCTGCACCTGCTGGCGAGCGGCGGCGTCCTCGTCGACTCGCCCGGCATCCGCGCCGTCGGTCTCGTGTCCGACGCCGACGCGGTGGCAGCCACCTTCGCCGACGTCGAGGACCTGGCCGAGATGTGCCGCTTCACCGACTGCGGGCACACCAACGAACCGGGCTGCGCGGTGACCGACGCCATCCGATCGGGGCAGCTCGACCCGGCCCGCCTGGCCTCGTGGCGTGCGCTGCGGCGCGAGGCCGAGGCCGCCGCCGTGCGCGCCGACGCGGTCGAGCGCCGCCGGCGCGGCAAGCAGTTCTCGAAGATGGTGCGCGAGGTGAAGGAGCACAAGGGCCGCCCGCCCGACGAGCGGCCCTGACCCTCCCGACCCCGACCCGTTCTGGCGAATCGTGGGTGCGCGTGGCGCACCGTGGGTTCGCCGGTTCGTCGGGTGGCGACGCCTCGTCCGTACTGGCGAATCGTGGGTGCGCGTGGCGCACCGTGGGTTCGCCGGTTCGCCGGTTCGCCGGGCGGCGGTTCGCAGGTTCGGGTGGGTTGGTCGATGTCCGGTCGCCGGCGCGGGGCCGTACCCTGCGGGCGTGTACCGGTTCACCCTCCAACCCCGGTGGATCCTGTCCCACCTGTTCGTCGTGGTGATCGTCGCCGCCTGTGTCACCGCCGGGCTCTGGCAGCTCGAGCGGCTCGAGCAGCGGCGTGACCGCAACGCGTTGCTCGAGGCGAGGGCCGACCTGCCCACCGAGCCCATCGCCGACGTGATCACGCCCGACGCCACCCCGGCCGAGGCCGACGCCGTCACCTACCGGCGGGTCGAGGCCACCGGCACCTACTCGCTGGCCGACGACGTGCTGGTCGCCAACCGCAGCAACGGAGGGGCGCCCGGCTACTGGGTGCTCACCCCGCTCGTCACCGACGAGGGGTGGGCGGTCCTGGTGAACCGGGGGTGGATCCCGCTCGGCGTCGGCGACGACCCCGACGCGCGGGCGGCGCGGGCCGCCCCGCCCACCGGGCGGGTCACGGTGGCCGGTCTGTTGTCGCCGAGCCAGGTCCGGGGCTCCCCCGGCCCGGTCGACGAGGTCACCGGGCGCATCGAGCGCTTGGCGCGCGTCGACGTCGGCGCCGTCGAGGCCCAGACCCGCCTCGACCTGGTGGCCGACTGGCTCGCCCTCGAGGCGCAGGCGCCCCCGGTGGGCGATCTGCCGCTCCCGGTGGCCCCACCCGACCGCGACGAGGGCCCCCACCTGAGCTACGCCATCCAGTGGGCGTTCTTCGGGTCGCTGGCCATCGGCGGCTATGCGCTGATCCTGCGCCGGGTCGCCCGCGACAAGGCCCGCGAGGCCGAGGGCCGACCTCGCGCGCCCTCGGGGTCGCGCCTCGTTCCGGTCGACGATTGATGCGCCGCCGCCGCCGCCGCCGACCGGGCGGCACCGGTCCCGGCGATGCGACCGACGGCGTCGCCGACGCCGGCGGCAGCTCCGGGGGGCCCGAGGCCGAGGGGACCGGGGCGGAGGTCGGGGCCACCCGTGAGGGGCAGGTCGACGCGGTCGTCGCCGAGCTCGGGCGCGCCGCGGTCGACGCGGGTGGCCTGCGGGGGTTGGTGCGGCGCGGGGGCCGGCTCCCCGACGCCGCTCGCGCCCGGGGTGCGGCGTTGGTCGACGCCGTCGCCCACCGGGTCGTGCGCGACCCGCTCGACGTGCGCACCGCCGACGAGGCCCTCGCTCGGATCGAGGCGGCCCGTCGCCGCAGCGGCACCGGCCGATCGGTGGTGAGCTACCTGGCCGGGCGCCGCCTGGTCCGGCGCAGCGTGGCGTTCGGCTCGCGTCGGGTCCCGGCGGTGGTGGTGGTCACCTCCGCCACCGCGCTGGCGTCGTCGGTGGCCGCCGGCGCCCGCGAGCTCCACGTGCTCGGATCCCAGCTCGTGCACCGCGCCCGCGCCCACGGCGTCGAGGTGTCGCCCCGACTGGTGCGGGTCGTGCTGGTGCAGGTCTACCTGCGGCCCGAGGCCCGCCCCGACCTGGCCCGACCGCCCCGGTGGCTCACCAGCCGGTTGCTCGCCGCCTGGGTGCGGCGGGCTGCAGCGGGAGTGGTGCCGTTCATGCCCGACGCCATCGCAGCCCCGCGGCCCCACGACTGGGTGCGGGCCATCGACCGACTCGACCTCGACGAGCTGGCCCGTCACGTCGACGGTACCGACGCGGGCGCCGAGTAGGGTCGTCCAACGATGTCGTTGCCCTCCGACCCGTCACTGCTCGTCCTGCACGGCCTGCGGCTGAAGGGGTTCGCCGACACCGAACGCCTGGCCGACGCCGTGGGCCTCGACCTCGCCGAGGTGCTGGCCCCCCTCGACGCGTTCGCCGCCGAGGCGCTGGTCAGCCACCGGGAGGGTCGCCTCACCGGGTGGTCGCTCACCACGCGGGGCCGCGACGAGCTCGGCCGGTGCCTCGCCGAGGAGCTCGCCGCCACCGGCGACCGTGGCATCGTCGACGACGCCTACCGCCGCTTCATGGCGCTCAACCCGGAGCTGCTCATCGTCTGCACCGACTTCCAGGTGCGGGGCGAGGTCGTCAACGACCACCTCGACACGGACTACGACGCCTCGGTGGTCGACCGGCTGGCCGACCTGCACGAGCGGGTCGAGCCGGTGTGCGCCGACCTGGCCAAGGTGCTCGACCGGTTCGGTGGGTACACCGATCGGCTCGGCGCCGCGCTGGCCCGGGTGCGTGCCGGCGAGCACGAGTGGTTCACCAAGCCGTTGATCGACTCGTACCACACGGTGTGGTTCGAGCTGCACGAGGACCTGCTGGCCACGCTCGGCATCGACCGCGCCGAGGAGCACCGGTGACCCGGGTCGTCGTCGTCCCTGTCCCCGAGGGGGTTCGCTGATGCCACGGTTCGGACGAGTGCTCACGGCCATGGCCACCCCGTTCACCGACGACGGTCGCCTCGATCTCGACGGCGCCGCCACGCTCGCCCGGTGGCTGGTCGAGCACGGCAACGACGGGCTGGTCGTCGCCGGCACCACCGGCGAGAGCCCCACGTTGTCGAAGGACGAGCACCTCGACCTCATCCGCGCGGTGCGCGAGGCGGTGCCCGACGCCGTGGTCGTCGCGGGCACCGGCAGCAACGACACCGCCCACGCGGTGGCGATGACCGAGACGGCCACCGCGCTCGGGGTCGACGGCATCTTGTCGGTCACGCCCTACTACAACCGACCGTCGCAGGCCGGGCTGGTCGCCCACGTCTCGGCGATCGCCGACAGCACCGACCGACCG
>DATHSN010000199.1:0-4292 GCA_035464115.1 Acidimicrobiales bacterium | reverse complement strand
AGGGTGCGCCCGGCGCACCGACGATTCGCCAGTTCGCAGAGGGCGCCAGTTCGCAGAGCGACAGAGCGTCGGTAGGCTCGCGGGATGGAGAAACCGCCCCCCGACCCCGCCAAGCTGCTCGCCTCCTGGATGGAGTGGGAGCGCGGCGAGTCCACCCCCGGGCGCATCATGGCCGACCTGAAGAAGGGCGGGCTGCGCGAGGTGCTCGAGCACCTCGTCGATCCCACCGGCACGGCCGGGGCGACGGCGGGGAGCGGACCGGTCGCCTGAGGCGTGCGCGACCCGGCCGACCATCCCGCCGCCGAGGCCGCCGAGGGCATCGCTGCCACCGCGCCCGACGTGGTGCGCGGTGGGCCACAGGTCATCCCCCGCCCCGACGGCTGGCGCCCCGGAGCTCGGGCCCCGTGGGCCCACCTGGCCGCCGTCGACCGGCGTCCGTCGCTCGCCGACGTCCGCCGGGCCCTGGGCAACGCGCCCGCCGCCCGGCCGGTGGCGGTCGAGGCCGAGGGTGTGCGGGCCTCGGCCGTGCTGGCCCCGATCTACGAGCACGAGGGTGAGCCCCACGTCGTGCTCACCCGGCGGTCCTGGGACCTGCGCTCCCATCGGGGCGAGGTGAGCTTCCCCGGCGGGGGATGGGAGCCGGGCGACGTCGACCTGGTGGCCACCGCCCTGCGCGAGACCTGCGAGGAGATCGGGATCGCCCCCGACGGCATCGAGGTGGTCGGCGAGCTCGACCACCTCACCACGGTGTCGAGCCGCTCGTTCATCGTGCCCTACGTCGGGATCCTCCCCGGCCCTCCCGACACCCGCCCCGACCCTCGCGAGGTCGAGGAGGTGCTCCACGTCGGGCTGGCCGAGCTGTTGGCCGACGGCGTGTTCCACGAGGAGGTGTGGCGCCGGGGGGCCGTCGAGCGCCCGATCTGGTTCTTCGAGCTGGTGGGCGACACGGTGTGGGGCGCCACCGCCGCCATGCTGCGCCAGCTGCTGGCCGTGGTCACCGGCACCGACCCGGGTCCGCCGCTCCGGCCCTGGGACGCGCCGAGGGGCGGCCGCTAGGCCGCCCCTCGGGTCAGTGCTCGGCGTGGTGGGGTCGCTACAGCTGCGACTCGCGCACGTCGAAGCGGTTGCGGAGCGCGTCGCCCACGAAGTTCAGCGAGAACACCGTGAAGAACATGGCGAACGACGGCACGAGCGCCACGTGGTAGATGCCGTCGCCCAGGTGCCGCTTGCCCTCGGCGATGGTGGATCCCCAGGTGGCGGCCGGAGGCTGCACCGACAGGCCGAGGAAGGCCAGCGTGCCCTCGAGCACGATGACCGTGCCCAGCGCGATGAGGCCGAACGCCGCCACCGGGAGGAACACGTTGGGGGCGATCTCTCGGAACAGGATGCGGCTCTTCTTGGCCCCGAGCGCCTTGGCCGCCAACACGAACTCGCGCTGGGCGACGGCCAGGGTGGTGGCCCGGGCGATGCGGGTGTAGATCGGGATCGACAGGAACGCCACCGCGGCGGTGACGGCCCCGAGGCTCTGGCCCACGAACGCCACCAGGGCGAGCAGCAAGATGATGCCCGGGAAGGCGAGCAGCACGTTGACCATGCCCATGGTGATCTGCTCGAAGCGACCCCGCAGGTAGCCCGCCATCATGCCGAGGGTGCCCCCGACGATCATGCCGGTGAGCACCGCCGCCAGCGAGATGGTCACCGACACCCGGGCCCCGAAGACGACTCGGGCGAGCAGGTCGCGCCCGAGCCCGTCGGCACCGAGAGGGAACCCCGGCGACCCGACGCCCGCCAGCTTGTTGGGCACGTCGATGGCGTTGGGGTCCTTCACCGGGAGCCACGGGGCGAAGGCCGCGAAGAACAAGATGAGGGCGATCCAGGCCACGCACACCCAGAAGGGGATGCTCAACCTGCCCTTCTGCTTGTGCTGGACGTCGTCCTCGTCGGAGCCGATGTCTTCGAGGATCAGCGATCCCGCGGGGACCGACTGCACCCCGAGATGGGCCGCTTCCTCGGTGTTGGCCTCCCGATCGTGGGAGTGGTCGTCATGCGGTCGCGCGTGCGTGTCCATGGCGGATCCTCGGGTCCAAGATGGTGTACAGGACGTCGATCACGAAGTTGATGACCACGTAGGCCACGGCCAGGACGAGCACCACGCCCTGCACCACCAGCAGATCGCGCTGCTGGATCGAACGGATGAGGTAGGTGCCGAGCCCCGGGAGGGCGAAGATCTGCTCGACCACGATGGAGCCGCCGATGAGCGCCGCCATCTGCAGGCCGATCAGGGTCATGAGCGAGAACGACGACGGGCGCAGCGCGTGGCGGAAGAGGATCTGCGACGTGGGCAGCCCCTTCGCCTTGGCCATCATCACGTGGTCGTCCTGCAGCGTGGAGATCATGTCGGTGCGCAGCAGTCGGGTGAACACCGCCACGTTGGCCACCGACAACGAGATGGCCGGGAGGATCGCCGAGCGGATGCTCTGGAAGGGATCCTCGGTGAGGCGGGTCCAGCCGGTGGCGGGCAACCACCCGAGCTCGACGGCGAACACGATGATCAACAACAGCGCCAACATGAAGTTCGGGACCGACAACAACCCGAAGCTGATGGCGGTGACCGCCTTGTCGAAGCGGGAGCCGGCCCGGTAGGCGGTGATGACGCCGAGGGGGATGCTGATGACCAGGGCGATCGTCAGCGACATGACCATGAGCTGGATCGTCACCGGTAGCCGCTCACGGATGCCCTCGAGCACCTCCTGGTTGGTCTGGTACGACCGCCCCAGGTCGCCGGTGAGGGCATCGCCCAACCAGCTCAGGTAGCGCAGCGGCAACGGGTCGTCGAGCCCGAGCTCGGCGCGCACCGCCTCGATGTTCTCCGGCGACACGTTGTTGGGCCCGAGGATCGTCAGCACGGGGTCACCGGGCAACAGGCTCAACAACATGAACGTCAGGAACGAGGCCGCCAGGATCACGGGTATCAGCCCGAGGGCCTTCTTCCCGATCATCGTCAACATCTCGTGCGCTCCCCCCAGCTCGGCGCCGGCGCGGGTGGCGCCGGTGTGGTGGTGTGTCGGTGCTGCGGTGTTCTCTGTCCTGCGGTGACTCTGTCCTGCGGTCCTGCGGTGCTGCGGTGCTGCGGTGCTGCGGTGCTGCGGTGCGACGGGGAGGGGCCGGCCGGGCCGGCCCCTCCCCATCGGGGTGCTACTGCTCGAGCCAGACCTCGGCCCAGTAGATCTCGCTGTTGAGCACGCCGCTGCCCAAGATGGGCTCCACGCCGTCGGGACCGGGGATGGTCCACGCCGGCAGGTTGCGGACGTTGGGCTGGGCGTAGAGGGCGGTGGCGGTGCCGCCGGTCCACAGGTTCGGGACCTGCTCGGTGAACTCGAGCATGATCGCCTCGACCGCCGCGTAGCGCTCGTCGAAGTCGGTGCTGGTGCGCAGCGTCTCGATGTTCGCCGTCACCGTCTCCGAGGTGTAGTTGGTGAAGTTCTGCGGCTGGCTCTCCACCGGGCCGAAGGCGATCGACAAGGTGGTGTAGGGGTCCTCGTTGGCCCCCATGCGCCAGCAGTTGATCATGTAGTCGCCGAGGAACGGCGGGTCGGTGTCGGGCGAGCCGATGGCGTTGCCGATGTGGGGCGCCTGCTCGACCTGCACCAGCTCCACCTCGACGCCCACCGCGTTCCAGAAGGCCTGGTAGGCCTGCGAGATCTCGATGAGCGACGGGTCGGGCGGGCAGTTGAAGGTGACCGAGATCGGCGTGCCCGGGGCCTGGCCGTCGGAGCGGGCCGGGTCGTCGATGTACTCCTGGAGCAGCGCCTGGGCCGTCTCGGGCTCGTACTTGGGCCAGGCCTCGTCGACCGCCTCGGAGAACCAGGGCGAGTCGGGCGAGAAGTACTGGCTCTGCGGCGGGGTGATGCCGGTGCCGCCGAGGATGTCGACCAGGTCCTCCTGGACGAGGGCGTGGGCGAGGCCGAGACGGACGCGCTGGTCGTCGACCGGCGGGACCAGGGTGTTGAAGATCGACCCGCCGCCGTTGTTGCCGATGGCGAGGAAGGTCTGCAGCTCGCCGGCCTCGGAGGCCTCCTGGGCCTGGCGGACCAGGCTCTGGCGCAGGGTCTGGCCGACCTGGGCGTCGCCGGAGCGCACGGTGGCGAGGCGGGAGTCCTCGTCGGGGATGGGCCGGAACACGAGCTCGTCGAGGTAGGGGAGCTGGGTGCCGTTGGCGTCGGTGCGCCAGTAGCTCTCGTTGCGGGTGAGCACCAGCCGGTCGTCGCGGTTCCAGCTCTCGAGCTGGAACG
>DATHSN010000198.1:0-3503 GCA_035464115.1 Acidimicrobiales bacterium | reverse complement strand
GCCAGGCCGCCGAGGTGGCCACCGCCGCGGTCATCGGCCTGCCCACGGCCGCCGACGACTCGGCCAGCTGAGCCGTCGACCGGGGGTGCGCGCACCCCCGGCCGCGGCTTGCCGTTCCGCCGATGCGCCCCCTAGGATGCGACGTCGGCCTCAGCGCTGTCGCGCTCGCCCATCCGCTCCCCCCGTACGTTTCACGAGAGGTATCTGTGCCCACGATCCAGCAGCTGGTCCGCAAGGGCCGCGAGTCCAAGCCCGCGAAGGGCAAGACTCCGGCGCTGAAGGGCGCCCCCCAGCGACGGGGCGTGTGCACCCGCGTGTACACCACCACCCCGAAGAAGCCGAACTCGGCGCTGCGGAAGGTGGCCCGCGTGCGGCTCACGAGCGGGATCGAGGTCACCGCCTACATCCCGGGCGAGGGCCACAACCTCCAGGAGCACTCCATCGTGCTCGTGCGCGGCGGCCGGGTGAAGGACCTCCCCGGCGTGCGCTACAAGATCATCCGCGGCACCCTCGACACCTCCGGGGTGCGCGACCGCAAGCAGGCCCGGAGCCGTTACGGCGCGAAGAAGGACAGCTGACATGCCCCGCAAGGGTCCCGCCCCCCGCCGCGAGCTGAGCCCCGACCCCATCTACCGGTCGGTGCTCGTCACCCAGATCGTCAACAAGGTCATGCAGCGCGGCAAGCGCTCGCTCGCCGAGCGCCTCGTCTACGACGCGCTGGCCATCGTCGAGACCAAGACGGGCAGCGAGCCGGTCTCCACGCTCAAGCGGGCCATCGACAACGTCAAGCCCCAGCTCGAGGTGCGCAGCCGTCGCGTCGGCGGCGCCACCTACCAGGTCCCCGTCGAGGTGCGCCCCCGCCGGGCCAACACCTTGGCCATCCGCTACGTCGTCGGCTACTCCCGGCAGCGTCGCGAGCGCACCATGGCCGAGCGGCTCGCCAACGAGATCCTCGACGCCTCCAACGGCATCGGCGCCTCGGTGAAGCGCCGCGAAGACCTCCACAAGATGGCCGAGTCCAACAAGGCGTTCGCCCACTACCGCTGGTAGGGGCGCCGCTGCACCGCACGCCAGGCACCGCGCCAGCCGGGCCCCCACCGCGGGCCCGGCTGTGCCGTGTCAGCACGACCGTGAGACCCGCCGCAGTGATCCGATCCGACACGCACGCCAGGAACCCCCGCTGATGAGCATCAAGCGCACCCACCCGCTCGACAAGACCCGCAACATCGGGATCATGGCCCACATCGACGCGGGCAAGACCACGACCACCGAGCGGATCCTCTACTACACGGGCCGCAACTACAAGATCGGTGAGGTCCACGAGGGCGCCGCCACCATGGACTGGATGGTCCAGGAGCAAGAGCGCGGCATCACCATCACCTCCGCGGCCACCACGGCCATGTGGAACGACACCCGCATCAACATCATCGACACGCCCGGCCACGTCGACTTCACCGTCGAGGTCGAGCGCTCGCTGCGGGTGCTCGACGGCGCGGTGGCCGTGTTCGACGGCGTCGCCGGCGTCGAGCCCCAGACCGAGACCGTCTGGCGCCAGGCCAACAAGTACGGCGTGCCCCGCATCTGCTTCATCAACAAGATGGACCGCATGGGCGCCGACTTCTTCGCCGCCGAGGAGAGCATCCGCGACCGACTCGGCGCCAACACGGCCATCGTGCAGCTCCCGATCGGCGCCGAGGGCCACTACAAGGGCGTCATCGACCTGTTGAACATGAAGGCCCTCGTGTGGCACGACGAGGAGCTCGGCGCCGAGTGGGACGTCACCGACATCCCCGACGAGCTGGTCGAGCAGGCCGAGGAGTACCGCCAGAACCTGGTCGACGTGCTGTCGCAGTTCGACGAGACGATCCTCGAGAAGTACGTCGGCGAGGAGGAGATCACCGCCGACGACCTGCGGCGCGCCCTGCGCGAGGGCACCATCGCCAACACCATCGTGCCCGTGCTCAACGGCTCGGCGTTCAAGAACAAGGGCGTGCAGCCCCTGCTCGACGCCGTCGTCGACTTCCTGCCGTCGCCGCTCGACCTGCCGGCCGTCACCGGCATGAGCCTCAAGGGCGACGAGGAGCTCGAGCGCTCGCCCGCCGACGACGCCCCCTTCGCCGCCCTGGCGTTCAAGATCGTGGCCGACCCCCACGGCAAGCTCACCTACTTCCGCGTCTACTCGGGCTCGCTCGAGAAGGGCGGCACGGTGATGAACGCCCGCACCGGCAAGAAGGAGCGGATCGGCCGCATCGTCGAGATGCACGCCAACGACCGTGAGGACAAAGAGGCCGTCTTCGCCGGCCACATCGTGGCCGGCATCGGCCTCAAGGACACCCGCACCGGCGACACCCTCTGCGACGACAAGCACCCGATCGTGCTCGAGCAGCTCGAGTTCCCCGAGCCGGTGATCCACGTGGCCGTCGAGCCCAAGACCAAGGCCGACCAGGACAAGCTGGCCAAGGCCCTCTACTCGCTGTCCGAAGAGGACCCCACCTTCCAGGTGCGCACCGACGAGGAGACCGGCCAGACGGTCATCTCGGGCATGGGCGAGCTGCACCTCGAGGTCATCGTCGACCGGATGCTGCGCGAGTTCAACGTCGACGCCACGGTCGGCAAGCCCCAGGTGGCCTACCGCGAGACCATCAGCAACACGGCCGAGAAGATCACCTACACCCACAAGAAGCAGACGGGTGGATCGGGCCAGTTCGCCGAGGTCGAGATCAACATCGAGCCCACCGGGCCCGGTGGCGGGTACGAGTTCATCGACAAGGTCACCGGCGGTCGCATCCCGAAGGAGTACATCCCCTCGGTCAATGCCGGCATCCAGGAGTCGATGACCGCCGGCGTGCTCGCCGGCTATCCCACCGTCGACGTGCGCGTCACGCTCACCGACGGCAAGTTCCACGACGTCGACTCCTCGGAGATGGCGTTCAAGATCGCCGGTGTCATGGCGTTCAAGGAGGCGGCCCGCAAGGCCAAGCCCATCCTCCTCGAGCCCATCATGAAGGTCGAGGTGGTCACTCCCGACGACTACCTCGGCGACGTCATGGGCGACCTGTCGTCTCGTCGGGGCCGGCTCGCCGGCACCGAGCAGCGCGGCAACAGCCAGGTCATCTCCGCCGACGTCCCGCTGTCGGAGATGTTCGGCTACGCTACCGACCTGCGGTCGCGCACCCAGGGTCGAGCCACGTACACGATGCAGTTCGACTCGTACCAGCAGATGCCGCAGGCGGTCCAAGAAGAGATCGTCACCCGGGTTCGAGGCGAGTAGCCCGCCCCCCTGTCTCTAGGGACACGCACGTACTCCCGTCGGGCACGTCAAGAAAGGACTCCAGGGATCTCCCATGGCGAAGGCAAAGTTTGATCGTTCGAAGCCGCATGTGAATGTGGGGACCATGGGTCATATCGACCATGGGAAGACGACGTTGACGGCGGCGATCACGAAGGTGTTGGCGGAGGCGGATCCGGTGAACAATTCGTTCACGGAGTTCGCGAACATCGAT
>DATHSN010000197.1:0-7250 GCA_035464115.1 Acidimicrobiales bacterium | reverse complement strand
TAGAGGGGGGCGGCGTCGTGCAGGGACGAGGCCGGCACCTCGGCGAGGACCTCGCCGTCCCAGCCGTCGAGCACCCGCAGCGCCCCGCCGGTGGTGACCCGGCCCACCACGTCGGCCGCCACCTCCCAGCGCTCGCAGATGGCGAGCACGGCGTCGAGGTCGCCGGGCTCGACGATGGCCAGCATCCGCTCCTGGGACTCGCTGGTCATGACCTCGAACGGCTCCATGCCCTCCTCGCGGCGGGGCACGGCCGACACGTCGACGTCCATGCCCATGCCGCCCCGCGATGCCGTCTCGCTGGTGGCGCAGGTGAGCCCGGCACCGCCGAGGTCCTGGATGCCGACGGCCAACCCGGCCTCGAGCAGCTCGAGGCACGCCTCGATGAGCCGCTTCTCCTCGAACGGGTCGCCGACCTGCACGCTGGGACGCTTCTCGGCGTCGGCCGCCTCGTCGGAGAACCCGGCCGAGGCGAGCACGCTCACCCCGCCGATGCCGTCGCGCCCCGTCGCCGACCCGAGCAGCACGGCCAGGTTGCCCACACCGGTGGCCTGGCCGAGCACCAGCCGGTCGGCGGGCAGGATCCCGAGGCACAACACGTTCACGAGCGGGTTGCCCCGGTAGGTGGGGTCGAACACCGTCTCGCCGCCCACGGTGGGGACCCCGACCGAGTTGCCGTAGCCCGAGATGCCGCTGACGACCCCTTCGGCCACCCAGCGGCTGCGGGGATCGTCGAGCGGGCCGAAGCGCAGCGGGTCCATGAGCGCGATGGGGCGGGCCCCCATGGTGAAGATGTCGCGCAGGATGCCCCCCACCCCGGTGGCCGCGCCCTGGTAGGGCTCGATGGCCGACGGGTGGTTGTGGCTCTCGATGCGGATGGCGGCGGCGATGCCGTCGCCCACGTCGACCACCCCGGCGTTCTCACCCGGGCCGACCAGCACCCACGGCGCCTCGGTCGGCAGCCGGCCGAGGTGGCGGCGCGACGACTTGTAGGAGCAGTTCTCGGACCACATCACCGCGTACATGGCCAGCTCGAGCGGGTTCGGGTCGCGACCGAGGATGCGCTCGATGTCGGCAGCCTCGTCATCGGTGAGCCCGAGGGAGCGGTGCAGCGCATCCACCATGGCCCCGACGGTACCTCTCCGGGCGACATCCGTCGGTCACATCAATGCGCTCGCTCACAATCCGATGAATGGATGCGGCGATGCTGGCTTGATATCGCACAATGGCCGTGGTCGAATCGCCGATATGACCGCCAAGAAAAGTCGATCCATGTCCGATGAGCACAAGGCCGCCCTGGCCGAAGGACGGTCCCAGGGCCGGGCCGTGCGGGCCTATTTGGAGGCGCTCGAGGCCCACAAGCCCAAGCGGGGCCGCAAGCGCACCCCCGAGTCGATCCGCACCCGGCTCGACGCGATCGAGGCCCAGATCCCCGACGCCGATCCGCTCAAGCGCCTCCAGCTCGTGCAGGAGCGACTCGACCTGCAGGACGAGCTGGCCAGCGTCGACGCATCGGTCGACATCGACGCGCTCGAGAGCGATTTCGTCACCGCGGCCAAGCCCTACAGCGAGCGCAAGGGCATCTCCTACGCGGCGTGGCGCGAGCTCGGGGTGCCCGCCTCGGCGCTCAAGCAGGCGGGGATCAGCCGGGCCAGCTGACCCTCGGTGGACCGGCGGCGTCGGCGGCGCCGCCCGGTCGGATCACCGCCGCGGCGTCAGGCCGCCGCCACCGTCGCCGCGATCATCGATCGCAGGAGCGGGATGCCGTCGACGCTGCCGAGCAGCTCGTGCACGGCCCGCTCCGGGTGGGGCATGAGACCCACCACGTTGCCGTCGGCGTTGCGCACGCCGGCGATGTCGTCGATCGAGCCGTTCGGGTTCTCGACGTAGCGCAGCACCACCCGGTCGTCGGCGCGCAGCTCGGCGAGCGTCTCGGGTGAGCAGGTGTAGTTGCCCTCGAAGTGGTTCACCGGGATGTCGAGCACGGTGCCCGGGGCCACGCCGCTGGTGAGCACCGACGCCGAGGTCTCCACCCGCACCTGCGCCGGGCCGCACATGAACTTGAGGCCCCGGTTCTTCTGCAGCGCCCCGGGCAGGAGCCCCACCTCGGTGAGCACCTGGAAGCCGTTGCAGATCCCGACGACCGCCCCACCGCCGCGTGCGTGGTCGACGACGGCGTCCATCACCGTGGCGAAGCGGGCGATGGCGCCAGGCCGGAGCGCGTCGCCGTGGGCGAAGCCGCCGGGGAGCACCACCACGTCGACGCCCTTGATGGTGGGGTCGCCGTGCCAGAGGACCTCGGCATCGGCGCCGAGCCCCACCAGGGCCTCGACCACGTCGGCCTCGCAGTTCGACCCCGGGAACAGCACGACCCCGATGCGGGCGCTCATGCCGGCGCCACCGCGGCCACCTCGATGAACGCGTCCTCGATGACCGGGTTGGTGAGGAAGCGCTGGCACATGTCGTCGACCTCGGCGCGGGCCGACGCCTCGTCGGCGGCGTCGATGGCGAAGCGGATGCTCTTGCCCACCCGGACCCCGCTGACGCCGTCGAACCCGAGGGCGGGCAGGCTCCGCTCGATGGTGGAGCCCTGGGGGTCGGCCACGCCGGAGCGCAGGCGGACCTCGACGTGCACGTCGAACCTCATGGCGCCCATCGTCGCACACCCCGGCCCCGCCCCCCGCCCACCGCCGTGGGAGCCGAACCGACGCGCATCGTGCGCGCATGGCGCGCAGCACGCGCGACGGTTCGAGCCCACCTCGTTCTCGTGTGGATCCGTCGCGCAGACCGCGACGAATCCACGCAAGAACGGGGAATCACCCGGCGACGAAGCGGTCCTGGCGCAGGACGGGCACGACCGTCGAGGCGTCGAGCGCGGCGGCGAGCGGCAGGTCGCGCCCCCGTCCCGTCTCGGCCAGCTCGCGGCCCGAGCCGCAGGCGGCGATGGCGTCGTCGAGGCGGTCGCGCTCGGCGAGGAACGCGGCCCGTGCAGCGCGGGCCTCGGGGCTCAGGTGCTCGAGGGGCAGCCCGGCGAGGACGGCACCGGCGCCGAGCAGGTCCTCGACCGCGGGGCGCAGCGGACCGGTGCCGCCCCGCCACCGCTCCCCCGCCGCCACCACGCCGACGGTGCCGCCGTCGGCGACCAGGTGGGCGGCGACCGCCGAGGCGTTGCGGAGACAGGCGGCGACGACCAGCCCGGCGCCCGCCTCGGCGGCGCCGAACGACAGGGCCGACCCGTTGGCCGAGGGCAGCACCAGCCGGGTGCCGGCCGGGATCGACGCCAGCGCCGCCGCCGACAGCGACCACCCGTCGCCCGTGTCGTCGCTCGTGGCGAGGACGGCGCCCTGCGCCTCGGCGAACGCGGCCTCGTCGCCGTCGTGCCAGCGGTAGGGCAGCACCTGGGCACCCCGTCCGACGGCCACGTCGACGCAGGTGGTGAACCGCAGCACGTCGACGATCACCACCACGTCGACCTTGGGCGCCAGGCGCCGCAGGCCGTGCGGCCCCCACTCGAAGCGCACTGCGAAGGCGTCCTGGTCGAACCACTCGGGCATCGCCGCCGCCCGGTCCCGCCCGGTCATGATCGCCCTCGGGCCGAGCGAGCCGACAAGGCCCCGCCGCTCACGCGCCCCCCGGCCAGGCGGCGAACGGCTCGCCCGACAGCCGCTCGTAGGCCTCGACGTAGCGGGCCCGGGTGGCCGCCACCACCTCCGGCGGCAGCGCCGGCGGCGGCGGACGGCGGTCCCAGTCGAGGCCGGCGAGGAAGTCGCGCAGCGGCTGCTTGTCGAACGACGGCGGGGTGCGGCCGGGCTGCCACTCGTCGACCGGCCAGAACCGCGACGAGTCGGGGGTGAGCAGCTCGTCGGCCACGACCAGCTCGCCGTCGACGAACCCCAGCTCGAGCTTGGTGTCGGCGACGATGATCCCCCGCTCGGCGGCGAGGGCCGCGCCCCGTCGGAACACCGCCAGCGACAGCTGGCGGGCGGCCTCGGCGACCTCGCCCCCGACGAGCGCCACGGCGGCGTCGAACGAGATGTTCTCGTCGTGGCCCGCGGCGGCCTTGGTCGACGGCGTGAAGATCGGGGCCGGGAGCTCGTCGGCCTCGACCAACCCAGCCGGGAGGCGGGCCCCGTGCACGGTCCCGTGCTCGCGGTACTCGGCCCAGGCCGACCCGGCGAGGTGGCCCCGCACGATGCACTCGATGGGCACCATGTCGGCCCGTCGGCACAGCATGGAGCGACCGGCCAGGTCGGGATCGACGAGCGCGTCGGGCCCGTCGTCGGTGGGCGGCACCAGGTGGTTGGGGGCCACGTCGGCGAGCCGGTCGAACCAGAACATCGAGATGGCGGTGAGCACCCGGCCCTTGTCGGGGACGGGCTCGGCCATGACGACGTCGAACGCCGACACCCGGTCGGAGGCGACGAGCAGCAGGCGGCCGGCGCCGGCGTCGTAGACGTCGCGCACCTTGCCCGAGTGCACCAGCGGCAGGTCGATCGGGCTCACCGCTGCCTCACAGGATCTCGCCGGGTCGGTAGGCGGCGGCATCGGGGTGGGCGGCGACGACCGCTCCCACCCGGGCCACGACGGCGTCGACCTGGGCGGGCGCGGCGCCGACGAACGACAGCGGGTCGGACACCAGCGCGGCCACCCCCTCGGGGCCGAGGCGGAGGCGGGGGTCGGCACCCAGCCGGTCGAGCAGGTCGGCAGCGTCGGCTGGCCGTTCCCGCCGGTCGAGCGCAGCGGCCACGGCGTGCTCCTTGATGATCTCGTGGGCCTCCTCGCGCCCCACCCCCGCCGCCACCGCGGCGGTCAGCACGCGGGTGGTGGCGAGGAACGGCAGGTTGCGGGCCAGCTCGGCCTCGATGACCGCGGGGTAGGCCCCGAAGTCGGCGAGGACGGTGAGGACGGTCTCGACCAGGCCGTCGAAGGCGAAGAAGGCGTCGGGCAGCGCGACCCGGCGCACCACCGAGCACGACACGTCGCCCTCGTTCCACTGGTCGCCGGCCAGGTGGGTGACCATGGCGAGGTGGCCGGCGAGGACGGCGGCCAAGCCGTTGACCCGCTCGCACGAGCGGGTGTTCATCTTGTGGGGCATGGCCGACGAGCCGACCTGACCGGGCCGGAAGCCCTCGGTGACGAGGTCGTGGCCGGCCATCAGCCGGATGGTGGTGGCCAGGCTCGACGGCCCGGCGGCGGCCTGCAGGAGCGCCGACACCACGTCGAGGTCGAGCGCGCGGGGGTACACCTGGCCCACCGAGTCGAGCACCTGATCGAACCCGAGGTGCCCGGCGACCGCAGCCTCGAGCTCGGCGACACGCTGGGGGTCGCCGCCGAGCACGTCGAGCTGGTCCTGCTGGGTGCCGACCGGGCCCTTGATCCCCCGCAACGGGTAGCGCTCCAGGAGGGAGTCGACCCTGGCCAGCGCGGTCAGCACCTCGTCGGCCGCCGACGCGAAGCGCTTGCCCAAGGTGGTGGCCTGGGCGGGGACGTTGTGGCTCCGACCGGTGATGACGGTGTCGCGGTGCTCGACGGCGCGCTCGGCGAGACGGGCGGCGATGGCCACGAGGCGGTCGCGCACGAGCGTGAGCGCGAGGCGAACCTGGAGCTGCTCGACGTTCTCGGTGAGGTCGCGCGAGGTCATCCCCCGGTGGATCACCTCGTGGCCGGCGAGGGCGCAGAACTCCTCGATGCGGGCCTTGACGTCGTGGAGGTTGACCCGCTCGCGGGCGGCGATCGAGTCGAGGTCGACGTGGTCGACGACCCGCTCGTGGTCGGCGATCACCGCGTCGGACACATCGACACCGAGCTGCTGCTGGGCCCGCAGCACGGCGATCCACAGCTGGCGCTCGAGGATCACCTTCTGGCGGGGCGACCAGATGGCCCGCATCGCGGCGCTGGCGTAGCGCTCGGCGAGCACGTTGGGGACGAGGTCACCCCTGTCGGCATCGGTCACGACGGGGTCCCGGGTCGGGGAAAACAGTTCGAATGGATCATCAAGTGCCCCCTCGGGCGCGTCGATGGGCAGTGCAGGCGGGTCGACGACCGGGTCGGCCGTCGGTGCCACGACGAGACACAGGAACGGGCGATGGACGGACGTTGCGACAAGCACCCCTTCGAGGCCTCTTCGGCCCGCTGCCGCGAGTGCGGCGGCGAGTACTGCCCCGACTGCCTGGTGTACCCGTTCGGGGAGAAGAAGCCGCCGTTCTGCATCGGGTGCGCCATCGCGGCAGCCGGGGTGCGGTCGAGCTCGGCCCGCCCGCACCGGGTGTCCAAGCGCGAGCTGCGGCGTGAGGAGAAGGAGCGTCGCAAGGCCGAGAAGGTGGCGGCCAAGGCCCAGCCCACCCCGTTCGGAGACGACCCGTTCGACGAGAGCGACGGGGCGCGGGTCCCGGTGCCGTTGGTGACCTTCGAGATGGAGATCGCCGACGACGGCTCGGTGCGCCGAGCGTCGTAGGTCGGGGACGAGAACTCCCCCGGTGCGGGCGGCCGGTGGTTCGGCAACGGCGCCGTCCACCTGCCGACCGCTCGCACCGGGTTCGGCCGGGCCTCAGCCATGGTCGACGGCCGCCGAGGCGGCGATGTCGTGGCGCACGAGCCGACCCGGCCACTCGATGAGGTCGACCGCGGCGTAGGCGCGTTCGCGCGCCGCCGCGAGCGTCGGGCCGGTGCCGGTGACGGTGAGGACGCGCCCCCCAGCGGTGACGATGCGCCCTGCGGCGTCGGCGGCCACCCCCGCACCGAACACGGTCACGCCCTCGAGCGCGGCGGCGTCGTCGAGGCCGTGGATCACGTCGCCGGTGCGGGGCGCGGTGGGGTAGCCCTCGGTGGCGCACACCACGGTGACCGCGGCGTCGGTGGACACCTCGGGCGCCGACCTGAGTTCGCCGACGGCGGCTTCGGCCAGCAGGGTGACCAGGTCGCTGGTGATCCGGGGCAGCACCACCTGGGCCTCGGGGTCGCCGAAGCGGACGTTGTACTCGAGGATCTTCGGCCCGTCGGGGGTGAGCATCACGCCGGCGTAGAGGACCCCGCGGTAGTCGATGCCCCGGTCGCGCAGCGCGGCGAGGGTGGGCTCGACGGCGTCGCGGAGCACGAGGTCGACCACGTCGGGCCCGGCCGCGGGCACCGGTGAGTAGGCGCCCATGCCGCCGGTGTTGGGGCCGGTGTCGCCGTCGCCCACCCGCTGGTGATCCTGCGCGGCCAGCAGGGGCAGGGCGGTGGTGCCGTCTGCCAGCACGAAGAAGCTGACTTCC
>DATHSN010000196.1:0-4133 GCA_035464115.1 Acidimicrobiales bacterium | reverse complement strand
CGGTCGGGGGCACCGAGGGTGCGGGCGAGCCGGCCGCCGCCGATGTCACCCGTGTCGCGGTGGTAGCCGACGGCCCGGCGACCGACGCGGCGGCGGGCGCCCCTCCTGGGGGCGGCGATCCTGCGAGCGACGAGTCGGCCCGGCGCGGCCGACGCCGCGTGGCCGCGCTCGTGGCCGCGGCCGTGGTCCTGCTCGCCGGAGTCGGTGCCGTCGCGGTCGTCACCGCCCCCGGCGACGGCGACGGGGCCCTGCTCACCGCCTCCGACGCCGGTGCGACGGGAGCCGACGACGACCCGACGAGCGAGGGAGCCGATGGCGCCTCCGGCGGCGTGGTGGCGCCCGGCGACACGACGACCACCGCGGATCCTGACGTGGCCGGCGAGGGCACCACCGCCACCACGGCTGCCGACCAGGGCGCACCCGGATCGACCACGCCGTCGGTCGCCGAGCCGTCGGGAGACACGTCGACCACCACGACTCGCCCCAGCACGTCGACCACCACGTCGACCACCACACTGCCGACAACCACACTGCCGACCACGACCACGACGGTGCCGACCACGACCACCACGCGGCCGACCACGACCACGACGACCGCGCCGACCACGACCACCACGACGGCGCCGGCCGCACCGACCGGCTCGCTGTCGATCTCCCCGCCGCGCATCCCGGCCGGACAGGCCGTCGAGCCGCCGACGCTCGCGTGGTCGACCACCGATGCCGGCGCGGTGCGCGTCACCGGACCGGGAGCCGGTTCCACCGCGCTGGTCGGCACCCAGGCGGTGTGCCCCGGCGCGCTGGTGCGCCAGGGCTGCGAGGCCCGCGCCGGGACCTACACCTACGTGCTCGAGGTCTTCGACGCCGCCGGCACGCTGCGGCTCACCACCGCGGTGGTCCTCGTCGCCGGCTGACGCGGAGCCGTCGCTGCACGTGCTGTCAACAGCACGCTGAGTGATCTGCCTGGGGACGAGGTCGGCCGGGGTGTGGACGACGGGGCGGCAATCCACGCGCAATTCACAGGGTCGTCCCTCTTTTGTTCCACAGGGGCGGCTACGTACGGTGCTCGGAGTCCGTCGGTCGCGGTGGGGCGGGCGGAACAGGTGGAGGTGGCTCACGTCCCGGTGCTGGCGGGATCGGTCTCGCTCCGTGGGAGCGTCGCAACGGGTCCGACGGGATCTGCTCGACGCTCCCGGACCTGCTCGCCCCGCCCGACCGGCGAGATCCCGCCGCACATGACAGGACCCGTTGACAGCGGTGGAATTACGGTGGTGTAATCATCCGACATCTCGCGGTTCAGCGCCGTGAGACGGGGGGAGCACCACAACATGTTGTGTTTCGCCGGCGGCTGCGGTCGCGGGCGTCCCCGCACCGTCACGGCCCTCGCGGTCACCATCACTCGAGCAACGAGGAGCACGTCCATGGCCCTGGCCCCGGAGCGCACCGGCATCGGCATCCGCCGCCACTTCACCACCGAGGACGTCCACCCCTACGACCAGCTCGACTGGGAGCTGCGCGACTCGCGCATCACCAACTTCCGCGACGGCTCGGTCGCCTTCGAGCAGCTCGGGGTCGAGTTCCCCACCACGTGGTCGCTCAACGCCACCAACATCGTCACCCAGAAGTACTTCCGGGGCACCCCCGGCACGCCCGAGCGCGAGTCGTCGCTCAAGCAGGTCATCGACCGGGTGGTCGACACCGTCACCCGGTGGGGCATCGAGGGCGGCTACTTCGTCGACTCCGACGAGGCCGAGGCCTTCCGCGCCGAGCTCAAGCACCTCGTCGCCACCCAGAAGGCGGCGTTCAACTCGCCGGTGTGGTTCAACATCGGCGTGCCGGGCGTCCCCCAGCAGGGCTCGGCGTGCTTCATCCTCAGCGTCGACGACACCATGGACTCGATCCTCAACTGGTACGTCGAGGAGGGCACGATCTTCAAGGGCGGCTCCGGCGCCGGCATCAACCTGTCGAAGATCCGCTCGTCGAAGGAGCTGCTCAAGGGCGGCGGCACCGCCTCGGGCCCGGTGAGCTTCATGCGGGGCGCCGACGCCTCCGCGGGCACCATCAAGTCGGGCGGCAAGACCCGCCGCGCCGCCAAGATGGTCATCCTCAACGTCGACCACCCCGACGTCGAGGAGTTCATCTGGGTGAAGGCCCGCGAGGAGCGCAAGATCCGCCTGCTCGCCGAGCACGGCTTCGACATGAGCCTCGACGGCGTCGACATGGCGTCGGTGCAGTACCAGAACGCCAACAACTCGGTTCGGGTCACCGACGAGTTCATGCAGGCCGTCGTCGACGACCGCGACTGGCACCTGCGGGCGGTCACCGACGGCTCCATCGTCAAGACGGTCCGGGCCCGCGATCTCATGCGCCAGATCAGCACGGCCGCGTGGGAGTGCGCCGATCCCGGCATGCAGTTCGACACCACCATCAACCGGTGGCACACGGCATCGAACACTGGCCGCATCAACGGTTCGAACCCGTGCTCGGAGTACATGCACATCGACAACTCGGCGTGCAACCTGGCCAGCCTCAACCTGCTGAAGTTCCTGCCCGAGGGCGGCCAGTTCGACGTCGAGGGCTTCCGGGCTGCCGTCCAGGTGGTGTTCACCGCCCAGGAGATCATCGTCGGCCGCGCCGACTACCCCACCGAGGCCATCGCCGAGAACTCCCGCAAGTTCCGCCAGCTGGGCCTCGGCTACGCCAACCTCGGCGCCCTGCTCATGGCCCTCGGCCACGGCTACGACTCCGACTCGGGTCGGGCCTGGGCCGCCGCGCTCACCGCGCTCATGACCGGCCATGCCTACGCCACCTCGGCGCGCACCGCGGCGCGCATGGGGCCCTTCGCCGGGTTCGCCGAGAACCGCGAGCCCATGCTCGGTGTGCTCAACATGCACCGCGAGGCCGCCTCGCGCATCGACGAGGAGCTCGTGCCCGCGGCCGTGCTCTCCGCCGCCCAGCACGCCTGGGACGAGGCGTGCGAGATCGCCGAGCAGCACGGCGTGCGCAACTCCCAGGCCAGCGTCCTGGCCCCCACCGGCACCATCGGGCTGATGATGGACTGCGACACCACCGGCATCGAGCCCGACCTGTCGCTGTTCAAGATGAAGAAGCTGGTCGGCGGCGGGAACATGTCGATCATCAACCAGACGGTGCCCCGCGCCCTGCGCCGGCTCGGCTACACCGACGCCCAGGTCACCGCGATCCTCGCCTACCTCGAGGAGAACAAGACCATCATCGGGTCGCCGCACCTCAAGGCCGAGCACGTCGACGTGTTCGCCTGCTCCATGGGCGACAACGTCATCCACCACCTCGGCCACGTCCGCATGATGGGCGCCGTCCAGCCGTTCATCTCGGGTGCCATCTCCAAGACGGTGAACATGCCCGAAGAGGCCACCATCGAAGAGGTCGAGCAGCTCCACATCGACGCCTGGAAGCTCGGGGTCAAGGCCGTCGCCATCTACCGCGACAACTGCAAGAACTCCCAGCCGCTCTCCACGGTGAAGAAGGAGGTGGCCGCGGCCCCGGCCGCCGCCACCGAGGTCGTGGAGAAGGTCGTCGAGAAGATCATCCACGTCCCGATCCGCGAGAAGCTGCCCCGCACCCGCAGCTCGAAGACCTTCGAGTTCCGGGTGGCCGACTGCAAGGGCTTCGTCACCGTCGGCGAGTACGGCGACGGCCGCCCCGGTGAGATCTTCGTGCGGGTGTCCAAGCAGGGCTCCACCCTCGCCGGCATCATGGACGCCTTCGCCATCTCGCTGTCGCACGGCCTGCAGTACGGCGTGCCGCTGCGGGCGTTCATCGAGGCCTTCACCGGCATGCGCTTCGAGCCGGCGGGCATGACCGACGATCCCGACATCCGCATCGCGTCGTCGCTCATGGACTACCTGTTCCGGCGCCTCGCCATCGAGTACCTCTCGGCCGACGAGCGCGCCGAGCTCGGGATCCTCACGGTGGGGGAGCGCACCCAGCCCACCCTGCCGGGTGTCGAGGAGACGGTTGTCGAGACCTCGCAGGGCTCCGAGCTGCCGGCCGACCCGCCGTCGGTCGAGTCGGCCGCCGAGCTGGCCGCCCGCATGGAGCGCGAAGCCGACGCCCACCGCGAGGCCCCGGCGGCGCGGATGCCCGACGCCCCGCTG
>DATHSN010000195.1:0-12746 GCA_035464115.1 Acidimicrobiales bacterium | reverse complement strand
GCGTGGCGCAGCTCGGGGATGCCGATGCCGGGCGGGTACTGGTTGTGGCCGGCGCGGATGGCGGCCACCGCCGCCTCGGCGATCTCGGGGGGACCGTCGGTGTCGGGGAAGCCCTGGCCGAGGTTGATCGCGCCGGTGCGCGCCGCGAGCGCCGACATCTCGGCGAAGATCGTCTCGCCGAAGCCCCGCATGCGGTGCACCAGCGGGTTCGGGCGGTCGGAGGTGGGGCTCATCTACGCTCCGGTCCGGCGAGCGCATCCCTGCTCGCCCACGTCAGCGCATCCCGGCTCGGGACGGCGAGGAGGATCATCGATGGGTCTGTTCGACAAGCTCGAAGGTGCCAAGGACGCGGCGGCCGACCTCGCCGAGGAGCACGGCGAGAAGATCGACGGCGCGATCGACAAGGCCGCCGATCTGGCCGACGACCGCACCGGGGGCAAGCACAGCGACACCATCGACTCGGCCGCCGAGAAGGCGAAGGACGCCGTCGACAAGCTCGCCGACGGGGGCGACTGACCGCCTCGGTCACGCGCCCGGGTCGGTCTGCTTCCACCCGTTCCAGTAGGTGATCTCCTCGACCGGGCGCCGCTTGGCCGGCTTGAAGTCGTCGCCGGTGTAGTAGGCGACCGGGATCAGCGCGGCCTGGCTGACGGTGTCGGGGATGCCGAGGATCTCGGCCGCCGTGGCCTCCTCGAACAGGTGGATGGTGGTGTAGGCGGTGCCCAGGCCCCGGCTCCGCGCCGCCAGCATGAAGCTCCAGATCGCCGGCACGATCGACCCCCAGTAGCCGGCGCCGTCGCCCCGGTCGAGCAGGCACGGCACGAGCATGGCCGGCACCTCGTGGAAGTGGTCGGCGAGGTAGTCGGCCGAGTCGGACACCCGGGTCTCGGGATCGAGGCCCTGGTCGGCGCGGGCCTGCTTGGACGCCTCGAGGTAGGGCTTCCACCCGCTGCGGTACAGCTCGGCCAGGGCCATCTTCTTGTCGGGGTCGTCGACCACGACCCACCGCCACCGCTGCGTGTTGCCGCCCGTGGGCGCCTGGATGGCCAGCTGGAGGCACTCGAGGATCAGCGACCGGGGCACCGGTCGCTCGAGGTCGAGTCGCTTGCGGACCGCTCGGGTGGTGCTGAGCAGGTGGTCGGTCTGGGTCAGGTCGAACTCGAAGGCCATCGTCGTCCCCCTCGGCGTGCCGTGAACGGACGCACCCTAGCCAGCGTCGGTGGCGGTGCCGCCGTCCGCCGCCGGCGCCACGTCGCTCCTGTGATCGACGAGCGGTGGCGCGACGGCCTGGTGGATGAGGTTGCGGACCTCGCGCAGCCCGACCGACAGCTGGGCGAGGCCGGGCGTGCCCGACGAGCGGATGTCGAGCA
This sequence comes from Acidimicrobiales bacterium, assembly GCA_035464115.1. GTDB lineage: Bacteria > Actinomycetota > Acidimicrobiia > Acidimicrobiales > SKKL01 > DATHSN01. The sequence continues at coordinate 11,376 of DATHSN010000195.1, read as the reverse complement.
GCACCCGCAGGCAGCGGTCGACCGCGATGCGGTTGTGGTCGACCCAGCGCTCGACGCGCACGTCGGCGGGCTCGCTCCCGCCCGACGCCAGGATCCGTCGCACCAGCGCGGCGTGCTCGTGGAACAGGTCGTCGCGCAGCGCGGCCCGGGCGAGCGATCGCCAGCGGTCGTCGCGGGGCAGCGCCTCGATGCGGGTGCGGAGCCAGGCCAACCCCAGCAGCTCGTCGACGAGGAAGTAGACGCCGGCGGCCAGCTGGCGGGTGGCGCCCTCGCTGCGGGCGATGCCCACGAGGTCGAGCGCGGCGGGGGCGATCGACAGCACGGCCACCCGATCGGCGAGCGCCACGGGCACCCCCGCCGAGGTCAGATCGGCGCGGCGCACCGCGATCCGCTCGCGGTCGGCCGAGCCGGCCACCTCGGCCAGGAGGCCGGTGACCTCGTCGGTGCCCGGGCGCAGCTCGGCGACCACCGCGTCGATGTCGAGCGGGGCCCGGCGGTTGCGGAGCAGCCAGCGGGTGACGCGCTCACCGAGCTGCTTGGTGTCGAGCAGCATCCCGGCGAGCACGTGGGTGTCGAGCTCGGCGTCGAGCGCGACGATCTCGTCCCACACCTCGTCGAGCCCGTGGATCCGCCACGCGGCGACGTGGGCGCGCACGATCTCGGCGACCGGGGCCGAGGTCTCCTCGCCCAGGCGGAGCACCATCGACATGCCCGCCCGGTTCACCATGCGGTTGGTGAGCTCGGTGGCGACGAGCTCGCGGCGCAGCGGGTGGCGGGTGAGCGCGTCGGGGAACCGCTCGGTGATCGCGGCCGGCGCGTAGCGGACCAGGGCGTCGGCCACCGCGGGCGCGTCGGGGAGGTCCGAGCGCGACAGGGCGTCGGCCACCACGTTCTTGGTGTGGGCCAGCACCACCGCGAGCTCGGGTTGGGTGAGCCCCTCGTGGTCGTTGGCCCGCTCGCTCAGCTCGGCGTCGGACGGCAGGGCGTCGAGGCCGCGGTCGAGGTCGCCGGTCTCCTCGAGCCATCGCAGGTGCCGGGCGTGGACGTCGGCCATGTCGTTGGCCTGCGACCGGGCCGTGGTCAGCGCCAGGGTCTGGGCCTCGTTGTCGGCGAGCACCAGCCGGGCGACGTCGTCGGTCATCGACGCGAGCAGGGCGTTGCGCTGGGTGACGGTGAGCTCGCCGGCGCGCACGACCTGGTCGAGCATCACCTTGAGGTTCACCTCGTGGTCGGAGCAGTCGACGCCCGCCGCGTTGTCGATGGCGTCGGTGTTGAGCCGCACGCCGCGACGGGCGGCCTCGACCCGCCCCCGCTGGGTGAGGCCCAGGTTGCCGCCCTCGCCGATGACGCGGCAGCGCAGGTCGACCGCGTCGACGCGCACGCCGTCGTTGCTGCGGTCCGAGACGTCGGCGTGGGTCTCCGACGCGGCCTTCACGTAGGTGCCGATGCCCCCGTTCCACAGCAGGTCGACAGGGGCGCGCAGCACGGCGCGGATGAGCTCGTTGGGGGTGAGGGTCCCCTCGTCGATGTCGAGGGCCGCGGCCATGGGCGCGGTGACGGTGACCGACTTGGCCGTGCGGTGCACGATGGCGCCGCCGGGCGACAGCACGTCGCGGTCGTAGTCGGCCCACGAGCTGCGGGGCAGGTCGAAGAGGCGCTTGCGCTCGCGCCACGACGCCTCGGGATCGGGGTCGGGGTCGATGAACACGTGGCGGTGGTCGAACGCGGCGATCACCCGGAGGTGGCGTGACAGCAGCATCCCGTTGCCGAACACGTCGCCCGACATGTCGCCGATGCCGACGACCGACACCGGGTCGTGCTCGACGCGGATCCCGAGCTCGCGCAGGTGTCGGCGCACCGCCACCCACGCCCCCCGGGCGGTGATGCCCATGGCCTTGTGGTCGTAGCCGGTGGAGCCACCCGACGCGAACGCGTCGCCCAACCAGAAGCCGCGGCGCTGCGCGATCTCGTTGGCGATGTCGGAGAAGGTGGCGGTGCCCTTGTCGGCGGCCACGACGAGGTACGGGTCGTCGCCGTCGCGTCGCACGACGCGGTCGGGCGGCACGACCGCGTCGCCGTCGCGGTCGTCGGTGACGTCGAGGAGCGACTCGATGAACGTGCGGTAGCAGGCCACGACCTCGGCGCGGACCTCGGCCGGCTCACCCGACGGGGGCAGCTGGCGGCAGACGAACCCGCCCTTGGCGCCGGTGGGGACGATGACCGCGTTCTTCACCACCTGGGCCTTCATCAACCCGAGGATCTCGGTGCGGAAGTCCTCGCGGCGATCCGACCAGCGCAACCCACCCCGGGCGATGCGCCCGGCCCGCAGGTGGGTGCCCTCGACCCGTGGCGACGAGACGAAGATCTCGTGGGCGGGTCGGGGCAGCGGGAGGTCGGGGATGCGGCTCGGGTCGAGCTTCACCGCGATGGCGCTCGGCGGGTCGCCCGCGGTGTCGCGTCGGAAGAAGTTGGTGCGCACCGTCGCCTCGACGAGCAGCTCGAACGACCGCAGGATGCGGTCCTCGTCGAGGCTCGGGACCGAGTCGAGGGCGTCGTTGATCCACTCGAGGAGCTGCTCGGCGGCGTCGTCGTCGACACGCTCGGGATCGAGGCGGTGGTGGAACAGCTCGACGACCAGTCGGGCGATGCCCGAGTGGCGCACCAGCACCTCCTCGACGTAGGCCTGGGTGAAGGTGCTGCCGATCTGGCGCAGGTACTGGCGGTAGGTCCGCACGAGGGCCACCTCGTGCCAGTCGAGCGCGGCGGTGAGCACCAGGCGGTTCAGCCCGTCGTTGGCGGCCCGCCCGTCCCAGACCGCGAGGAAGCTCTCCTCGAAGCGTCCCCGCATCTCCTCGGTGTGGATCGGGCTGCCCTCGGGCAGGCGCATGCCGAAGCGGTAGATGTAGCGGGGCTCGGTGTCGAGGGGACGCACCACCGCCGGCCGCTCGTCGACCACCGCCACCCCGTGGGCCTGGAGCAGGGGCAGCGCGTCGGACAGCGTGACCGGGGTGCCGGTGCGGTAGAGGGTGCAGCGCAACACGTCGGGGGGCGACTCGACGGGGTGCGACATGTGGACCTCGAGGTCGCCACCGCGGTGGTCGCCGGCCCCGAGGCGCTCGAGGCGGTCGATGTCGATGGCCGCGCCCTCGGGCGGGACCTCGTCGCGGTAGCCGGCCGGGAACGCCTCGCGGTAGCGGGCGAACAGGCGCAGGCCGGTGCCCTCGCCGTAGGCGTCGACGAGCGCCCGCTCGAGATCGTCCTCCCAGGTGCGACAGATGCGGGTGATGCGGGCTTCGAGGGCGGCGTGGTCGACCGGGGCGCGGTGCTCGGGACGGGTCCGGACGACGACGTGGAGCCGTGCGAACGGCGACGACGAGAGCGCGGCGGTGAAGGACGTGTGGGTGCCACCGAGCTCGTCGGCGAGCGCCGCCTCGATGTCGATGCGGACCCCGGTGTGGAACCGGTCGCGGGGCACGAACACGAGGCACGAGGTGAAGCGGCCGAACGCCTCGCGCCGCAGGAACAACCGGACCTGGCGGCGGTCGACGAGGCGGGCGATGGCGGTGGTGGTGGCGAGCAGCTCGTCGACGCCGGCCTGGAACAGCTCGTCGCGCGGGTGGCTCTCGAGCACGGTGAGCAGCTGGGTGGCGTCGTGCGAGCCGGGGGCGGCGCCGGCTCGGCGGACGACCTCGGCGACCTTGCGTCGCACGATCGGGAGCCGCGTGACCGTCTCGGTGTAGGCCCGCGAGGTGAACAGGCCGATGAAGCGGCGCTCGACGATCACCCCGTCGGGCTCGTGGAAGCGCACGCCCACGTAATCCATCGGGGCGGCGCGGTGCACGGTCGACTCGCGGTTGGTCTTGGTGAGCAGCAAGATGTCGGGCCCGATCACCTGCGCGGCGCCGTCGGGTGGCAGCTCGTCGAGGGCGCGCGCGGTGCGGGGAGCGTGGCGCGAGAGGCCGAGGCCGGTGCCGTCGACCGAGCGGATCACCCCCTCGTCGGGGTCGAGGCGGTAGTCGCGGGCGCCGAGGAAGATGAAGTGCTCGTCGGCCATCCACCGCAGGAGCGCGGCGATCTCGGACGGGTCGCGCTCGGGCCGGGCGGTCACCGTCGGGCCCGGGACCGCCATCGTCGCGAGGCCGGTCGCCGCGTCGCGGGCCCGGGTGACCATCTCCTGCCAATCGGCCACCGCAGCGCGCACGTCGGCGAGGGTGGCGACCACATCGGCGCGGAGTCGCTCGGCGGTGGCGGGGTCGGCCACCCGGTCGATCTCGAGGTGGACCAGCGACTCGGCGACCGCCTCGTCGGGGTGGTCGTCGTCGCTGGTGCCCATGAGGTCGCCGTCGCGCCGACGCACCGACAGGACCGGGTGCACCAGCAGGTGCACGTCGAAGCCCGTGCGCTCGACGGCCATGACCACCGACGCCACGATGAACGGCATGTCGTCGGTGACCACGTCGACGACGGTGTGCGGCGAGCGCCAGCCGTCGTCGTCGACCGAGGGGGCGTAGACCCGCACGAGGGTGTCGCCGGGTCGACGCTGCCGCGCCAGCTGGAGGTGGGCGATGGCGGCACCGTAGAGATCGGTGGGGGAGCGCCCGACCAGGTCGTCGGTGGCGACGTGGTCGTAGTACTCGCGCACGAGGTCCTCGACCCGGTCGGCGTCGTCGCCGAACCGCTCGTGCACCCGTCGGGCCACCTCGTCGACGAGGTCGGTGGGACGGCCCTCCGCTGCGGTGGTCATGTGGTCTCCCTCCCTCGGCCCCGACCGTAGTGCCGTGCCATCCTTCCGATGTCGCCGATCGATGGAGAGCCCATGAAGCGGTCCGAGCCCGTGTCCCCGGAGGCGGCCCTGGCGGCCGTGCGCCAGCTCCGCCGCGACGTCGAGATCGGCACATCCGAGCTGCTCGCCGCCTGGGGCGCCGATCTCCCCGAGGAGCACGTCCCGTCGGTGGCGAACCTGGCCGCCTACGTCGCCCTCCGGCGCCACGATCTGCGCCCGCTGCAACGTCGGCTCTCCTACCTGGGTCTGTCGTCGCTCGGGCGCTGCGAGGCGCACGTCGTCGCCTCCCTGGGGACCGTCGAGGCGGCGCTCGCCCGTCTGGTGGGGGAGAGCGCCGCGCCGCCCGACCCCCACCTCCTGTACCGGGCCAACGTCGACGCCGAGCACCGCGTCGGGGCGACGACCGAGGTGCTGTTCGGGCCGTCCGACGAGCGCCGCTCGCGCATCCTCGTCACCCTGCCGAGCGACGCCGCCCTCGACCCGTCCATCGTCGATCGCATGGTCGTCGCCGGCGTCGTCGCGGTGCGCCTCAACGGCGCCCACGACGGCGCCGAGGAGGGGGCCCGCAGGGCCGAGCTCACGCGACGCGCCGCCGAGCGGCGCGGGCGGCCGTGTCGGATCTTCATGGACCTCGGCGGCCCGAAGCTGCGGACGGCGTCGTTCGCGGCGGCGCCGCCGGTGCTGCGCCTCCGGGGCGCGCCCCGGCCCGCGGGGCGCGGCCGGGCCCCCAGCACCGTGGTGCTCGACGGCACCGGCGCTCCTGGTCGGCCGGCGCTGCGCCAGGGCGACGGCCGGATGGCGCTGGCGCGCCTGGCCGTCGATCCCAGCTGGCTCGCCGACCTCAGGCCCGGCGACCGGGTGCGCGTCGACGACAGCCGCGGTCGACGACGCTGGCTGCGGGTCCTGGGCGCCGACGAGCCGGGCACGGCGCTCGCGTCGGCGGACCGGTCGGTGGTGGTCGAGTCCGGTGCCACGCTGGCCCACCGGCCCGCTGCCGGCGGTCGGGGGGCCGGCTCGTCGGTGGTCGGGCCCATCGACGCCGGCCCGGTGACGATCCGGCTCGCCGTGGGCGACCGGTTCCGCCTCACCGGCCCCGACGTGCCCGGTCGTCCCGCGCACGACGAGGCGCCGGCGACGGTGCCGTGCGCGCAGGCCGACGTGCTCGACGACGTCCGGGTCGGGCACCGCGTGTTCATCGACGACGGCAAGCTCGAGGCCGAGGTGGTGACCGTGGCGGACGGTCGCGCCGATCTGGTGGTGCGCTCGGCCCCGCCCGGCGGGGCCCGGGTGCGCGAGGGCAAGGGCCTCAACTTCCCCGACACGGTGCTGCGCCTCTCGTCGCTCACCGACCGCGACCGCGCCGACCTCGACCACGTCGTCCGCCTCGCCGACGTGGTCGGCCACTCGTTCGTGCGCGGCCCCGCCGACGTCGAGGAGCTCGGACGCGAGCTGGCGGCGCGCGGGCGCGACGACATCGGGGTGGTCGCCAAGATCGAGACGCTCGAGGCGGTGCACCGCCTGCCCGAGATCCTCGTCGCCGGGTCGCGCTACCGGGCGTTCGGGGTGATGATCGCCCGAGGCGACCTCGCCGTGGAGCTCGGGTGGGAGAACCTCGTCGAGGCCCAGGAGCGGATCTTGTGGGTGTGCGAGGCGGCCCACGTGCCGGTGGTGTGGGCCACCCAGGTGCTCGAGTCGCTCATGAAGGCGGGGCGGCCGTCGCGCGCCGAGCTCACCGACGCGGCGATGGCCGACCGCGCCGAGTGCGTGATGCTCAACAAGGGCCCGTTCTCGGTGGAGACCGTGACCACGCTGCGCACCGTCCTCGGACGGATGCAGCGCATCAACGAGAAGAAGTCCGACCTGCTCCCGCCGCTCGACTAGCGGGTGCCCGAGGAGCGGGGCGCTCAGCCCGCCGGGGTGAGCGGGGGGAACGACGGTGGGCGCTTCTCGACGAAGCTGGCCACGCCCTCGCGGAAGTCGTCACGGCCGAGCGACTCGACCATCAGCCGGCTCGACTCCGAGTAGGCGTGGTCGAGCCCGGCGTCGAGGTGGCCGTAGACCTGCTGCTTGATGATCGCCATCGACAGCGGCGACACGTTGTCGGCGAGGTCGCGGGCGTAGGCGAGGGTCTCGGCGAGCAGCTCGTCGGGGGCGACCACCCGGTTCACCAGCCCCATCTCGAGGGCCTCCTCGGCCAGCACGACGCGGGCCGACAGCAGCAGGTCGAGGGCCACGGCGGGACCGACGAGGCGGGGCAGGATCCACGACATGCCGTGCTCGGCGATGAGCCCCCGGCGGCTGAACGCGGTGGTGAGCTTGGCGCCGGCCGCCGCGAAGCGCACGTCGCACATGAGGGCGGTGACCATCCCGATGCCGGCGCAGGGCCCGTTGATGGCGGCGATGAGCGGCTTGCGGATCCGCAGCGCCTGGATCTGGGCGGTGTCGCGGGGCTCGGTGCCGTCGCCGGTGCCGCGCTCGCCGATGCCCTGCAGCATGTCCATGTCGGCGCCCGCGCAGAACCCACGGCCGGCGCCGGTGACGACGATGACCCGGACGTCGGGGTCGGCGTCGGCGGCGTCGAGCAGGTCGAAGTACCGCCGCCCCATGGCCTCGGTGTAGGCGTTGAGCCGGTCGGGCCGGTTCAACGTGAGGGTGGCCACCCCGTCGGCCACCTCGTAGCGCACCACATCGTCGGACATGTCGTCGGACACGTCGCCTCCCCGGTCGTCGTCGATCCCCGGGGGGACCGTAGCGCCCGGCGCTACTCGTCGATGCCGACCGGGCGGCCGGCGCTACTCGTCGATGCCGACCGGGCGGCCGTCGATGATCTGGTCGAGGTACTCCGACAGGCCGTAGCCCACCCGCCCGTCGTCGAGGGTCCACTCGGTGAGCCCCTCGGAGATGCGGGTGACCAGCCCGTCGCGGCGGTTGCGCAGCGGGATCAGGTTGAGCACCCGTCCGGTGACCGACCACTCCTGGGGCGTCTCGCCGTCGCGGGCGCGGGCTCGCAGGGTGGCCCGGACGGTGCGGTGGTAGGTGTCGTCGCCCTCCCACTCGGTGGCGATGTCGACGTGGTCGACCAGGTGCAGCCGCTCGCCGTCCCAGACGAACCCGCCGCGGGTGCCGTCGCTGTCGCGGCGGGCGACCCGCGAGGCCATGAAGCCGAAGTCGGGGCCCATGTTGGCGGTCAGCCAGCGGTAGTACCACGGCGCCTGCCAGTAGCGCGGGCCCCAGGAGTGGTCGCGCAGGCCGTAGCCATGGACGTCCCACCGCTCGTCGCCGACCGTGATGGTGCCCCGGCCCTCGATGAGCTGCTCGTAGTGGCCGCGGGCGAACTCCTCGCCCGGGCGCTCGTGGGGCTGGTCGGGCTCGCCCCCGAACATCGCCGATCGGCCGGTGTACTCGATGCGCACCGAGGCGGGGACGTGGGGGTTGGCGGTGAATGCCTCCCGGGGCTCGGCCATGGCCAGTGGGTCGTCGAGGACCACGACGTTGCCCTCGTAGGTCACGTCGAGGCGCTCGAACGGCGTGACCACGTCGAAGCGCATGCCGGCGGCGTCGAAGGCGTCGTTGGTGCGGACCTCGGGGCGCTTGAAGTTGAAGCCGACCCGGCCGTCGGGGAGGTAGAGGCACACGGTCATCTCGCCGGTGCCCTCGTTGGCCCGGTTGCCGAGGCGGAAGAACCCGCCGAGGCGCTGGGCGGGGTCGTAGATGTTGAAGTACATGCTCTCGTTGAAGTTGGGCTCGGGGCCCAGCTCGTGCATGTACTCGTCGGCCGGTTCCAGTCGCACCCCCATGGGCGGTCACCGTACCGATCGCGGGGATCGCCTGCCGACGGCGCCGACGCCGTGCTTCAGCGACGGGTGATGAGGGTGTCGACAGGGGCGAAGTCGTCGCGCAGCGGGCGGGCGCCGTCGGTGAACGCCACGACGTCGTCGCCGGTGAGCACCAGCCCGTCGTCGGGGGCGACGGTGACGGGCGGGAGCGGCGCGTCGGAGGCCACCAGCACCTGGTTCACCGGCCGGCCGCTGGGCGGACCGCTGGCGGGCACGATCACCGCGACGTGGGCGAAACGGTCGAGCAGCGTGGCCACCTGAGCCTCGGCGAAGCGGTTCGGTCCACCATCGATCACGTTCATCACGTAGATGCCGCCCGGCCGCAGCGTGCGAGCCACCTGGTCGACCAGCTCGACGGTGGTCAGGTGCCAGGGCACCGACAGCCCGCCGAAGGCGTCGCCGACCACCATGTCGTAGCTGGCGTCGGGGAGGCGGGTGATGGCGGTGCGGGCGTCGCCTACGTCGACCCGCAGGGCGGGGGTGCGCACCAGCCCGAGCTCGTCCTCGGCGATGTCGATGAGCGCGGGGTCGATCTCGAGCACGAGGCTGGTGGACCCCGGCCGGACGACGTCGAGGTAGCGGGGGAACGTGAAGCCACCGCCCCCGATGTGGAGGGTGTCGAGGGGCCCGTCGCCGAGCGAGTCGGCCACCGCGGCGAAGAGTCGGACGTAGCGGAACTCGAGGTGGGTGGGGTCGTCGAGGTCGACGTGGCTGTGGCGGAGCGTGTCGAGCCACAGCGTGCGCTGCGACGGGTCCGACGGGTCGACCTCGACCCGGGCGCAGAAGTAGGGGGTCTCCCACTCGCACGGCGTCTCGGCGGTGGCACCGAGCCCGGCGGCGGCGACCACGACCACCAGCGTGGTGGCGGCGACGGCGGGGTGGGGCACCGTGGCGAGGTGACGCCACCACAGCGCCACACCGGCGATGACCAACGCCGCCCCGACCGCGAGCACCACCGGCCGGGTGGGGACGGCGGCGACCAGGACGAACCCGGTGACGAACGTGCCCACGAGGGCGCCGGCGGTGCCCGCCGCCGACAGCCCGCCGACGACGGTGCCGGTGTCGCCCAGGTCGTCGAGGCGCAGCTTGGCGGCCATCGGGGAGATGGCGCTCAGCACCGCGGCGGGCAGGAAGAACGCTGCGGTGGTCAACACGATGATGGCGGCCGGCCCGTCACCTGCGCCGGGTCCGAGCAGGGCGATGAGCGGGAGCGACAGCCAGGCGAGGACCCCGCCGAGGGCCAGCGTGGGTCCGAGCAGGCGGCGGGGGTCGACCCGGTCGGCGAGCCGGCCCCCGATGGCGGTGCCCGCGGCGATGGCCGCCAGGACGGTGCCGATGATGCCGGTGTAGGTCTCGATCGACTCGCCGACGTAGGGCGCGAGCAGCCGCCCCGCGAGGATCTCGAGGACCAGCACGGCGGCCGACGTGGCGAAGACCAAGGTGGCGGCGGGGCGCGATCGCACCCGACGATGGTGGCAGGCGCGGTGCCCACCAGCGCGGTCAGCCCCCCCGCCGCCCCCCATCGGTTCTGGCGAATCGTCGGTGCGTCGGGCGCACCGTGGGTTCGCCGGTTCGGGGGTGGGGGCGGACCGGCGGGTTCTGGCGAATCGTCGGTGCGTCGGGCGCACCGTGGGTTCGCCGGTTCGCCGGTTCGGGGGTTCGGGGGTGGGGGCGGCCCGGGGTCAGGCGTGGTCGGCGAGGGCGACGGCGGCGCGCAGGTGGGCGACCAGGTCGTCGAGGCGGGCGTGGGCGTTGAGGCCGCTGGTCGACGGCATCACGTAGACCGGTCGCCCGCCGAGCGCCCGGTCCTGGATGCCGGCCACGGCCCGACGGTCGACCGCGGCGCGCCACCCGGCGAGGCCGACGAGGCACACCGCTCCGGGCCGCAGCCAGGCGCAGAGCGCGTCGAGCCGGGCGACGCCCGCCGCGTACTCGTCGGCGGTGAGCGCGTCGGCCCGGGGCGTGGCCCGCTTGACGAGGTCGGTCATGCCGATGCCGTGGCGCCGCAGGGCGTCCCACGGGTCACGGTCACGACCCACCAGCCCGGCGGCGAGCGCGGCCGGCCAGAACCTGTTGCCGGGCCGGGCGAACCCCACGCCGTGGTCGGCCGCGTAGAGGCTGGGGTTCAGGCCGCAGACCAACAGGCGCGTGCCCGGCCCGACGGTGTCGGGCAGGGTGCGGGCCCGGGTGAGCTCGACCGCGATGTGGTCGTCGCGCCCGCCGGCCCCGGCGACCAGGCTCTCGACGTCGAACCCGGCGCCCACGAGCACGTGGCGCAGCAGGTCGATGGGCCAGTGGGAGAAGCGCCGGCCAGGGAAGTCGTCGCCGGCGAAGGCGGCGTGCTCGTCGTCGCCGGCGAAGACCAGCAGGCGGGCGGGGGCTCCGACCGCCAGCGACCGGTGGAGGTCGGCGAGCGCCAGCGGCACCTCGGTCCGGGGGAGGTGGACGTAGCTCTTGGCGGCCCACGCCCCGCCCAGAGCGCCCCGGCGGAACGGCAGCGCGCCGAGGTCGGCCCGCACCCGCAGGGCGTCGGGAGCGGCATCGGCCACCAGGTCGAGCATCTCGGTGACGGCGTCGAGGGCGATCGGGCGGACCGCGCCTGGCGCGCGCAGGGCTGCGGTGTGCCAGCCCGGCCCGCAGCCGAGATCGGCCACCGGGCCGCCGCCCGCGCCGGCGGCCCGCCGACCCAGCGCCACCGCCACGTCGAGATCGCTCGGGCCACGTCGGGCCCGCCACTCGTCGGCGGGGGCGGCGTAG
>DATHSN010000194.1:0-14004 GCA_035464115.1 Acidimicrobiales bacterium | reverse complement strand
TGCTCGACGGTCGGGTCATCTCCCGTCCCATCGCCGGCACCCGCCGGCGGGGCGCCACCGAGGAGGACGACCGCCGCCTCGGCGCCGAGCTGCGCGAGCACCCCAAGGAGATCGCCGAGCACGTGATGCTCGTCGACCTGGCTCGCAACGACGTCGGCCGGGTGGTGCGCTTCGGCACCGAGCGGCTCGACGAGATGATGGTCCTCGAGCGCTACAGCCACGTCATGCACCTCACCTCGCAGGTGTCGGGCGAGCTGGCCGAGGGCAGGACCCCCATCGACGTGCTGCGGGCCACCCTGCCCGCCGGCACGGTGTCGGGCGCTCCGAAGGTGAGGGCCATGGAGATCATCGACGACCTCGAGCCGGTGAAGCGGGGCCCCTACGCGGGGGTCGTCGGCTACCTCGACTTCTCGGGCAACATCGACACCGCCATCGCCATCCGGACCATGGTGGTGGGCGACGACGGGCGGGCGTCGGTGCAGGCCGGGGCCGGTGTCGTCGCCGACTCCGTGCCCGAGCACGAGGACCTCGAGTGCCACAACAAGGCCAAGGCCCTGCTCGCCGCGGTGATCCCGGCCCGCCGGATGACCGCGGTGCGCCGCGCCGCGGCCGCCGCCGAGTCCCAGGAGGGCACCCGATGACCGCCGATCCCGCCGCCGTCGAGCAGCTGCGCTCGGGCGCCGCCGCGGTGCGCCTCGGGCGCGACGTGGTGCGCGTCGCCGGGCCCGAGGCGATCGCCTACCTGCAGGGCCAGATCAGCCAGGACGTCGCCGCGCTGGCGGTGGGCGCGTCGGCGTGGAGCTTCGTGCTCGCCCCCCAGGGCAAGGTCGACGCCTGGTTCCGCATCTCGCGCACCGGCGACGACGAGGTGGTCATCGACGTCGACGCCGGCTCCGGCGAGGCCGTGCTCGCCCGCCTGCAGCGCTTCAAGCTGCGCACCAAGGCCGACATCGAGGCGCTCGACTGGTCGTGCGTCGCGGTCCGCGGCCCGGCCGCGCCCGACGCCGCCGCGCTGGCCGGCACCGCCCCGGTGGTGGCCGCCGTCGACTGGCCGCCGCTGGTCGGGGTCGACCTGCTCGGGCCCAGCGTCGCGGTGCCCGCGGGCCTCACCGAGGTCGACGCATCCGCCCACGAGGTGCTGCGCATCGAGGCCGGCTGGCCGGCGATGGGCGCCGAGATCACCGAGGCCACCATCCCCGCCGAGCTGGGGGTGGTCGACCGGTCGGTGAGCTTCACCAAGGGCTGCTACACCGGCCAGGAGCTGGTGGCCCGCATCGACTCGCGGGGCGGGCGCACCCCGCAGCGCATCGTCCGCTGGCGCCTGGCCGACCCCGCCGCCCCGGTGGGCGCGGTGGCCGAGCTCGACGGCAAGGAGGTCGGCCGGCTCACCAGCGTCGCCGCCGTCGAGGGCGGCGCCGTCGCGCTCGGCCCGCTGGCCCGTGCCGTCGAGGCCCCCGCCGAGCTCACCGTCCGCTGGGTGTCCGGCACCACCACCGCCCACGTCGAGCCCCTCGCGCTGGACTGACCGGGTCCGGAGCTCGACCCCTGCCGGGGTCGGGCACGTCGACGGGTGTGGGCAGACCCACGGTTCGGCGAGCGGCGACGTTCAGTCGTGCACGTCGTGGACCTGTAGCTCGGTGTGTCGGGCCAGCGCGTCGAAGTCGACGTCGGCGTGCAGCACGGCGACGCCCTCGCGGATGGCGACGGCGGCGATGAGGCAGTCGGCGAGCTTGCGCACGGTCTCGCCTCGTTGCCGGCACGCGCGGTAGAGAGCGGCTGCCGACTCGTAGTCGGCGGGTTCCGTGCCCACGGTGGTTGCTCGGGCGAGCAGGCCGCGGAGCTGTCGTAGGTGGGGCTCATCGCGTGCACCGGCGAGGACCTCCATGCGGACCGCATCACAGACCGCGATGTCGCCGCCGAGGAGTCGATCCACCTCGTCGCAGACGGGCGAGCCGGTGTCGCGGAGGAACTCGATCCACGCGGAGGTGTCGATCAGGATCATCCGGTGCGGCTGGCGCGCATCTCGTCGAGGTCACCCTCCCAGCCCGAGCCACGCAGCGCGCGGGCGTCGTCGAGCCCGAGGGCCTCGGTGGCGACGAGGCGCAGGGCGTAGTTGACGGCGTCGCGCTTGGACGTGAGGTGGTAGCGGTCCATGACCACGCGACATGCCTCGTCGTCGATGTCGATGTTGGTGCGGGCCATACACCAATGATACACCAGCGCCGGTGGGGCGCTCGGGCCCTCAACCCGCGGCAGGGAGGCGGACGGTGAAGCGGGCGCCGGCGCCGGGGGTCGACCGCACGTCGATCTCGCCACCCATGGCCACGACCAGCTCGTGGGCGATGGCCAGCCCCAGGCCCGACCCGGACTCCTTGCGGCGGGGCTGGGCCCGGGCCACGTAGAGGCGCTCGAACACGTGGCCGAGGTCGTCGGGGGCGATGCCGGGCCCGTCGTCGCCGACGACGACCTCGGTGTGCTCGCCGATCTGGCGCACCTCGACGGTGATCGCCGCGGCGGCGAACTTCACCGCGTTCTCCACCAGGTTGGCGACCACCTGGGCGAGCCGGTCGCGGTCGGCGACCGCGACCGCGGGACCGTCGGGGAGCCGCCGGTCGACCCGCAGCCCGGCGCCGTCGATCTCGGGGGCGAACGCCTCGACGACGTCGGCCACCACGGCGGCCACGTCGAGGCGCACCGGCGCCAGCGAGAACCGGTGGGCGTCGAGGCGGGCCAGGTCGAGCAGGTCGCCGACGAGGCGCTCGAGGCGCTGCGACTCGGTGAGGATGACGCCGGCGGCGAGCGTCGGGTCGGGGGCGGCGCCGTCGGCGATCGCCTCGGCGAACCCCCGGATCGACGTCAACGGGGTGCGCAGGTCGTGCGACACCGACAACAGGAACTGCTGCTCGAGACCCCGGGAGCGCTGCAGGTCGGCCGCCAGCGCGTTGATGGAGCGGGCCAGGTCGTCGAGGGGGTCGTGGGCGCCGGGCGGGGGATCGGGCAGCCGCGTCGACAGGTCGCCGGCGGCGATGCGCCCGGTGGCGGCCTCGGCCGCCCGCACCGGCCCGGCCAGCCGCCGACCGAGCGACCGGGCGACGACCGCCGCCACCACGATGGCGCCGAGCGAGCTGACGAGCAGCCACGGCGCCGACGGTCCCAGGCCGAGCCCGGCGTCGCGGGTGGCGGCCACCACGACCGTCAGGTCGCCGACCCGGGGGAACGGCGCCGCCGCGAACACCGTCGAGCGGTCGCGGCCGCTCACCGGTCGCCCGGCGAGCAGCTCGGTCACGTCGAGGTCGTCGACCGACAGTCCGTCGGGCAGCCGGCCGGTGTTGGGCAGGAGCCGGCCCCGCCCGTCGAACACGGCGACGTCGATGCCGCTCACCTGCAGCGCGGCGGCCAGGCGGGCGAACACGCCGCGCTGGGGCAGCTCGCCGGCGTCGGGCAGGCTGCGGGCGACGGCGGCCAGCGCGTCGCTCACCGCCACCACCTGGTCGCGCAGGTCGCGCTCGGCCCGCTCGCGGTTGGCGACGACGCTGAGCACCACCGTCCCCGAGGCGACGACGAGGACCGTGACCGCGACGGTGCCGAGGATCGCCGCGGTGAGCCGTCGGGTCATCGGGCGGGCCCGCTCATCCGAGCCGGTACCCGACGCCCCACACGGTGGCGAGGGGGAGGGCGTCGCCGAGCTTGCGGCGCAGCTGGCGGACGTGGACGTCGACGGTGCGCTCGTCGCCCTCCCAGTCGAGGCCCCACACCGCGTCGACGATCTGGCGGCGGGTGAGGACCACGCCGGGGTTGGCCGCGAGGTGGGCGAGCAGGTCGAACTCCCGGCCGGTGAGCGCCACGGGGCCGTCGCCGGCGTGGGCCTCGCGGCGGCGCACGTCGACGGTGACCGCCCCGATCTCGTGGACGTCGTCGCGCCCCCGGCTCCCGGTGCCGTCGACCCGTCGCAGGACCGCCTTCACCCGGGCGACGAGCTCGCGGGGCGAGAACGGCTTGACCAGGTAGTCGTCGGCGCCCAGCTCGAGGCCGAGGACCCGGTCGACCTCGTCGTCGCGGGCGGTGAGCAGGATGACCGGCAGGTCGCCCTCGGCCCGGATCCGCCGGCACACGTCGAAGCCGTCGAGCTCGCCGGGCAGGCCGATGTCGAGCACCACCAGACGGGGCCGACGCTGGCGGATCACCTCGAGGCCCCGCTCGCCGGTGGCGGCCTGGTGGACCCTGAAGCCGTCACGGCGCAGGTACAGCTCGACGAGGTCGGCGATGTGGGGATCGTCCTCCACCACGACCACCACCTGCTCCGGTCCGCCCACCTCGCCATGATCCCATCTGACGCCGTCCGCCGGCGGCCCCGCGGGCCGACGCTCGGGGCGATCGGGGCGACGCGCCGTCCCCCTAGCCTGGACGGGTGACCCACTACGAGGTGCTCGGTGTCGCCCGCGGGGCGTCGGCGGCCGACATCCGTCGCGCCTACGTGGGCCTGGCCCGCCAGCACCACCCCGACCAGCACGCCGGCGACCCGAGCGCCCAGGCCCGCGCCGAGGGCGAGATGCGCCGGATCAACGCGGCGTGGGACGTGCTGCGCGACGCCGAGCGCCGCCGCCGCTACGACAGCGAGCTCGACGGGCGTCGCGCCACGGGCTCGAGCGCCGGGGGACGGTCGTTCGTGGCCGACGAGCCCACCGGGTCCGGGTGGCGACCGCTCGACGACGACTGGACGGTCGACGATCCCGACGACCCCCGCCTCGACGACGCCGCCTACGCCGCCCCCCGGGGTGGTCGGGCGCTCGCTCTGGTCCCTGCCGTGCTGTTCGGGGTGGGCGGCGGCGCCTTCGCCCTCGGGGTGGTCACCGGGTGGCGCTTCGCCATCGCGGTGGGCCTCGTCGGCCTGGTCCTCGGGGTGCTGCTGTTCGTCGCCGCCCCCGTGTCGGTCATCTTCGACAGCCGCCGCCGCGACGGGATCTGAGCGCGGGCGGGGCGGGTGCGGCCGGCTCGCCGCTCCCCGCCCCCCGAAGGTGCGCTCGCAGGCGTCGGAGACCGACGCTTGGGAGCGCATCCTCTCTCGCCTCTCTTGCTGCGTGGCGATCGCAGCCAGCGCCGCCCGTCGGCCCCGCCCCCCGGCGCTACCCGGCGTCGAGGCCGTAGGTGCCGAACGTCCAGATGTTGGCCTCGTGGTCGCGCACCGAGAAGCTCATCCCCTCGGGGTCGTGATCGGGGGCGTGGGGCTCGCGGACGACCTCGAGGCCGGCCTGGCGGCACCGCTGCCACACCGCGTCGGGGTCGGCGGTGATCACGTAGAGCCCCTGGCCGCCGGGCGGGTGCGAGAACGGGTTGGCCGGGTTCGAGGTGCCGACCTGGACGACGCCGCCCTCGGGCCAGCGCAGCTCGCTGTGGACCACGGTGCGGTCGTCGGGGCCGGTCACCACCAGCTGCTCCTCGAACCCGAGCACGTCGACCAGCTGCTCGATGGCGGCGAGGGGGTCGGCGTAGTGGACCGCGGCCCAGAGGCCCCCGCCGGTGCCGGGGCGGTCGGCGGCGGTCACCGTGTCGTCGGGCCCGGTGCCGACCACCTCGAACCCGCTGCCCTCGGTGCGGCGGCGGAAGGCCTCGAGGTCGAACGGCTCGAGCGGCTGCGACAGCATCCACCGGTGGCCGTAGGGGTCGACGAGCGTGCCGTGGCGCGACCCGTGGGGCTGGTCGGCCGGCTCGGACTGGGCGGTGGCGCCGGCGGCGACGGCCCGGGCGTAGAGGGCGTCGACGTCGGGCACCGTGAGGTGCAGGGTGACCGGGGTGCCGCCCAGGGTGGTGGGGGAGGGCACGCCCATCTCGGGGTACTCGTCGGAGAGCATGAACCGGGCGGCGCCGATGGCGATCTCGGCGTGGCCGACGCGGCCGTCGGGCCCGACCACCCGGTAGTCCTCCACCGCGCCGAGGGCGGTGGCGTACCAGGCGAGGGCGGCGGCGCCGTCGGCGACGGCGAGGTACGGCGTGACGGCGGTGGCGACGGGGACGTCGGCGCTCGACGGGGTCGGGGTCGTGGCGGGCGGGGTCGCGGCGGGTGGGGTCGTGGCGGCCGGGGTCGTGGCGGACACGGTGCGTCTCCTCGGTGGCAGGGGAACGGTGGGGGTGACGTCGGCGGGGTCGAGGCCGAGCTCGGCGACGAGCCGGGCCCGCAGGTCGCGGGCGAAGCGTCGACGGGGGGTGACCGGCTCGACCGGGGTGGAGAGATCGTCGAAGGGATCGGTCATCGCTCCTCCTCCCCGTGACCGGTCTGCTCGTGCTCGTAGACGGCCCGGAACGCAGCCCGGGCCCGGACCAGCAACACCTCGGTGGCGCCCTCGGTCCGGCCGAGGGTCGCCGCCACCTCGCGGACCGGGAGCCCGTCGAGGTAGCGCAGCGTCAGCGCGCCCCGGTGGTGGGCGCCCAGCGCGGCGAGGGCCCGGTGGGCGACGACCGCGTCGAGGCGGACGTCCCACGTGTCGTCGACCGGGTCGACCAGCGGGTCGCCGTCGACGGCCCGCAGCGCCCGGTCCTCGCGCTCGCGCCGCCGCCAGTGGTCGACGAGCTTGTGGCGGGCCACGCCCATCAGCCAGGCGGGCGTGAGGTCGGCCACGGCGTCGCGGCGCACCGCGTCGACCGCGGCGAGGAAGGTCTCCGAGGTGAGGTCCTCGGCGAGCGATGCCGACCCGCACCGCGACACGAGGTAGCCGTACACCTCGGGCAGCACCGAGTCGTACAGCGCCACGAGGGCGCGGCGCCGGTCGATCAGGTCGGGTCGGGAATCGCTCACCACCCCTCCCATCGCTCGAGCCCCCCGGTTCCCTACACCCTCTCACCGACGGCCTGCCGCTCGCCGGGACGCTGGCGCCGTCGGTCTAGGGTGCCGGCCATGTCGAAGATCGCCATCATCGCCAAGCTCCCCGTCCAGCCCGGCAAGGCCGACGAGTTCGTCGCCGCCTTCAGCACCATGTTCCCGGTGGTGGCCGACGAGCCCGGCACCGAGGTCTACGCCCTGCACCGCGACGCCAAGGACGACCACCTCTTCTACGTCTACGAGGTCTACGCCGACCGCGCCGCGCTCGACGCCCACGGCGGCAGCGACGGCATGAAGTCGGCGATGGCCGCGTTCGGGCCGCTGCTCGCCGAGGGCGTCGAGCTCATCCGCATGGAGCCGATCCAGGCCGAGGGCATCGCCCTCTAGCCCCGTCGCGTCTCGCCCCGTGGCCACCTACCTCGACCGGATCCTCGTGGCGCACCGCGCCGCGGCCGCGGCCGACGGTCGCCACCTCGACGAGGTGCGGGCCGCGGCGGTGGCCACCCCTGCGCCCCGGGGGTTCGCCGCCGCGCTGCGCTCGGCCGAGGGACTGGCCGTGATCGCCGAGGTGAAGCGGCGGTCGCCGTCGAAGGGGGCGCTCAACGCCGACCTCGACCCGGCCGCCATGGCCACCGCCTACCGCGACGGCGGCGCCACCTGCCTGTCGGTGCTCACCGACGTCGAGTTCTTCGGCGGATCGCCCGACGACCTCGCGGCCGCCCGCGCCGCGTCGGGTCTGCCGGCGCTCCGCAAGGACTTCACCGTCGGGCCGCTCGACGTGCTCGACGCCCGGGCCATGGGCGCCGACGCGGTGCTGCTCATCGCCGCCGCGCTCGACGACGCCGAGCTGGCCGACCTGCACGCGCTCGCCGTCGAGGTGGGGCTCGATGTGCTGGTCGAGACCCACGACGAGGCCGAGGTCGAGCGGGCGCTGGCGGTCGGCGCCACCCTCGTCGGGGTCAACCAGCGCGACCTGGTCACCTTCGAGGTCGACACCGACCGGGCGGTGCGGGTCGCCCCCAGCATCCCCGATGGGGTGGTCCGGGTGGCCGAGAGCGGCGTCCGGGGCCCCGACGACGCCCGCCGCCTGGCCGACGCGGGCTACGACGCGGTGCTCGTCGGCGAGTCGCTGGTCACCGCCGGCGACCCGACCGCCGCGGTGGCGGCCCTCCGGGCCCTCCCCGCCCGTCGCCCCCCGACCTGACCCCACCACCCCATCGGTTCTGGCGAATCGTGGGTGCGCGGGGCGCACCGTGGGTTCGCCGGGTCGGGGAGGGGCGGCGCACCCCATCGGTTCTGGCGAATCGTGGGTGCGCGGGGCGCACCGTGGGTTCGCCGGTTCGGGGAGGGGCGGCGGGGGAATGAACGCGTAACGGCGGGGGGCGGGCGGTAGGTTCGCCTCCGTGTTCGTGAAGATCTGCGGCATCACCACCGAAGAGGACGCCCTCCTCGCGGTGGCCATGGGCGCCGACGCCCTCGGGTTCATCTTCGCGCCCTCCACCCGCCAGGTGGCCGCCGCCCACGTGCACGGCATCGTGCGCCGGCTCCCCGCCGAGGTCCTCACCCTCGGCGTGTTCCGCGACGAGGCCGCGTCGCGGGTGGTCGACCTGGTCAACGCCGCCGGTCTCGCCGGCGCCCAGCTCCACGGCCGCGAGCGCGCCGAGGACAGCCGCTGGATCCGCGAGCGGGTCGGGTTCGTGGTGAAGGCCTTCGCCGCGGGCGACCCCGCCCTCGCCCGCGCCGACGACTGGGGCGCCGACGCCCTGCTCATCGACTCGCCCACCCCTGGGTCGGGCGAGGTGTTCGACTGGTCGCTGGCCGAGGGGGCGCCGTCGAACCGGCGGGTCATCCTCGCCGGTGGCCTCACCCCCGACAACGTCGCCGCCGGCATCGCCGCCGTGCGCCCGTGGGGCGTCGACGTCGCCTCGGGTGTCGAGGCCAGCCCCGGCCGCAAGGACCCCCGCAAGCTGCGGGCCTTCATCGCCAACGCCCGCGCCGCGGCCGAGAACCTCGGTCCGGTGCCCGCCGCCGCCCCGCTCGACGACATCGCCATGCCCTACGACTGGCAGGAGGACTTCTGATGACACCCGTGGCCGCCACCGGCCCCGCCGCCGCGCCCCGCACGATGGGCGAGCCGTCGCCCGGCGGGCGCTTCGGGCGCTTCGGCGGACGGTTCGTCCCCGAGACGCTCGTGCCCGCGTGCGAGGAGCTCGAGGTGGCGTTCCGCGACGCGTGGGCCGACCCGGCGTTCCGCGACGAGCTCCACCGGCTGCTGCGCGACTACGCGGGCCGGCCGTCGATCCTCACCGAGTGCCACCGGCTGTCCGAGGAGCTGGGGCTGCGGCTGCTGCTCAAGCGCGAGGACCTGAACCACACCGGCTCGCACAAGATCAACAACGTGCTCGGCCAGGCGCTGCTCGCCAAGCGCATGGGCAAGCAGCGCCTCGTCGCCGAGACCGGCGCCGGCCAGCACGGCGTCGCCACCGCCACCGCGGCGGCGCTCATGGGCATGGAGTGCCTCGTCTACATGGGCGAGGTCGACATGGAGCGCCAGGCGCTCAACGTGTTCCGCATGCGCCTGCTCGGCGCCGAGGTCCGCCCCGCCCTGTCGGGCAGCCGCACCCTGAAGGACGCGGTCAACGAGGCCATGCGCGACTGGGTCGCCACCGTCGAGCACACCCACTACTGCCTCGGGTCGGTGATGGGCCCGCACCCGTACCCGTGGATGGTGCGCGAGCTGCACCGGGTCATCGGCGACGAGGCCCGCGAGCAGTGCCGGGCCCTGCTCGACGGCGCCGACCCCGACGTGGTCACCGCGTGCGTCGGCGGCGGCTCCAACGCGGCGGGGATCTTCGCCGGCTTCGCCGACACCGACGCCGACCTGGTCGGCGTCGAGCCCGAGGGCGGCGCCGCCATCGCCCGTCAGGTGCCGGGCGTGGTGCACGGCATGAAGTCGTACCTGATGCAGGACGAGTTCGGTCAGGTCCTCGAGGCCCACTCGATCTCGGCGGGGCTCGACTACCCGGGCGTCGGCCCCGAGCACGCCCACCTCGCCGACATCGGCCGGGCCCGCTACGAGCAGGTCAACGACGCCGAGGTCATCGACGCGTTCCAGCTGCTGTCGCGCACCGAGGGCATCATCCCCGCCCTCGAGCCGGCCCACGCCCTGGCGTGGGTGAGCCGGGCCCGCCGCGAGCTGGCCGGCCAGGTCGTGCTGTTGAACCTGTCGGGCCGCGGCGACAAGGACGTGGCCCAGATGATGGACATCCTCGGATGACCCCGCCGGCCGCCGGCGCGCCGGCGCGGCCCGGGGCGGTCGCCGCCGACGACCGCCACCCCGACGAGACGTCGAGCTACGGCCCCGGCCAGGTGCCCGACGCCCCGGCCGAGCCCGGCCGGCTCGAGGCCCACCTGCGGGCCCGGCGCGACGAGGGCCGCAAGCTGCTCTTGCCCTACGTCACCGCCGGCTACCGCGACGACTGGCCCCAGCTCATCGAGGCGTTCGCCGCCGCGGGGGCCGACGCCATCGAGGTCGGCATCCCGTTCTCCGACCCGGTCATGGACGGGCCCACCATCCAGGAGGCGTCGGCGCTGGCGTTGGCTTCGGGCATCACGCCGCCCGCCGCCCTCGACGCCGTCGCGGCGCTCGACGTGGGCGTCCCGCTCATCGCCATGACCTACTACAACCTGGCGTTCCGGGCCGGCCACGAGCGCTTCGCCACGTCGCTCGCCGAGGCCGGCATCTCGGCGGCGATCCTGCCCGACCTGCCCCTCGAGGAGGTCGGGCCGTGGGCCGAGGCGGCCGACGCCGCCGGGGTCGAGACGGTGCTGCTCGCCGCCCCCACCGGCTCCGACGAGCGCATCGCCCGGGTGGCCGCCCGGGCCCGGGGCTTCGTCTACGGCGTGGGCCTGGTCGGCATCACCGGCGAGCGGGCCACCCTGGCCGAGTCGGCGCTGGTGATGGCCCGGCGGCTGAAGGAGGTCACCGACAAGCCGGTGCTCATCGGCATCGGCGTGTCGAGCCCCGAGCAGGCCGCCGAGGTGGCCGAGGTGGCCGACGGCGTGGTCGTGGCGTCGGCCATCATCCGCCGGCTGCTCGAGGGCGGCTCGTTCGACGAGGCCGTCGAGTTCGTCGCCGCGCTGCGCGCCGGCCTCGACGGGGTGTGACCGACCCGAGCGCCCCCGACCCCGCCCGGCCCGGCGACGGCAAGGTCGACGGGTGCGAGCTGTGCGAGGCGGCCCGCTTCACCCACTGGTACGCCGAGGACGAGCACGGCTGGGTCGCCGACTGCGAGGTGTGCTCGGTCCCGATGGTGGTGTGGCACCGCCACGGGGCCACACCCCCCGCCGACGTCCTGGCGCACCTGCTCGGCGCCCTCGACCGGGCCGCCACCGCCCGCTTCGGCGCCGACGGCTACCGCATCGACCGCGAGATGCGCCAGGTGCCCGAGCACTTCCACGCCCACGCCCGCCACCCCCGTTGGTGGGAGGAGCGCTTCACCGCCCCGCCCAGCCGCTACACCGGCGTCGGCACCGAGCGCGTCACCCGCTGACGGACCTCCGCGCAGTGCATGTAGGATGCATGCATGCCGAACGTGCAGGTGCGAGACGTGCCCGACGACGTCCATGCCGCCCTCGTCCGGCGGGCCGAGCTCGCCGGGCAGTCGTTGCAGCAGTTCCTCGCCGCCCAGCTCGCCACCATCGCGGCCACGCCGACGCTCGACGACATCCTCGAGCGCATCGAGCAGCGTCCGAAGGGCCAGCTGTCGGCCGCCGACGCCATCGAGGCGATCGACGCCGAACGTGCTCGTCGTTGACGCCTCGGTCCTCGCCCCTGTCGTCGCCGACGCAGGCGTCGACGGGCGCCGGTTCCGTCGGCGGCTCCACGGCGAGACCGTCGCCGGGCCCGACCTGCTGCGGCTCGAGGTGGCCTCGGTGCTGCGACGGCACGCCCTGGCCGATCGACTGACGGTCGAGCAGGCCAGCGCTGCGCTCGGCGACCTCCGCGCCTTTCCCCTCCGGACCTTCCCGAGCGACGTGCTGCTCGGCCGGGTCTGGGAGCTCCGGGCGAACCTGACGGTGTACGACGCCTGCTACGTCGCCCTCGCCGAAGCGTCGGAGGTGCCGTTGCTCACCGCTGATCGTCGGCTCGCCAACGCCCCGGGCGTGCGCTGCCAGGTCGAGCTGATCTGACGCGAGCCGCGCGGCGACGACGCCCGGCCCACTGCCGGCGCGGTCGGCACGGCCGGTGGGCGGCGATAGGTTCGGGGCCGTGAGCGACACCCCCACCTCGGTCTACGACGCCGTCGGCGGCCAGCCGTTCTTCGACGCGCTGGTCGATCGGTTCTACGAGGGCGTGGCCGGCGACCCCGTGCTGCGCCCGATGTACCCCGACGACCTCACCGAGTCGCGGCGCACGCTGGCCGGGTTCCTCGCCCAGTACTGGGGCGGTCCGCCCGACTACAGCGCCGAGCGCGGCCACCCGCGCCTGCGGATGCGCCACGCCCCGTTCACCATCGACCAGGCCGCCCGCGACCACTGGCACGCCCACATGCGCGCCGCCGTCGAGGCGGCCGAGCTGCCCGACGACCTCGAGCGCCAGATGCTCGACTACTTCGACAGCGCGTCGATGCACATGATCAACGACTCGCCGTTGCGGTTCGCGTCGCAGCCCCCGGGCGAACACCCGCAGTAGCCACACCACCACACGACGCCGAGGGTGCTTGACTCAGACCCTCGGATGGAGTCGCGTGGATCGCCTACGGCCCGGCCTCTCTCGCTCCCGGGCCCCTCAGGAGGATCACCACATGAACAAGTCCGAGCTCGTCGCTGCCATCGCCGCCCGGAGCGGCCAGTCCCAGGCCGACGTCGATGAGACCATCAAGGCGCTCTTCGACGTCGTCGCCGAGGCGGTCGGCAAGGGTGAGAAGGTCCAGATCCCCGGTTGGATCTCGTTCGAGCAGACCGACCGCTCGGCCCGCACCGGCCGCAACCCGCAGACCGGCGAGACCATCCAGATCGCGGCCTCCAAGGCCGTGAAGGTCTCCGCGGGCTCCAAGCTCAAGGAAGCCGCCAAGGGCTGACGCCCTCGGTGCCGATGTCGATGCGGGGCGGCCCTCCGGGGCCGCCCCGGTCGCGTCCGGGGTCTGGCTAACGTGCGGCCATGGCCGACTCCACCGCCCCTGCCGCCGGCGATCGCGCCCCGGCGTTCCACCTGAAGGACCAGGACGGCACCGCCCACCGCCTGAGCGAGTGGAAGGGTCGCAAGGTCCTCGTCTACTTCTACCCGAAGGCCGACACGCCGGGCTGCACCACCCAGGCGTGCGGGCTGCGCGACATCGCCGCCGACGTCGGCGACACCGTCATCGTCGGCATCAGCCCCGATCAGCCCGACAAGCTGAAGAAGTTCGACGACAAGCACGGTCTCGGGTTCCCGCTGCTGTCCGACCCCGACCACGAGGTCGCCCTGAAGTACGGCGCCTGGGGCGAGAAGTCGATGTACGGCAAGAAGTACGAGGGCGTGATCCGCTCGGCGTTCCTCGTCGACGAGGCCGGCAAGATCAGCCACGCCTGGCCCAAGATCTCGCCCAAGGACACCCCCAAGAACCTGCTCAAGGCGCTGGGGGAGTGACCGACCTTCCCCGACCGGTCGACGTCCTGCCCCACCGGCCCCCGTTCCTGTTGCTCGACGAGGTCACCGCGCTGGAGCCCGGACGCTCGGCTCGGGGCCGGTGGACCCTCACCGGCGACGAGGACTTCTTCGCCGGGCACTTCCCGGGTCGCCCCACGCTGCCCGGCGTGCTCATGGTCGAGTCGATCGCCCAGCTCGGCGCGGTGGCGGTGCTCACCGACGAGCGCTTCGCCGGCAAGCTCCCCTTGTTCGGCGGGGTCGACGCGGCCCGCTTCCGCCGCCAGGTCGGGCCGGGCGACACCCTCGAGCTCGAGATCGAGATGGGACGCATGTCGGCGCGGGCGGGCAAGGGCAGCGGCCGGGCGCTGCTCGACGGCGAGGTCGCGTGCACCGCCGACCTGTTGTTCGTGGTGGTCGACGCCGACCCGGGCGCCGACGCCGCCGGCTGACACGGGCGGTCCGCCACGTCCCCGCCCCTGTCGCCCGTGCGTGGCTGCCGGCGGCCCGGTCCGGTGCCCGCCGTCCCCGCCCCTGTGGCCCGCGTCCCCCTCGGCGTGGA
>DATHSN010000193.1:0-12735 GCA_035464115.1 Acidimicrobiales bacterium | reverse complement strand
GGCACCGGCACCGGCACCGGCGTCATCGCGGTGCGGGGGCTCACCGCCGTGCACCCCGGCGCCGACCACGCCGCGGTGGCGGCCGTCGATCTCGACCTGCGGCCCGGGCGCACCGTCGCCGTGGTCGGCGAGAGCGGGTCGGGCAAGACCACCCTCGCCCGGGTGCTCGTGCGCTTCGTCGAGATCGCGGGCGGCACCGTCACCCTCGACGGCGTCGACGTGCGCGACCTCGACCCCGACGAGGTCCGGCGCCACGTCACCCTCACCGGCCAGGACGGGCACCTGTTCGCCACGAGCGTCCGCGACAACGTCCGCCTCGCCCGCCCCGACGCCGACGACGCCGTCGTGCGCGACGCCCTCGCCCGGGTGGGGCTCACCGCCTGGGTCGACGCGCTCCCGGAGGGCCTCGACACCGAGGTCGGTGACGACGGCGCCCGGGTGTCGGGGGGCCAGCACCGGCGGCTGCTCGTGGCCCGGGCCCTCGTGCAGGGCGCACCGGTGCTGGTGGCCGACGAGCCCACCGCCCACCTCGACACGCCCACCGCCGACGCCGTGCTCGCCGACCTGCTCGGCGCCGCGTCCGATCGCGGGCTCCTGCTGCTCACCCACCGCCTCGACGGCCTCGGCGACGTCGACGAGATCGTGGTGCTCGACCGGGGACGGGTCGTCGAGCGCGGTCGCCACCACGACCTGCTCGCCGCCGGCGGCGCCTACCACCGCCTCTGGACCGACCAGCACCCCACCCCGACCCCCACCCCCACCGCGGGGCTGTGCTAGACGGACGTCGTGCCCCGTGTCGTGATCGTCGGGGCGGGCATCGTCGGCACGATGCACGCCTGGGAGGCCCGTCGCCGCGGGTGGGAGGTGGTGCACCTCGACCGCGACCTCGAGCCGCGCGGCGCCACCGTCCGCAACTTCGGCCTGGTGTGGGTGAGCGGCCGGGCCCCCGGCGAGGAGCTCGAGCTGGCGTTGCGGGCCCGCGAGCTCTGGGGGCGCATCGGCGCCGAGGTCCCCGGGGTGGGGTTCCGCCCCGACGGGTCGATCACCGTCGCCCAGCACCCCGCCGAGGTGGCGGTGATGCAGCAGGTGGCCGATCGCGACGATGCCGGTGCCCGGGGGTTCCGGCTCCTCGAGCCCGACGAGGTGCGCCGGATCAACCCCGCCCTGCGCGGCGAGCTGCTCGCGGGGCTGCACTGCTCCACCGACGCGGTGGTCGAGCCCGGCCGGGCCCTGCCCGCGCTGCGGGCGCGGCTGGCCGCCGGCGACGGCTACGCCTTCCAGGGCGGGCGCGTGGTGGTCGACATCGCGTCGGGCCGGGTGCGCGACCACCTGGGCGACGACTGGACCGCCGACCTCGTGGTGGTGTGCCCCGGCGCCGAGACCCAGGGGCCGATGGCCGAGCTGGTGCGGGGGGCGCCGCTGCGTCGCGTCCGACTGCAGATGATGCAGACCGAACCGCTCGACGAGCGGCTCACCACGTCGCTCGCCGACGGCGACTCGCTGCGCTACTACCCCGCGTTCCGGGTCCCCGCCCTCGCCGACCTGGCGCCCCAGGTCGAGGTGGCGGCCCGCCACCACATGCAGCTCCTCGTGTCGCAGCGCGCCGGCGGCGAGCTCACCATCGGCGACACCCACGAGTACGACGAGCCCTTCGAGTTCGCCCAGTCCGAGGAGCCCTACCGGCACCTCGCCGACCGCCTCGAGTCGATCCTCGGCCGCGCCCTGCCCCCTGTGGCGCGACGCTGGGCGGGCGTCTACTCCCAGGCGTGGGACGAGGCCATCTGTCACCGCGACGAGCCGCTGCCCGGCGTCATCGTCGTCACCGGACCGGGAGGTCGAGGCATGACCCTGTCACCCGCGCTCGCCGAGCGCACCTTCATCGAGCTCGCCGAGCGCACGGAGGTGCTGTCGTGAGCGGTCCCACCATCGTCCCCATCACCATCGCCGTGCTCGACATGGCCGGCACCACCGTGTCCGACGGCGGCGTGGTCGAGGACGCGTTCCTCGCCGCCCTGGCGTCGGTGGGCATCGGCGCCGACCACCCGCGGCTGGCCGACGACCTCGGCTACGTGCGCGCCACCATGGGCCGCTCCAAGATCGAGGTGTTCCGCGAGGTGCTCGGCGACGAGGACGCCGCGCAGCGGGCCAACCAGGCGTTCGAGGCGGCCATCGACGACGCCGTGCGGGCCGGCGCGGTCGAGCCCCTGCCCGGAGCCGAGGCCGCGCTCGGCGAGCTGCGCGACCACGGGCTGGCGGTGTGCCTCACCACCGGGTTCTCGGCCGGCACCCGCGACCTCATCGTCGCCAAGCTGGGCTGGGCCGACCTCGTCGACCTGGTGCTGGCCCCCGAACCCGGGGTGCGGGGCCGACCCCACCCCGACCTGGTGCTCACCGCCCTCATGCGCCTCGGGCACGAGGACGTGCGGGCCGTCGCCGTGGCCGGCGACACCGCCAACGACCTGCTCGCCGGCTGGCGGGCCGGCGCGGGGATCGTGGCCGGCGTGCTCACCGGCGCCCACGGGCGCGAGGAGCTCACCGCCGCGCCCCACACCCACGTGCTCGCCTCGGTGGGCGAGCTCCCCGGCATCGTGCGCGCCCACAGCTGAGCGCGCCGGGGCGCGCTACTGGTCGAGGTAGGCGCGGAACAGGTCGCGGATCGACACGATGCCCACCGGGCCGTCCTCGTCGATGATCGGCAGGTGGCGGATGCCCCCGTCGAGCATGGTGCGAGCCACCGACTCGATCGTGGTGTCCGAGCGCACCGACACCACGTCGAAGGTCATGACGTCCTCGGCGCGGTCGCTGTCGGGATCGACGCCGTCGGCCAGGGCGCGCACCAGATCGCGCTCGCTCACGATGCCGGCCATCTCGGCGCCCTTGACCACGGCGGCGCCGACCTCCTCGCGCACCAGCGTCTCGGCGATCTCCCGCAACGTCGACGCCGGGCGCACGTGCACGGTGCTGCGGCGCATGACGTGGGAGACGGGGTCGGAGGGAACGGTCATCGGGGCTCCTCGGAGGCGGCCGGCGGCTGCCGGCGCGATCGGCGTCCCCCTGACCGTAGGCGGCGCGGAGGAGGGCAGGGTCACGCGGCCGGCGTGCGGTCGCCCCGCTCGTGCTCCCACGCGGCGATCCGCTCGCCCATCGGGGTCGACGGTGGACCGTCGACGAACGGCCACAGCTCCTCGGCCATGCGCCGCCAGTTGGCGGTGGCGTGGAGCCGCCCGAAGATGGCGTAGAGGCCGAGGTTGATCCGCTGGATCACCACGAACGACGACGGCACGTTGGCGTTGCGCATCACCGGGGCGTGGGGCCCGTCGGCGTCGAACATCTGGCGCACCGTCGCCGAGGCGTAGGCGTCGTCGATCGTGTAGGGCCCGTCGACACGGACGAACTCGTAGAAGTGCGAGAAGTAGTCGGCCACCTGGGCGTCGGTGAGCGGGGCGCCCGATCGCAACAGGCCGAGCTCCTCGACGACCTGGCGGAACTCGGTCGGGTCGTGGTGCAGGACCATGGCCGTGATCATGCGGGCGAAGCCGGCGAGCTCGTCGGCCGAGAAGCGCTTGACCAGCCCGAAGTCGAGGAACGTCACCTGGCCGCCGGGGCGGAACAGGTAGTTGCCGGGGTGCGGGTCGCCGTTGAAGACGCCGAGGCGGTAGAGGCTGCCGAAGGCGAAGCGGTAGATGGTCTCGGCGGCGAGGTCGCGCTCGGCCTGGGACCAGCCGAGCAGCTCGTCGAAGCGCACGCCCTCGGCCAGCTCGGTGGTGAGCACCCGGGCGGTCGACAGCTCGTCGACCACGTCGGGCACGTGGATGGTGGGGTGGCCCCGGTAGTGGGCGGCGAACCCCCGCTGGTGGTCGGCCTCGATGCGGTAGTCGAGCTCCTCGACGAGGCGCTCGCGCAGCTCGGCGACCACCGGCTCGGGGTCGAGCCCGGGGAACATCCACGCCAGGGCCCCGAAGATGGCGTCGGCGTTGCCGAGGTCGTTGCGGATGGCCTCGTCGACGCCCGGATACTGGACCTTGACCGCCACCGCCCGCCCGTCGCGGGTGATGGCGCGGTGCACCTGACCGATCGACGCGGCGGCGATGGGCGTGGGGTCCCACTCGGCGAACACCTCGGCGGGCGGCGCGCCCAGCTCGGCGGCGACCGTCGCATCGACCAGCTCGACGCTCATGGGCGGGGCGTCGGCCTGCAGCTGGGCGAGGGCCTCGCGCACCGGCTCGGGGAGCCCCTGGTCGAGGTAGCTGGCCATCTGGCCCAGCTTCATGAGCGCGCCCTTGAGGTTGCCGAGGGTGGCGGCCACCTGCTCGGCGGTGCGCAGCTCGTAGGCCCGGTCGAGCGCCTCGCGCCGCTCGGCGGTGGCGAAGGTGCGCCGGGCCCGGTGCCACGCCAGGTCGGCCCCGGCGCGCCCCCCGGCGACCGCCACCGTGGCGGTGCGGGCGGCGCGGGTGCGGCGGCCCACCGCGTGGCGGCCGCCCGAGCGGTCGGCGCGACGGCGCACCACGGTGGCGGCACCGCCCGCCGCGGCGATCGCCACGACGGTGAGCACGAGGGCAGGGCGGCGCGAGCGGCGGGTCACGGTGCTCGGTCTAGCCGCCGGAGGCGGCGAGGCGCACCGCGCGGCGGGTGGTCGAGTGGGGCGGATAGCCGGCGGCGGCCCGCTCCTCCTCGCTCTCACCCCCCCAGAAGCCGCTCTCGCGGTTCAGGCGGGCGTCGCTGCGACACGCGAGCAGCACGGGGCACTCGGCGCAGAGCTGGCGGGCCTCGGCCTCACGCCGCACCCGGCGCTCGGGCCGCTCCCCGACCGGGGCGAAGAACAGCTCGGTGTGACCCTTGCAGGCGGCGAAGGTCACCCAGCAGCGGTCGGTGAGGATGGGCTTGCGGGGCGGGCGGGGCATGGGGAACACCTCCGGCGGTGGGCTCGGTGGTGGTTCGGGCCATCCCGAGCGTGCCGCATCTATTTATCACTAAATGATGGTAGCGGGGCGGGACCGGGGCGAAAACCCCAACGGGCCCGACCACCGGGTGGTGGCCGGGCCCGCAGGACGAGCGATCAGCCCTCGGGCGGGAGCATGACGGCGTCGATCACGTGGATGACCCCGTTGCTCGCCTCGATGTCGGTGGTGACGATGGTGGCGCCGCCGACGGTGACCGTGTCGCCGTCGACCACGACGGGCAGGGCCGCGCCGTTCACCGTGGCCAGCTCGGTGGCCTCCACGACGTCGGCAGCCAGCAGCTCGTCGCCCACCACGTGGTAGGTCAGCACCGCGGCGAGGGCCTCGGTGTCGGCGAGCAGCCCGTCGAGGGCACCCTCGGGCAGCGCCTCGAACGCGGCGTCGGTCGGGGCGAAGACGGTGAAGGGCCCGTCGCCCGAGAGGGTCTCGACGAGGTCGGCGGCCTCGACCGCGCTCACCAGGGTGGTGAAGTCACCGGCGGCGACGGCGACGTCGACGATCGTGCCCGGACCCTCGTCGCCGGCGGCCTCGGTGGTGTCGTCGGCGGGGGCGTCGGCCGTGTCGTCGTCGTCACCGCAGGCGGCGAGGACGAGCACGCCCGCGAACAGCAGGGCCAGCAGTCGGGTGATGGGGGTGGTGCGCATGAAGGGTGCTCCAGGTGGATGGGGGGATGGTTCACCCAGGTCTTCGCCGCACGCGCCACCCGCGGATGCGATTTAGCACGAATTGCCGGGCGGAGGCACCTGCGGGCCGACCCGGCGGGGTCGGCCGACGACGACGTCGACGCCCGGCGAGAAGCGCACGTGGGGCGGGCCCACCGGGGTGGGGAGCCCCGCCGCGACGACGAGCTCGTCGTCGAGCTCGAGGAGCTCGGCGGCGTGGATCGGCCAGGGCCCGTGGGCCACCGGGGCGAACGCCGTCGTGCCGAACCAGCGGGTGTGCAGACCCCAGCGCGAGGTGAGGAAGCGGTCGAGGTCGTCGCCGCCGACCCGGGCGCCCACCCGGATCCGCACGAGCGACCGGGGGGCGCCCCGGCCCCGGCGCTCGGTGCGGTACTCCACGATCGCGCCCTCCTCCGCCGGGGCGGCCAGATCGGCGCTCCCGCCGTGCACGGACATGCGCGACCACACGTAGGGCAGCGCGAACCCGAGTCGGGCCACACCCACCGGCAGCGCGCGCGACGCGTCGAGCGACCGGAACACGACCCCCCGACGACCGTCGGGACCCACCGAGTAGAGGCGCACGTTGGTCTCCGGGAACGTGCCGAGCCACGGCACCGCCGGGCCCCGCACCAGGCCCACGCCCTGCATGTGGAACGGCACCAGGCCGACCCACGTGACCCCGTCGCGCACGTCGGGGCGGACCTGCGCCGGCAACAGGGGTGCGACGTCGGCGGGGTCGACGGGCCAGTGGAGCCAGGCCAGGTCGGCCCAGCGCTGGCGCATCAGCGCCCGTCCACCGAGCCCGGGGCCGATCGGATCGATGGGCTCGATCGGGGCCGCCGTCCGGGGGGCGAGAGCTCCCCCGGCCGCGACGGGGGTCGCCGCCGCGAGGTGGCGGGCGCCACCGTCGGTTTCGGTGGCGGATCCCGGCACAGTGGAAGAGGACATGAGCACCACTATATTTAGTGCTAAGACTTTCACCTGGAGGTGACCGTGGAGACCACCGAGCGCACCAGCTCCGATCCCGCCGTCGTCGCGGCGATCGACCGCATCCGGGCGTCGCTCGACGGCGAGCTCGTCGACCGCTCCCGCGTGGTCGACCACCTGCTCGACCTGCGGCTGCTCGCCGCCGACGACGGCGCCACCCTGAGCACCGTCGCGGCCGTCGACCAGCTCCTGGTCGACCTGCCCGGGCGCACCCTCGTCGAGCGCACGTGGGTCGACGACGCCCTCACCCGCCTGGCGGCCTCGCCGTCGTGACCGACCTCGGCGGCGCCTCGTTCCTCGTGGCGGGCGCCGCCGGCGGCCTCGGCCGCGCCCTCACGGCCGCGCTCGAGGAGCGTGGCGCCCGGCTCACCCTCACCTCGCGCACCCCCGAGCGCCTCGCCGAGGTCGCCGGCGACCGTCCCCACGTGGCCGGCGACCTGTCGTTGCCCGGCATCGGCCAGGCCGCGGTCGCCGCGGCGATCGACGCCCACGGCCGCCTCGACGGCATCGTCGACGCCTCCGGTGTGGTGGCGTTCGGCCCCCTCGCCGAGCTCGACGACGACACGCTCGAGGAGCTGTTCGTCACCAACGTGTTCGGGCCCGTCCGCCTCGTGCGCGCCGCCCTCCCCCACCTCTCGGGTGGCGTCGTCGTGCACCTCACCGGCGTCGTCGCCGAGCGGCCCACCGCCCACATGGCCGCCTACTCGGCGTCGAAGGCGGCGCTGCGCGCCATCGACGACGCCCTCGCCCTCGAGCTGCGCCGCCAGAAGGTGCGGTTCCTCAGCGCCCGCCCACCGCACCTCGAGACCGGCCTGGCCGAGCGGCCCCTCGCCGGCACGGCGCCCCGCCTGCCCACCGGCCTCGACCCCGCGGTGGCCGCCGAGCGCATCGTGCGGGCGATCGTCGACGACGAGACCGACCTGCCCACCAGCTCCTTCGGCTGATCCTTCCGCCGGGTCGATCCCCGCCCGCCGGGAGCCGTCGCGCCGACCGTCGTGCGCCGGTCAGGGCGCGCCGGTCAGGGCGCCCCGCGGCGCACCGGACGGCGGGTGAGGCCGTCGAACACCTCGACCGCGTCGCGCCCGCTGTGCGCCCACGCGTTCGCCCCGATGGCGTGGGCCGACGCCGCGTCGGGCCAGGCGCCACCACCGAGCACGATGGGCACGTCGGCATCGGCCGCCCGCAGCGCCTCGATGACCTCGCGCACCGCCGCCTCGTTGCCGTGCAGCGTGGAGCTCACGCCCACCGCCACCAGCCGCTCGGCGCCCGCCGCGGCCTCGACGAACGACTCGGCCGGCGTGTTCGCCCCCAGCTCCACCACCTGGAACCCCCTCCCGCGCAGCAGATCGGCGAGGATCGCCGCGGGCAGGGTGTAGAGGTCGTGGGGTGGGGCGCCGAGCACCACGGTGCCCCGCTTGCGGCCCCGGCGGGCGAAGCGCGGCCCGAGCCGGCCGATGACCCGCAGGGCGACGGCCGACGCCTGGTGCTCCCGGGCGATCGACAGCTCGTCGTCGGCCCAGCGCTCGCCGAGCGTGCGCAACGCCGGCACGAGCACGTCGAGGTAGATCTCCTCGGGATCGGCACCGGCGGCCATGGCGGCCTCGATGACGGCCCAGGCCCCGGCCTCGTCGCCGGCGGTGAGGCGGTCCTCGAGCCGGTGGGCCAGCTCGGCCCGCCGCTCGGGGCGGCTACGGGGCCCGGCGACGGCCTCGGCGCCCTGGCGGCGGGCGAACTCCTCGAGCACCACCCGCCGCACCTGCCACACCGCCCCGGCCTTCTCGGCCTCGAGGCGGCCGGTGCGGACGTAGCGGTACGCCGTCATGTAGTGCACGCCGAGCTCGTCGGCGGCCTCCTGCAGGCTGATGTGGTCGTCTGTCGCGCCCATGCGCTCACGTCCTCGCTCGAGTGCGCCACGCACCGCGGGCGTGATCACCGTCACTCTTCCGGTGAATTAGCGGTAAGTCTAATCCGGGGTGGGACGCGATCGTGTGCCACGATCGGCGCCGTGAAGATCCACAAGCTCCAGGGTGGCGCCGCGTTCGTGGTGGTCGATCTCGACGGTGCCGAGCGCGCCACGGGCATCGTGCGGGTGGCGCCGAAGATCCTCCAGGGCGGTGCCAAGGCGCTGGCGCGCACCACCACCTACGCGTTCGCGTCGCTCGAGCAGCAGGGATCGGGAGCGTCGGCAGGGGTCAACGCCGAGCCCGCAGCGCGGGCCGAGGCGCTCGCCGGGTTCGCCGAGGAGGCCGCCGCGCTCGCCGCCGCGGGCCTCCCCCTCGACGGCATCGCGCTCGACCCCGGACCGGGTGTCGACGCCGCCGCGCTCGAGCCGCTCACCAGCCTCGACACCCGGGGGTCGCTCCGTCACACCGACGTCGGCGGGGTCACCCTCGACACCGACCTCGCCGGGCTCGGCGCCGCGGTGGCCGCGGCGGCCGCCTGCGGTGGCCTCGACGGTCGCACCGTCGCCATCGAGGGGTTCGGACCAGCCACCGGACCGCTGGTGCGCGCGGTGGCCGAGCGGGGCGCCACCATCGTCGCCCTGTCGGGTCCGAAGGGCACCGCCGTCGACGCCGACGGCCTCGATCCCGCGGTGGCGGCCCGGGGCGGCGCCGCGGTCGCCGAGCTCACCGACGCACCGGAACCGGCCGCCGCGCTGTTGGGCGTCGACGCCGACGTGCTGTTCTGCGGCTCGAAGCAGGGGATGATCGACGGCGACGCCGCCGAGGCGCTCGGCGCCCGGGTGGTCGTCCCCGTGGGCTGCCAGCCGATCTCGGCCAAGGGCCTGGCCGTCCTGCGCCGCCGCGAGATCGTCGCCCTGCCCGACTTCCTCACCACCCTCGGGCCCCTGCTGGCCTGGTGGCCCGCCGACGACGCCACCGTCGAGTCCGCCCGCGCCGCGGTCACCACCACGGTGAGCGACCTGGTGGCCGAGGTGCTGGGCCACGACGACGGCCCCCTGCTCGCCGCCTGCTACCGGGCCGAGGCGTTCCTCGGCACGTGGTGCGACGAGATGCCGTTCGGACGACCGCTCGCCTGACCGATCCCTGGGGAGTCAGTGTGTTCACGAACACAGACGTGATGCTCGTCGCCCGGTTCGAGCAACGGGCGTGCACCCCCGCCTGGCTCGTCGACGGAGCGGTGTGACATGGCGATCACGTTCGAACCCGCTGATGCGCGCCGCGATCGCGCGGTCTTGACCGAGCTCAACGTCGAGTACCTCGAATGGGCGGACGCACACATCCGGCACGGTTTCGGGATCGGCCTGGAACCGCTGTTGGGACGGACGATCCCCGAGTACGTGGCCGCCACGCTCGACGCTCTGTGCGCAGCGGAACCACCCGAGGGCGTGTTCTACACCGTTCACCGGGGCGGACAGGTCGTCGGCATGGGCGGCGTGCGCCGCACGAGCGACGGAGCATCGGAGATGAAGCGGGTGTTCGTGCGGCCCGACCAACGTGGTGGCGGGCTGGGATCCGTCATCGTGCGGCGCCTGATCTCGGATGCGGAGTCGTTCGGGTACACGAGCATGCGACTCGATTCCGGCCCGTTCATGACGTCGGCACACCGGCTCTACGAGGCCGAGGGGTTTCGCGACCGGCCCATCTACGACGGTGCGGAAGTGCCCGATGAGCTGCATCACAACTGGCGGTTCATGGAGCGCAGCCTGAGCTGACGATCGATCCGCGGTGGCGTCGCGGCCGGCGTCGACGTCGCGGCGCACCAGCCACGACATGGGCGCGACGCAGGAGTACGCGGGCCACGCCGTCTCGTTGCTGTGGCAGTCGTAGCAGGATCCACGAGCGAGCCGTTCCGCCGCGGCCGACGGCCAGGGTGCGTCGTCGGTGACCGGTGGGTTCGTGTGGCTCCAGCCGTACGGCACCAGCTGCATCACCACGACGGTGGTTCGCGACGACCACGCCGGTGCGCCGCAGCCAGCCCGGGATCACACCCCGACGGCCACGGGAGCCGTCCGAGCGCGGGCCTCGGACACGGCGCCCGGCCGTCCGAGGTGATCAACGAGACGTCAGCCCCGGCGGCGGCGCACCAGCCAGGTCAGCACCACCAACGCCACGAGAGCGGCGAGCACCGGGCGCCACACGCTGCGGGCCACGAACGCCTCGACCGCGTGCGGGGTGGCGATGCCCGGCGCCGGACGGTGCGTCGGCCCCGGCTCGGGCACGGCGCTCGTCGGCTCGCCCCCAGGCTCGATGCCCGTTCGCTCGCCCCCAGGCTCGATGCTCGTCGGCTCGCCCCCAGGCTCGATGCTCGTCGGCTCGCCCTCGGGCACGGCGCTGGCGGGCTCGCCCTCGGGCTCGGTGTCGTCGACCGGGCCGAGCAGGGCGTCGACGGGGGCGGCGTCGGCGGCGGCCTCGGGATCGGTGGGCGGCGTGGCCCGACGGGTGCGCTTGGGGTCGTAGGTCATGTCTCGGCTCCGATGAGGGCCCGCAGCACCGACGTGAACTCGTCGCCGGCCTCGGCCGCGCCGGTGCGGTTGCCGAGGGCGTGCACCGGCAGCGACTGGGCCCCCGCCTCGGTGATGGCGGCGCGCTGGCGGATCGGCGGCAGGACGAGCTCGCCGTGGGTGTCGCAGAGCTGGCGGTACCAGTAGCTGGCGTCGCGGGTGCGACCCAGGTTGTTGACGGCGATGCCGGCCACCGGGAGCCCACCGGGTCGGCGGGCACCGACCCGCTCGATGGTGGTGAGCACCTGGTCGACGGCATCGGACGCCCACGCCGCCGGCGCAGTGACAACCAGCGCACGATCGGCGGCGAACAGCCCGTTGATGGTGAGCAGCCCGAGCGACGGAGGGCAGTCGATGAGGACCAGGTCGTGGTCGTCGCCCTTCAGGGCCACCCGGAGCCGGTCCTGGGCGCCGATGGGGTCGGTGGCGAGCTGGGGCTCGCGGGCGGCCAGGCCCGGCGAGCTGGGCGCCACGTCGGGGACCGTGCCCACCACCGCGGGCCAGCCCGACGCCACCACCACGTCGGCGATGCCACCCGGGCGCTCGGCGGCGAGAGCGTGGTCGACGGTGGCGGCGGGCGACCAGACCCCGAGCCCGGCGGTGGCGTTGGCCTGCGGGTCGATGTCGACGACGAGCACCCGGCGGCCGGCGAGCGCGGCGGCGGCGGCCAACCCGAGCGCGACGGTGGTCTTGCCCACGCCGCCCTTCTGGTTCACCACCGCGTAGATCGCCATCCCAGGAACCGTACCGAACGGGGGCGGCTCAGCCGCGGAGCCGGGGGCGCACGGAACTCGCTCGCCGCCGGCCGGCCGGGGTGGAACCGTCTCGGCATGCTCCCCGATCACTTCGGCCCCGACGTCGCGGCCCGCTACGACGACGGCTCCGGGCCGCACTTCGATCCCGACGTGATCGAGCGGACCGTCGACGTCCTCGCCGAGCTGGCCGGCGACGGCGCCGCGCTGGAGCTCGCCGTGGGCACCGGACGCATCGCGTTGCCGCTCGCGGCTCGCGGGGTGCCCGTCGCGGGGATCGAGCTGTCCCCGGCCATGGCCGAGCGCCTCCGGGTCAAGGACCCCGAGCAGCGGGTCGCCGTCACCATGGGCGACATGGCGACGACCCGGGTCGGCGGCCGCGTCCGGCTCGTCTACCTGGTGTTCAACACCATCGGGAACCTGGTCACCCAGGACCAGCAGGTGGCGTGCTTCGCCAACGCCGCCGCCCACCTCGAACCCGGTGGGTGCTTCGTCGTGGAGGTCGGCGTGCCCCAGCTCCGCCGCCTGCCGCCGGGCGACGACGCCCGGGTGTTCGCCCACGCCCCGGGGTACGTCGGCTACGACCGCTACGTCGACCTCGTCGCCCAGCAGGCGGTGTCACACCATTTCGTGGCTCGGGACGGCGACGTCCGTGAGGTCACCACGCCCCTCCGCTACGTGTGGCCGTCCGAGCTCGACCTGATGGCCCGGCTCGCCGGCCTGACCCTGCAGCACCGCTGGGCGGGGTGGGACCGCTCGCCGTTCACCGGCGAGAGCCCGTCGCACGTCTCGGTCTGGGCGATGCCGGCCGACGGCGACGGCTGAGGGCTCGGGCCGGCGCCACGGGCCCGAGCGAGCGACTGCGGGCCCCCGATCCCCGAACCGTCGCGCGATCTGCGCGCCTGGCGCGC
>DATHSN010000192.1:0-4276 GCA_035464115.1 Acidimicrobiales bacterium | reverse complement strand
CATCGGCGCTCGTCCTCGAGTCCTCGCCGGATCAGCTCGGCGATGAACGCGCTGCGGCGCCGAGCGCCGGCCCGTCGGTCGAGCTCGGCCACGACGTCATCTTCCAGCACCACGTGGAGCCGCATGTGTGCTGACGATAGCCCACTGGTCGACACACACCGCAGCGGCGGGCGACTTGCGTGCCGGCAGGGCTCAGAAGCCCCGCCCCTCGCACTCCCAGCCCGGCGGCCAGATGGTCCAGCTGCGGTCGGGGAACCCGTCGCAGTCGTTGATGGTGGCCACCGCCACGGCCACCGAGAAGAGGAAGTAGAGCACCACCGCGAGCGCGGCGTAGAACACCGGCCCGCTGGTGGTGCGCTCGTAGCTCTTGTTCTTCCCCATGTCGTGGCCTCCGGTGCGACGCTCGTCGCCGCGACAGCATCGCGCCCCCGGGACCCATCGGCAGGGACGCTCCGGAACTGGAGGGTGGCGCCCTACCCCTTGGCGTCGGCCCAGCTGGC
This sequence comes from Acidimicrobiales bacterium, assembly GCA_035464115.1. GTDB lineage: Bacteria > Actinomycetota > Acidimicrobiia > Acidimicrobiales > SKKL01 > DATHSN01. Next base: position 3,776 of record DATHSN010000192.1, on the reverse strand, counting down.
GCCGAACGAGAGGTTGACCTCGAGCGGGACCCGCAGCTCGAACGCGTCGGCCATGGTGTCGACCACCAGCGCGGCGACCTCGTCGTGCTCGACGGGGTCGACCTCGAGCAGCACCTCGTCGTGCACCTGCAGGATGAGCCGGCTGGTGGTGCCCCGCGCCTCGAGCGCGGCGTCGAGGCGCACGAGCGCCACCTTGAAGATGTCGGCGGCGAGACCCTGGATGCCAGCGTTCATGGCCTGGCGCTCGCCGGCCTGGCGGATCCGGAAGTTCGACGACGCCAGCTCGGGGATCTGGCGGCGGCGCCCGAACAGGGTCTCGGTGTAGCCCTTCTCGCGGGCCTCGGCGACGGTGCGCTCCATGTAGGCCCGCACCGACGGGAACGCCACGAAGTAGGCGTCGAGGATCTGGGCGGCCTCGTCGGTGGGGATGTTGAGCCGCTGGCCGAGACCGTAGGCCTCCATGCCGTAGGCCAGGCCGTAGGACACCATCTTCGCCTTCGACCGCTGCTCGATGGTGACCGCGGCGGGGTCGACGGCGAACACCCGGGCGGCGGTGGCGTTGTGGATGTCCTGGCGCGACTCGAACGCGGCGATGAGGCCGGGGTCGTCGGCCAGGTGGGCGATGCAGCGCAGCTCGATCTGGTTGTAGTCGGCCACCAGCAGCTCGAAGCCGGGGGCGGGCACGAACGCCCGGCGGAACTCGCGGCCCCGCTCGGAGCGCACCGGGATGTTGTGCAGGTTGGGGGCGTCGGAGCTGAGCCGGCCGGTGCGGGCCACCGTCTGGTTGAACGTGGCGTGGATGCGCCCGTCGGGGGCGACCTCGGCGAGCAGCCCCTCGCCGTAGGTGGAGCGCAGCTTCTCGACCTCGCGGTAGGCGAGGAGGTGCTCGATGATGGGGTGCTGGTCGACCAGGCGCTCGAGCGACGCGGCGTCGGTGGAGTAGCCGGTCTTGGTCTTCTTCTGGGGGGTGAGGCCCAGCTCGTCGAACAGCACCTCGCGCAGCTGCTTGGTGGAGTTCACGTTGAACGGGTGGCCGGCGTCGGCCTGCACCGCGGCGGCGAGGCGCTCGGTCTCGGCGGCGAGGTCGTCGTGCAGGCGGCGCAGCACGTCGATGTCGACGCCGACGCCGACGGTCTCCATGCGGGCCAGCACCCGCACCAGCGGCACCTCGATGTCGTCGTGCAGGGCGCGCAGCCCCTGGGCGTCGAGCGCGGCGAGGACCGGGTCGACCAGGCGGTCGACGGCGAGAGCCCGCCGGGCCGCCACCAGCGCGACGTCGGGTCCGCCGTCGCCGTCGAGGTCGAGGCGGCCCTCCTCGGCCGGGGTCTCGTCGGGGAGGCGGAGCCGGGCGTAGCGGGTGAGCAGCTCGTCGAGCAGGTAGCGCGACTCGGCGGGGTCGAGCAGGTAGGCGGCGAGCATGGTGTCGAGCGCGAGCGTGCGCACGTCGACGCCGAGCTCGGCGAGGGCCCGCAGCAGGGGCTTGGCGTGGTGGGCGGCGAGGGCGCGGCCGCCGCCCTCGGCCTGGCCGACCAGGGGCTCGGGCACGGTGCCGAACAGCCCGTCGAGGGCGTCGACGACGGCGGGCTCGGCCAGCACCTCGGCGGGGATCCACGCCACGTCGGCCAGCTCGGGTGCGGTGACCAGCGCAAGGCCCTCGAGGCGCGATCGGCCCTCCTCCCCCGCCCAGGCCCCGGCCACGGCGAGGGGGTCGGTGCCGCCCCGCAGCCCGAGCACCAGCGCGGCGGCCTCGGCGGCGGTGTCGACCACCCGCACCTCGGCCTCGATGACGTCGGCCCCGGTGCGGGGCGCGGCCGGCATCGGGCCGCCCATCGCCTCGGCCAGGCGGTCGGACAGGCTGTGGAACTCGAGGAAGTCGACGAGCTGGCGCAGGGCCTCGTGGTCGACGCGGTCGGCGGCGAGCGGCGCCGGCTCGACGTCGACGGGCGCGTCGCGGCGCAGCACCATGACCTCGGCGTTGAGGCGCACCTGGGCCTCGTGGGCGGCCAGGTTCTCGCGCAGCTTCGGGGTCTGCTCGTCGACGTGGGCGAACAGCCCGTCGAGCCCGCCGTACTTGAGCAGCAGCTTGGCGGCGGTCTTCTCCCCCACCCCGGGGACGCCCGGCAGGTTGTCGGACGGGTCGCCCCGCAGGGCGGCGTACTCGACGTACATCTCGGGGCGGACCCCGGTGCGGGTCTCGATGCCGGCCTCGTCGTAGAGGGCGTAGTCGGACACGCCCCGCTTGTTGTAGAGGACCTTGACCGACGGGTCCTCCACCAGCTGGTAGGTGTCGCGGTCGCCGGTGACGATGAGGACGTCGTCGCCGGCGTCGCGGGCCCGGGTGGCGAGCGTGGCGATGATGTCGTCGGCCTCCCACCCCGGGCACTCGACCCACGGCAGGGCCAGCACGTCGAGCACCTGGCGGACCAGGCCCATCTGCTGGCGCAGGATGTCGGGCGCGGCCTCGCGGGTGGCCTTGTAGGTGTCGATGCGCTCGTGGCGGAACGTCGGCTCGGGCCGGTCGAACGCCACGACGATGCCGTCGGGGCGGTGGTCGCGCACCAGGTTCACCAGCATCGACGTGAACCCGTAGACCGCGTTGGTGACCTGCCCCGACGCGGTGACCAGATCGGTGGGCAGCGCGAAGAACGCCCGGTAGGTGAGCGAGTTGCCGTCGAGCAGCATCAGGCGGGCCATGGGGCCCGCTACGACGCGGCGGCCGGCGGGGCGACCTCGCCGGCGATGACCGACGCGGCCACCGCCTTCATGGTGCGGCGCTCGCGCATGGCCGTGCGCTGGATGAAGGTGAAGGCGTCGCTCTCGCCCATGCCGTGCTGGTCCATGAGGTGGCCCTTGGCCCGCTCGACCACCTTGCGGGTCTCGAGCTGGTCCTCGAGGCTCGCCGCCTGCTCGTGCAGCGCCTTGAGCTCGCGGAAGCGCCCGAGGGCGACCTCGACCGCCGGCACCAGCTCGGAGCGCTGGAACGGCTTGACCAGGTAGGCGAGCGCCCCCGCGTCGCGGGCCTGCTCGATGAGCTCGCGCTGGCTGAACGCAGTGAGGATGAGCACCGCGGCCCGGCGCTCGGCGGTGATCTCACGGGCGGCCGACAAGCCGTCGAGGCCCGGCATCTTGATGTCGAGGATGGCGACGTCGGGCTCGAGCTGCTTGACCATCTCGACGGCCTCGTCGCCCCGGCCGGTCTCGCCGACGATCTCGTAGCCCTCCTCCTGGAGGGTCTCCTTCAGGTCGAGGCGGATGATGGCCTCGTCCTCGGCGATGACGACTCGGGTGCTCAACGGGTCTCCTCGGGGGCGGGCGGCACGGGATCGGCCGGGTCGGTGGCGCCGCTGGTGAGCCGGTCGAGCAGCTCGTCCTGCACGGCCTCGAGGCGCTCGATCTCGCCCTGCAGCCGCAGGCGGTCGCGCTCGAAGGCGTCGGCGTGGCGCTGGGCCTCACGGTGCTCGCGCTCGGCGAGCGGGGTCTCCGACACGAGCGAGCGCAGCCGGGCGTCGTCGGCCTCGCCGGCGACGTGGGCGAGCTGCTCCTCGGCGATGCGCAGGTCGAGCCGGAGCTGCTTGAGCCGGTCGCCGACGTCGACCAGCCGACGTTCGATCAACGACCGTGACATGGCCGACAGTGTAGGTGCCCACCCCTCACGGCCGGTCGTACCGGGGTGCCCGGGGCGGGACTCGAACCCGCACGCCCTCTCGGACAGAGGATTTTGAGTCCTCCGCGTCTGCCATTCCGCCACCCGGGCGAGCAGCGACAACGGAGCGTAG
>DATHSN010000191.1:0-8341 GCA_035464115.1 Acidimicrobiales bacterium | reverse complement strand
ATCGAGCCCGCCGACGGCGACCCGACGCACTCCGGGCGCTCGGTCCTGCGCGGTCCGCTCGGCGCCTGAGGCATCACCGGCCCGGCTGGCCCGGCTGGCCCGGCTGGCCCGCCAGCGGCGGGCGGGTCAGCTCTGGCGGAGCAGCTCGGACAAGCGGAAGGCGAGATCGAGCGACTGGCGGCCGTTGAGCCGGGGGTCGCACACGGTCTCGTAGCGACGATCGAGGTGCTCGTCGAGCACCTCGGTGGACCCGCCGAGGCACTCGGTGACCTCGTCGCCGGTGAGCTCGATGTGCACGCCGCCCGGCCAGGTGCGCTCGGCGCGGTGGGCGGCGAAGAAACCGCTGATCTCGCTGAGGACGTCCTCGAGGTGGCGGGTCTTGTGCCCGGACCCGCTGGTGAAGGTGTTGCCGTGCATGGGATCGCAGGCCCACACCACCGGGTGACCGGCGTCGGTGACGGCCCGCAGCAGGGGTCGCAGGCGCTCCTCGACGCGGTCGGCGCCCATCCGTGAGATGAGGGTGAGCCGGCCCGGGACCCGCTCGGGGTTGAGGACCTCGCACAGCTCGAGGGCCTCGTCGGGGCTGACCGTGGGGCCGAGCTTGCACCCGATGGGGTTGCCGACGCCACGGAGGAACTCGACGTGGGCGCCGTCGAGCTGGCGGGTGCGCTCGCCGATCCAGAGCATGTGGGCCGAGCAGTCGTACCAGTCGCCGGTGAGGGAGTCCTCACGGGTGAGGGCCTCCTCGTAGCCGAGCACCAGCGCCTCGTGGCTGGTCCAGAAGTCGGCCTGGTGCAGCTGGGGCTCGGCCTCGGTGTCGACCCCGCACGCGGCCATGAACCGCATGGCCCGGTCGATCTCGTGGGCGAGCTGCTCGTAGCGCTGGCCGGCGGGCGAGGTGGCGACGAACTGCTGGTTCCACTGGTGGACGCGGCTCAGGTCGGCGAAGCCGCCGGTGGTGAACGCCCGCAGCAGGTTCAAGGTGGAGGCGCTCTGGTGGTAGGCGGCCAGGAGGCGCTCGGGGTCGGGCCGGCGAGCCGCGTCGGTGAAGTCGGGGCCGTTGACCATGTGGCCCCGGAACGACGGCAGGACCCGATCGCCCACCGTCTCGGTGGCCGAGGAGCGGGGCTTGGCGAACTGGCCCGCGATGCGCCCGACCTTGATCGCGGGCACGCCCGCCGAATAGGTGAGCACCACCGCCATCTGCAGGATGACCTTGAGCTTGTCGCGGATGGCGTCGGCGGAGAACGCGTCGAACGACTCGGCGCAGTCGCCGGCCTGGAGCAGGAAGGCCTCGCCCTGGGCCACCCGGGCGAGCTGACGGGTGAGGCCCCGGGCCTCACCGGCGAACACCAGGGGCGGCAGGGTGCCGATGACCTTCAGGACGCGCTCCAAGTCGGCCTCGTCGGGCCACTCGGGCTGCTGTGCCGCCGGGCGGTCGCGCCACGACGACGGGGTCCATGTGGGGTCGCTCACCGCTCCAGCCTCACGTAGGGGTGCCTGCGAACGCAACACGATACGCCGACCGGACGCGCCACGGGCCCCGGTCACCGGTGGGGGGAACCGGTGCCGTGGGCCCGTGGGGACACCCGGGGGGCCGGGTGCGATCGGTGCGACGGGGTCAGGCGGCGTCGATGGCGGCGCCGGCGCGCTCACGCACCGCGCTCACCGCCCGCTTGACGAGGCGGCGGGCGGCTTCGGCGGTCACGCCGAGCTCCTCGCCGACCTCGCGGTAGGACCGCTTGCGGCCGTCGTGGAGCCCGAAGCGCTGCTCCACCGCCCGGCGGGCCCGAGGATCGAGCACGTCGAGCAGGCCGGTGACGGCCTCCTCCTCGGACCGGGCGATGACCTCCTGCTCGGGCCCCGGGAGGGAGTCCGGCAGCAGGTCGACGAGCTCGTTGGAGTCGTCGTCGCCGATGGTGCGGTCGAGGCTGGTGGGCGTGGTGAGCCGGTGCAGGCGGGCGTGCTCGTCGTCGAGCTCGTCGCCGTCGCCGGACACCTGGCGCAGCGCGGCGCGCAGGCTGGCCGACCGGTCGCCCGGGAGCCGGACGAGGCTGGCCTTCTGGTCGAGGGCCCGGCCGATGGCCTGGCGGATCCAGAAGGTGGCGTAGGTGGAGAACTTGAAGCCCTTGCGCCAGTCGAACTTGTCGACCGCGTGCTCGAGGCCCAGGTTGCCCTCCTGGACCAGGTCGAGCAGCTCCATGCTCGGGGGGAGGGGGTAACGGCGGGCGACGCTCACCACCAGGCGCAGGTTGGCCCGGATGAAGCGGTCCTTCGCCGCGGCGGCGTCGCGCACGGCACGACGCAGCTCGGGGCCGGTCTCACCGGCGTCGAGGCGAGCTCGGGCCTCGTGGCCCCGCTCGATGGTCTGGGCGAGCTCGCGCTCCTCTTGGGCGGTGAGGAGGGGGACGAGCCCGATCTCGTTGAGGTACTGGCCGACAGAATCGCTCATGACACCTTCTCCAACGGGAACGACGGTCGTGTCATTCCCACTTGGTGCTAAATGGTGGCAGATCGGGCGGGCGCACGGAAACGGCCGATCCGGGGGAGGTGGGTGGGGAGGGGGAGGGCACGCCGGGGGCTCTCGGCGGATCCTGGTACAACCCGCGATACCCGCCGCCTGTTCCCGCTAACCGACCCATCTTCGTCGTGGGCCGTCCCGGCGGATGCGCGGCGGTGGCCGGCGCCGGGTGAGCGGCCCCTATGCTCCGACGATGACCCGACGGGCGGGCGAGCGATGGGGCGTGTTCGGAGGCACGTTCGACCCCCCGCACGTGGGCCACCTCGTGGCCGCGGTCAACGCCCGCCACGAGGCCCAGCTCGACCGGGTCCTGCTCGTGGTGGCCAACGAGCCGTGGCAGAAGGTCGGCGCCCGCGACATCAGCCCCGCCGCCGACCGCCTGGCCATGGTCGACGCAGCGGTGGCCGGGGTGGAGGGGCTCGAGGCGAGCGCCATCGAGATCGAGCGGGGCGGGCCGTCCTACACCGGCGACACCCTCTGCCAGCTGCACGACGAGGACCCCGACCGCGAGCTGTTCTTGATCCTCGGGAGCGACGCGGTGGCCGGGCTGCCCACCTGGGAGCGCACCGACGCGGTGCGCCAGCTGGCCACCATCGTGGTCGTCGAGCGGCCCGGCACCACCGGCGCCCGGCCGCCGGCGGGCTACCGCTCGATGGTGGTGTCGGTGCCGCTGCTCGACGTGTCGAGCACCGAGGTCCGGGCCCGGGTCGCCGACGGCCGCCCGCTCGACTACCTGCTCACCCCCGGGGTCATCCGGTGCATCGCCGAGCGCGACCTCTACCAGGAGGAGGCATGACGTCCTCGGTCGACGACCGCGATCCGGCGCCGCCGACCTCGCCGATCCGCCGGCCCGACGATCTCCGGCTCGACGACGGTCCCGAGCCCATGGTGCTCGAGCTCGATCGGGCCAGCCGCACCGCCGAGCGTCGTCGCCATCGGCGCGGCCGGCGGGTGCGCCTGGCCATCTACGCGGTGGCGCTGCTCTCGCTCACCGTCGCCATCCCGCTGCTCGCCCGGATCGGGGCCCGCGCCGTGCTCGACAGCCGCGACGGCGAGATCGCCGACCCCGTCCTCGATCCGTCCGAACCCGGCTACCAGGCGGTGGTCCCCCCCACGCCGACCCTCCTCGTCGCCCACGTCGGTCCCGACGGCGTCGCCGGGCTCACCCTCTTGGTGGTGGCCGGCGGCGACCGGCCCGGAGGATCGGTGCTGTTCATCCCGCCCGCCGTCGAGGTCGACCTCGACGGCATCGGCACCCTCACCATCGCCGACGCCGCCGCCCTCGCCGAGATCGACAGCGCCCTCGGGGCCACCGAGCAGCTCTTGAACCTGTCGATCGACGATCTGGCGATCCTCGATGCCGAAGGGTGGCGACGGGCGGTGGATCCGGTGGGGTCGCTCACCATCGAGAACCCCGACGCCCTGACCTCTCCCGACGGCACCACCGTCTTCCCCCCCGGGCCGCTCACCCTCGCCCCCGACCAGGTGGGGCCGTACCTCGCCGCGGCCGAGCCCGGCGAGGACCCCGGCAACCCCCTGCTGCGCCAGGAGCTGGTGTGGCGCGCCTGGCTCGACGCGGTGGCCGCGGCGGGACCGTCGGGCGCGCCCCCGGGCGAGGTCGACTCGGGGCTCGGGCGGTTCGTCCCGGCCGTCGCGTCGGGGTCGCGCCGGGTCGAGACGCTGCCGGCCAGCGTCGTCGAGGTGCCGGCGCCCGGGGTCGCCGATCCCGATGCAGGCGATCCGGCCGCAGGTGATCCCGGTGCGGCCGATCCCGGTGCGGTCGACGGGGCCGAGACCGCCACGACCGTGGTGTGGCGGGCCGACGAGGACGCGGTCGCCGCGCTGATCCCGCAGCTGGTGCCGTTCCCCGCCGGCGCCGACCCCGGCGACCGGGTCCGGGTGCGGGTCCTCGACGGCACCGGCGACACGGCGCGGGTGCTGCCCGCGGCCCGCCTCCTGGTCGCCGGGGGCGGCCAGATCGTCCTCATCGGCAACGCCGACCGGTTCGACCACACCGAGACGCTCGTGTTCCACGGTCCGGGCCTCCCTCCCGACGACGCGGTCGCCATGGCGGAGGCGCTCGGGTTGGGTACCGTGCGGGAGGCCGATGCCCAGGACGAAGACGTCGACGTCACCGTCGTGCTGGGCTCCGACTACCAGCCGTGACCACCGAACCACCGAGGCCCCCGCTGCTCCCTGAACCGGTCCCTGCCCCCGCCGATCCCGTCGTGACGGCGGCCCGCGCCGCCGACGCCAAGGGCGGCACCGACACCGTCGTGCTCGACGTGGGCGACGTCCTGTCGATCACCGACGCCTTCGTCATCACCAGTGCCGGCAACAGCCGCCTGGTGAAGACCATCGTCGACGAGGTCGAGGAGCGGGTGAAGGCCGACGGCGGCCCGTCGCCGCGCCGCATCGAGGGGCTCGACCGCCTCGAGTGGGTGCTGCTCGACTACGGCGTGTTCGTCGTGCACGTGTTCCTCGACGAGACGCGGCGGTTCTACGAGCTCGAGCGGCTGTGGAGCGACGTCCCCCGCCTCGACTGGGCCCCGGCCACCCGCTGACGGACACGAGAAAGGCCCAGGTCGAGCGACCTGGGCCTTCGCAGCGGAGCAGTGGAGCTAAGGAGAATCGAACTCCTGACCTCTTCCATGCCATGGAAGCGCTCTACCAACTGAGCTATAGCCCCGAGGGGACGTCAATCTAGCAGCGCCGCGGCGCACCGACGAACGCGCCCCTGGCCCGGGAGCCGTCCGAACCCATGACAGACGCCAGGGGTGCCGTCGGTACGATGCGGGGCCATGGCCGAGCTCTACGACGTCCGGGCGATCGAGGCCCGCTGGCAGACCCGCTGGCGCGACACCGGCGCCTACGAGATCGACAACGACGACCCTCGGCCGCCGTTCTACGTGCTCTCGATGTACCCGTACCCGAGCGGGCGGGCCCACATGGGCCACGTGCGGAACTACACCTTCGGCGACCTCATCGTGCGGTACCGCACGATGAACGGCTACGGCGTGCTCAGCCCCATCGGGTTCGACAGCTTCGGCCTCCCGGCGGAGAACGCCGCCATCCGCACCGGCGAGCACCCCCGCACCTTCACCGACGCCCGGGTCGAGGAGCTGTCGTCGTCGCTGCAGCGCATCGGCGCCGTCTACGACTGGCGGCGCACCGTCCGTTCCCACGACCCCGAGTACATCAAGTGGTCGCAGTGGATCTTCCTGCGGTTCTACGAGGCCGGCCTGGTGTACCGGGCCAACGCGCCGGTGAACTGGTGCCCGGGGTGCCAGACCGTGCTGGCCAACGAGCAGGTGCTGGCCGACGGCACCTGCGAGCGCTCCGGCGACGTGGTCGACAAGCGCGACCTCGAGCAGTGGTTCTTCAAGATCACCGACTACGCCCAGCAGCTGCTCGACGACCTCGACGGGCTCGACTGGCCCGAGCGGGTCAAGACCATGCAGCGCAACTGGATCGGCCGCTCCGAGGGCGCCGAGTTCACCATGCGCGTGGTCGACGCCGACGGAGCGCCCGTCGACGACCACGACTTCCGGGTGTACACCACCCGGCCCGACACCAGCTTCGGCATGACCTTCGCGGTGCTGGCACCGGAGCACCCGCTGGTCGCCGAGATCACCACCGCCGAGCGCCGGGCGGAGGTCGACGCCTTCGTGGCCCGGGTCCGCACCGAGACCGAGATCGACCGCCTCTCCACCGAGGGCCCGATCGAGAAGCGGGGCGTGTTCACCGGCGCCTACGCCGAGAACCCCTTCACCGGGCGGCCGGTTCCGATCTACCTGGCCGACTACGTGCTCATGACCTATGGCACCGGGGCGATCATGGCCGTGCCCGCCGAGGACCAGCGCGACTGGGACTTCGCCACCGCCTACGGCCTGCCCATCGTGCGCACCGTGCAGCCGCCCGACGACTGGGACGGCGAGGCCTACACGGGCGACGGCGTCCGCATCAACAGCGAGTGGCTGAACGGCATGGACAAGCCGACCGCCATCGCCGCGGCCATCGCCTGGCTCGAGGAGCGCGCCATCGGCGAGGGGAAGGTCAACTTCCGCCTGCGCGACTGGCTGCTCTCGCGCCAGCGGTTCTGGGGCTGCCCGATCCCCGTCGTCTACTGCGAGTCGTGCGGCATCGTCCCCGTGCCCGACGACCAGCTGCCCGTCGTGGCGCCCGACGACGTCGAGTTCCGGCCCACCGGCGAGTCGCCGCTGCGCTTCCACGAGGGGTTCCTCACCACCACGTGCCCGTCGTGCGACGGTCCCGCCACCCGCGAGACCGACACCATGGACACCTTCGTCGACTCGTCGTGGTACTTCCTGCGCTTCGCCGACCCGTTCAACCACGAGGCGCCGTTCTCGGTCGAGGCGGTGGCCCGCTGGCTGCCGGTCGACCAGTACATCGGTGGCGTCGAGCACGCCATCCTCCACCTGATGTACGCCCGCTTCTTCACCAAGGCGCTCGCCGACCTCGGCCTGGCCCCGAAGGAGCTCCGCGAGCCGTTCCAACGCCTGTTCACCCAGGGCATGGTCCGCCTGGGTGGCACCCGCATGTCGAAGAGCAAGGGCAACCTGGTGGCCCCCGACGACATCCTCGACGTCGAGGGGGCCGACGCCCTGCGCCTCGCCCACCTGTTCGTCAGCCCGCCCACCGACGACGTCGACTGGGAGGCCGTCACCATCGACGGCAGCGCCCGCTTCCTCGCCCGGGTCTGGCGTCTGGCCACCGGCGAGATCGCGGCGGGGGTCGAGCGCGAGCCCACCGACGCCGACCGGGCGGTCGAGCGGGCCACCCACCGCCTCATCGCCCGCATCACCGACGAGTTCGAGCGCTGGTCCTACAACACCGCGGTGGCGGGCTGCATGGAGTTCGTCAACGAGCTCTACCGCTACGCCCAGTCGCCCGAGGGGCCCCGCGCCGACACGCTCGACGAGGCGGTCGACACCCTGCTGCTGCTCATGGCGCCGATGACCCCGCACCTCACCGCCGAGCTGTGGGAGCGGCGCCGGGGCGACCACGTCCACGACCACGCCTGGCCGGTGGCCGACCCCGCCCTGCTCGTGGTCGACACGGTCACCATGGTCGTCCAGGTCAACGGCAAGGTCCGCGACCGCCTCGAGGTCCCCGCCGGCATCGCCGAGGCCGAGGCCACCAGCCTCGCGCTGGCCTCGCCGAAGATCGTCGACCAGCTCGCCGGCGCCGAGCCCCGCAAGGTCATCGCCCGGCCCCCGAAGCTCGTCAACATCGTGATCTGATCCCGCCGCCGGGCGGCCACCGACGTTTCGCCAGCCGCGAGCCGGGGAGGCCATCGGGGTGCTCCGAACCGAAGAGGGCCCCGTGTCCGCAGTGCCGTTCCGTCTGCTCGCCGTGCTCGCCGTGATCGCGGTGCTGGGGCTCGCCGCCTGCGGTGACGACGACGAGGTCACCCAGGGCGACACCACGACCACGGTCGACCCGGAGGGCGCAGCGGTCAACACCACGACCACCCAGGTCGACCTGCAGTGGGCCGAGAGCTGGGCCGAGGGGGACCGTCCCCTGCCCGAGGAGGGCGCGCCGCTGCCCATCGACGAGTACAACGACTTCCTCGACGCCAACGAGGCGGTGTTCGACGTCGACGACCTCGAGCTGTTGACGGTGAGCTTCCTGCAGCTCGGCGACCTCCAGCTGTTCGAGGATCTCGGCGGCGACGACCTGCGCGTCGACGTGGACTCCGAACCCCTCGACGACGGTCGGACCCTCGTCACCGCAACGGTCACCGGCCTGCGCGACGACTCCACCGCCGCCCTGCGCTACGAGATCGTGTGGGAGGAC
>DATHSN010000190.1:0-10721 GCA_035464115.1 Acidimicrobiales bacterium | reverse complement strand
AGGGCGGTGCCGGGGGCTACGGGTGAGCGACGGCATCGATCCTCGGCGCTTCCGGGCGGTGCTCGGCCGGCTCCCCACCGCTGTCGCGGTGGTGACCGGTCAGCCTGCGGGTGCCGACCCGGTGGGCATGACGATCGGGTCGGTCTTCGTGGCCGATCCCGCCGACGGGACGGTCGGGTTCCTCCCCGGCCGGTCGAGCGGGGCGTGGCAGGCCCTCCAAGGTGCCGGCTCGTTCTGTGTGAACCTGCTGAGCACCGACGACGTCGACCTGTCGGCCAGGTTCGCCGCGCCCGGAGATCGCTTCGAGGGCGTGGGGTGGACACCCGGCATCACGGGCGCACCGCGACTCGACGGGGTGCTGGCCTGGATGGAGTGCCGCACCGAGTCGGTGCGCCCGGTCGGCGATCACGATCTCGTCCTCGGCCGCATCGTCCACGCCGAGCTCGTCACCGACACCGTGCCGCTCGTGTTCTGCTCCGGGGCCTACGGCGCTGTGCTCGCCCACGCCGGGGAGCGACGCGGCCCGATGGCATGATGCGAGGGTGACCGGGCGGGGGACACTGGACCAGCACGAGGGGCACCTGCTCGAGCGCCTGCGCGCCGTCGTGGCCGAGGCAGCGCTCGTCAACGAAGCACTGCCCGCCGAGCCGGTCCTGGCCGCGCAGCTCGGCGCGAGCCGGCCTGCGCTCCGCGAGGCGCTGACCCATCTCGAGGTGGAGGGCTTGGTGAGCCGGCGGAAGCGGGCGGGCACCCTGGTGAACGCCACCGCGCACGCGCTCGGCGCGCGCTTCGACCAACAGGTCGAGTTCGCCGACGTCATCGCCGCCAGCGGACGCGATCCTGGTCTCGAGACCCTGTCGTGGGCCATCGAGCCGTTGGGCGACGAGTCAGCGGCCCGCTTGGGGCTCTCACCTGGCTGCGCCGCGCTGCGCACCGTGAAGCGCTGGACCGCCGACGACGCGCCGGCCATGGTCGCGATCGACGAGCTGCCCCTTCCCGGCCCGGAGCTCCCGGATGGCGTCGATCAGGACCGCTCGCTGTTCCACAACGTCGTCGCGGTCTGGGGCGAGGCCGTCGAGTGGGAGGTGGCGCGTCCGACGGCCGAGGTGGCGGGCGGCGAGCTCGCCGGCTGGCTCGGGGGTGCCGCCCCGGTGATGGTCCTCGACCTGCTCGGCGTCGCCCGGAGCGGACGGCTCCTCTATCGGGCCGTCGAGTACCACGTCCCGGGCGTGGTCGAGTTCGGGTTCGTCCGCACCATCGGGCGCTGATCAGAGCGTGCTGGCCAGGTCCCCGCAGTCGAGCGTGGCGAGCGCGCCGACGTCGTCGGTGCTGGCGCTGCCGCCGTCGCCAGGGCCGGCCACCATGCGGCCCTCCGGCGTGAGGTCGTAGGGCACCGTCCCGGCCTCGTACTCGCCGAGGGCGGCGTCGACGAGCGAGCCGAAGACCAGCTCGAGGTCGCCGGCGCCCTCGCACGACGCGCCGGAGAACGACCCGATGCTGGCTGTCACCGGGAAGGTGAACGGCAGGCCGGAGGCGTCGTCGACCACCGGGGTCACGCCGCACCCCGCGGTGCGGATGACGGCCACGATGACACCCGACGCCGGGCCACCGAGCGCCAGGAACGCCTCGTCGAGGCCGTCGCCGTCGAGGTCGTGGCCACCGAGCGGTCGCATGCCGAGGCCGATGTCGGCGTCGTCGACGGTGACCGCCGCGCTCCCACCCGACGCCCACTCGACCTGCACCCACCACGCGCCGTCGTGGCGGAACACCGACAGCGTGTCGTCGACCCCGTCACCGTCGCCGTCGTAGGCGACGGTGGCCGCCTGGACCCCCTCGGCGCCGGCGGGGACCGGGGCCACGTCGGGGCAGGAGTCGGGAGGGGTGGTCGTTGCGGGTGCCGCGGTGGTGGTCGGGCCCGCCGTCGTCGGGGGCGCCGTGGTCGGGGCCGACGTCGTCGCCGGGTCGTCCACGGTGGTGGCCGGGCCCGCCGTGGTCGCGGCGGCCTCGTCGGCTGCGTCGCTGCTGTCGTCGTCGCTGCAGGCGGCGAGCAGGAGGAGGGCGACGACGAGGCCGGCGAGCAGGCGGTGCACGTGCGGACCGTACCCCTGGCGGCGCATCCCGACGCCCCGCCGTCGAGAGCCCTACCCGTCGGCCACGCCGTTGAGCTCGTCGACCGCGCCCGTGGTGTCGCCGATGTTGTAGAAGTTCACCGCGATGAAGTTGGGGGCGAGGCCCCGCTCGCGCTCGCACTGGCGGGCCCGGTCGACGATGAACTGGCGCTCGTTGATCAGCGCCGAGTCGACCCGGTCGGGGGCGATGCGCTGCACCCAGTGGTTCATGAGGAACAACGTGGCGTCGGGGTCGCCCCGGCTGGGCTCGCACGACAGCTCCTCGGGGGTGAGGAACAAGAACGGCGTCTCCTGCATCGCCTCGAACGCGGGCAGGTACCAGTCCGGCGGCGGTCCCGACGCCTCGGCGAACACCACCAGGCGCTCGCCGGCGTCGATCATGGCGCCGAGCGTGGGCCACCCGTCGCCATCGGGGGTGTAGAGGTACGGGCCGAGGCCGGCTTCGAGCACGGCGGCCTCGGTGGCGGCGGGGGTGATGTCGTCCTGCACGATGAGGGTGACGACCTCGTCGGGGTTGGCGTCGAGGAACTCGCTGACCTGGGTCAGCGCCTCGACGAGCTCGATCGATCCGAACGCGCAGTGGATGTGGCACAGGTAGGTGCCGCTGCGGGCCTCGCGCAGCCCCTCGACGTCGGCCCACAGTCGGGCGGTGAGCTCGGGGGTGAGGAGCGGGTCGAGCGCGGCGAGCTGCTCCTCGGACACCAGCTCGGTCCACTCGTGGGTGTCGATCAGCAGGGCGTGGACCCCGGCGTCGAGCTGGTCGCGCAGGTCGCCGTCGTGCTCGGGCCACACCGCGACCACGTCGGGGCTCGACATGGCGTTGTGGGTCCCGGCGTAGGCCACCTCGTCGTAGGCCCGGTCGCACAGCTCGGGGTGACCGTTGCACGCGCGGGCCGCACCTGCCCCGGCGCTGGTGACCCCCGACCACACGCCCAGGCCGAGGGCGACGATGCCGACGCCCACCACGGCTGCCCTCGGCACCCGCAGGCGCCAGCCACCGCGCACCGCGGCGGTGAGCACCAGGCCCCCGCCGAGCACCAGGAGCAGGGCGATGCTGGCGCGGGCGGAGCCCAAGATGTCGGCGGCGATGGTGCTCTCGACGTCGCCGAGCACCGAGCGCATCCCGGTGGGGAGGTTCCACGAGTCGGGTCCGGTGGACGTCGCCGGGGCCAGCGGCGACGTGACGACTGCGTCGACGATCCACGAGCCGACCAGCACCGCGGCCCCCGCGCCCAGGGCGGTGAGCCCGGCGAGGGTGAGGGCCCGGCGGGGGTCGTCGCGAGAGGTCCACGCCACACCCGCCAGCGCCCCACCGAACAGCACCAGCCCGAGCACGAACGTCGGCGGCCCGAACCAGCGGGCCGCGTCGCGCACGGGGTCGAGGACCGCGACGACCGTGGCGCGGCGGCGCTCACCGCGCTCGGCGAGGGCGTCGACGACGTCGAGCTCGGACTCCCCGGTGTCGAGCCGATCGGCTGCGGCGCGGGCGTGGTCGCCGACGAGGGTGCTCACCGTGGCGATGAGCGCCTCGCTGCTCTGGCCGGCCACGACTGCAGCGGTGATCAGCTGCTGGCTGCGCTCGTCGAGATCGGGTCGCACCGCCACGATGGCGGCGACGACCTCGTCGGGGTCGGTGTCGGGGCCGATCTCGGGGATGGTGGTGGGGAGCCGCCCGGCGACCACGTCGTCGGCGGCGACCCGCACCGCGGCGCGGTACTCCTCGATCGACGATGCCGCCACGGTGGGCACCTCGGCCAGCAGCGTGCGGACCTGCCGCACGGCGTTGGCGTCGACCCGCTCGACGATGCCGGTGGTGTCGACACCGACGTCGACGGTGTCGGTGTCGCCGCGGACGTAGGCCAGCATGCCCGTGATGACCGCGTCGGAGCCGGCGCGCAGCGTCGACGGCGGGACCGTCCACCGCAGGGCGGCGGTGGTGAGCGCCCGGGCCTGGGTGGCGAGGAACGGCGGCACGCGCAGCTCGCCGAGCAACGCATCGGAGATCTCGGCGAGCTCGGGGTCGGCGAGCACCTCGGTGTAGAGGCGCTCACCGACGTCGTTCTCGACCAGCGCCGCGTTGTAGGTGTCGGGGTCGAGCACGACGGTGCGGACCACCCACGCACCGGTGGCGAGCAGGGCCCCGACGACGGCCACCACCACGAGCCCGGCGACGAGTCCGACCGGAGCGGCCCGAGTGTGGGGTCGCGCCCCCGGCGCCGTGTCGGTCATGGGTGCGGTCCAGCCAGCGAGTGCGGGAGGGGGGACTTGAACCCCCACGTCCTTTCGGACACAGGAACCTGAATCCTGCGCGTCTGCCAATTCCGCCACTCCCGCGAGCAGCGAGGGGAGAGCGTATCGCGCCGGATCGGGGGCCCGGTCATCGGGGGCCCGGTAACGTGCCCGGCGATGGGACTGCAGGGATTCGAGCGGCGTCTCGAGCGGATGGTCGAGGGCGTGTTCGCCCGCGCGTTCAAGAGCGGGCTGCGACCCGTCGAGCTCGGTCGGCGCCTCACCCGGGTGATGGACTCGCAGCGGTCGCTCGACGTCCGGGGCCGCACCGTGGTGCCGAACCAGTTCACGGTGTGGCTCGCCGCCGACGACCACGAGCAGCTCGCCGGCGTCCACGACACGCTCGCCCGCGAGCTGGCCGACGCCGCCCGTGAGCACGCGCGCGACGAGCGCTACTCGTTCATGGGTCCCGTCACCGTCGACATCCAGGTCGACGACCGTCGGCGCACGGGGTCGTTCGAGATCGTCGGGCGGCTCCAGGAGGGCGAGGGCGGCGCCGGCGCCGGCTCGCTGCTGCTCCCCACCTCCGAGCGGGTCACCCTCGGCGAGCACGTTGTCACCGTCGGCCGGCTGCCGACGAGCACCATCGTGCTCGGCGACCCCAACGTGAGCCGGCAGCACGCCGAGGTCCGCCCGGCCGGCGACGGCTACGTCGTGGTCGACCTCGGCTCCACCAACGGCACCCGGGTCAACGGGGTGCGCGTCGGTGAGCACCAGCTGCGCGACGGCGACGAGATCATGTTCGGCAACACCCGGGTGATCTTCGAAGCGGGCTAGCCGTGACGACCGGGCGCCCCGGGGCCGTCGAGGTCGGCCGGTAGGCTCGGCGCCGGTGTCAGAGCCGCTGCTGAACCTCCTCAAGATCTGCTTGCTGGTGCTGCTCTACCTGTTCTTCCTCCGCGTGCTGCAAGCGGTGTGGTCCGAGGTGAACGGCCCCCGCACCCGCGCCCCGGCGCGGGCCCGGGCGCCCCGCAAGGAGGGTCGACGGACGCGCCCGTCGGGCCCCACCGCGCTGCGGGTGCTCGACCCCGAGGCCGAGCGGGGCCGCACGTTCCCCCTCGCCGACGAGCTCACCGTGGGCCGCGCCGCGGGCTGTCACATCACCCTCGACGACACGTTCGTCTCCCAGCTCCACGCCCGCGTGTTCCGCCGCGACGGGGGCCTCTACGTCGAAGACCTCGGATCCACCAACGGCACCTACCTCAACCGCTCCAAGGTGTCGGGTCCCATGGCCATCAAACCCGGCGACCGCCTCCAGGTGGGCAGCGTCGTCATGGAGCTGACGTGATCCGGTTCGCGTGGGGCGCGGCCTCCGACGTCGGGCGGATCCGCACCCAGAACCAGGACTGCGCCCTGGTCGCCGACCGCCTCGTCGCGGTAGCCGACGGCATGGGTGGCCACCAGGGCGGTGAGGTCGCGTCGGAGCTCGCCGTCCAGGTGATGCGCGGCGCCGCCGTCGACCCCGACCACGACACGGTGGTCGAGGCGGTCCACGCCGCCAACCGCGAGGTGTGGGAGCGCGCCGCCGAGCCCGAGCTGCGGGGCATGGGCACCACCTTGTGCGTGCTGGCGCTCGCCGACCACGGCGACGAGCCCACCCTGGTGCTCGCCAACGTGGGCGACTCGCGCATCTACGTGCTGCACGACGGCGAGCTCGAGCGGCGCAGCGAGGACCACAACCTGGTCGAGGAGATGGTGCGCGACGGGCGCATCACCGCCGCGGAGGCCGAGCGCCACCCGCAGCGCAACATCATCACCCGAGCCCTCGGCATCGCCGAGAACGTCCAGGTCGACTCGTGGACCGCCGATCCGGTCGTGGGCGACCGCTGGCTGTTGTGCTCCGACGGGCTGATCAACGAGGTGCCCGAGCCCCGCATCGCCGCCACCCTGCGCAACCTCGCCGACCCCGACGAGGTCGCCCACGAGCTGGTGCGCCTCGCCAACGACCACGGCGGTCGCGACAACGTCACGTGCGTGGTGGTCGACATCGTCGACGACGAGACGGTCGCCCGACGGCCGGCCACGGGCGACCGCGTCGTCCGTCCCCGCCCCGCCGACGTCGGCGACCTCGCCGGGTTCACCACCGCGCCCGACGACCACGACCCCGACACCGATGTCGACGCCGGTGACGACGACGCCGCCATCGCCGACGACGACGGGCGCAGCCTCCTGCCGCCGATCGAGGACACCGACGGCGAACGCCGGCCCCGCCGCTTCACCTGGCGCACCGCGGTGTTCCTGCTGCTCGTCGCCGGGGTGTTCGCGGTGGCCGCCGGCGGGGTCGCCTGGTTCGCCCGCAGCTCGTACTTCGTGGCCACCATCGGCGACGACATCGCCATCTTCCAGGGGCGCCCCGGTGGGGTCCTGTGGTTCGACCCGACGGTCGTCGAGGAGGCCGACGTCGACGTCGACGACCTCACCCCCGCGCTGCTCGACCGCGTCGAGAACGAGCCGGAGTTCGCCACCATCGACGACGCGCGCCGCTTCGTGTCGAACCTCGAGGAGCAGGCGACCACCACGACCACGACCACGACGACCACGACCACCACCACGTCGACGACGGTGCCCCCGACGACATCCACCACCGCGCCGCCGACCACGGCGGGAGCGGCCGGGCCGTGACCCTGCGCACCCTGCGGCGCCGCGTCGAGCTCGGGCTCATCGTGCTCGCCACGGTGATCACGGTGTCGGCCTACGCGCTGGCCGGCCTGGGTCGCACCGCCTCGATCCCCGCCAACATCGGGCCGTTCCTCGCCGTCGTGCTCGGCCTGTTCGTGTTCGCCCACCTCGCCGTGCGGCGCCTCGCCAACAACGCCGACGGCTTGTTGCTGCCGATGGCCGCGTTGCTGAACGGCATCGGCTACGTGTTCATCGCGCGCCTCGACGAGAGCCTGGCCGGCTTCCAGGCGGTGTGGACCGCCGTCGGCATCGGCGCGTTCGTCGCCACCCTCGTGGTGATCCGCCGCCCCCGCGACCTGCAGCGCTACCGCTACACGTTCCTGTTCATCGGGCTGGGCCTGCTCCTCGCCCCCCTCGTGCCGGGCGTCGGCTTCGAGAACCTGGGGGCCCGCATCTGGGTCCGCCTCGGCCCGGTCACCTTCCAGCCCGGTGAGTTCGCCAAGGTCGCCCTCGCCATCTTCTTCGCCGGCTACCTGGTGGAGCGCCGCGAGCTGCTGTCGGTGAGCACGTTCCGCCTGGGTCCGGTGATGCTGCCCGACCCGCGCCACCTGGGCCCGCTGCTGTTCGCCTGGGGCGTCTCGCTCATGATCATGGTGGCCCAGCGCGACCTCGGGTCGTCGCTGCTGTTCTTCACGCTCGTCATCGTGATGCTGTGGGTCGCCACCGAGCGGGCGTCGTACCTGGTGATCGGCACCGGCCTGTTCGCCGCCGGGGCGTTCTTCGCCTACCAGTCGTTCTCGCACGTGCGTGACCGCGTCGCCATCTGGATCGACCCCTGGGACGCCGACGTCATTCGCAACGAGGGCTTCCAGATCGTGCAGGCCGCCTACGCGCTGGCCTTCGGGGGCCTCACCGGCACGGGCATCGGGCTCGGCAACCCCGACCGCATCCCCGTGGTCGAGACCGACTTCATCTTCGCGGCCATCGGCGAGGAGCTCGGTCTGGTCGGCGCCACCGCCATCCTGGCCGCCTACCTGCTCATGGTCGGGTCCGGGCTGCGCATCGCCATGCAGGCCGAGGGCGGCTTCGAGAAGCTGCTCGCGGTCGGTCTCACCACGCTGCTCGGCGTGCAGGCCTTCATCATCATCGGCGGCGTCATCCGGCTGCTGCCGCTCACGGGCATCACCTTGCCGTTCGTGTCCTACGGCGGGTCGTCGCTCGTGGCGAACTACGTCCTGCTGGCGCTGCTCCTGCGGGTGTCCGACGACGTCACCACCCGCCAGCTGCGCCGCATGGAGCGCGAGGCCGAGGCGGTGCCCGCGTGAACCGCCAGATCCGTCGCCTCGCCGTCGCCCTCTCGCTGTGCTTCGTGGCCCTGTTCGCCCAGCTCAACCGGGTGCAGGTGTTCCAGGCCGCCGCGCTCAACGAGAACCCCGACAACACCCGCACCATCCTGCGCGACTACAGCCAGCCCCGCGGCACCATCTCCACCGCCGACGGGTTGGTCGTCGCCCGCTCGGTCGAGGTCGACACCCCGCTGCTGCGCGAGCGCCGCTACCCCGAGGGCGAGCTGTTCGCCCAGATCACCGGATTCTTCTCGCTGCACTTCGGCACCGAGGGCGTCGAGCGCACCTTCAACGACGAGCTCGCCGGCCAGACCGCCGAGCAGGAGTTCGGCAGCCTCGCCGACCTGTTCGTCGAGCGCGAGCGCACCGGCGACGTGGTGCTGTCGGTGCGCGCCGACGTGCAGCGCGCCGCGCGCGACGCCCTCGGCGAGCGGCCCGGCTCGGTCGTCGCCCTCGACCCGCGCACCGGCGAGGTCCTCGCCCTGTGGAGCTGGCCCAGCTACGACCCGAACCGGGTGAGCGACCCCGACCTCGAGGCCGCCTCGGAGGTCCGGGCGCTCTACCTGCTCGACGAGCGCGACCCGCTGCTCGGGCGCACCTACCAGGAGCGCTACTTCCCAGGGTCGACGTTCAAGATCGTCACCGCCGCGGCCGGGCTCGAATCGGGAATCGTCACCGCCACCGACCCCACCTATCCGGTCCGCAACGCCTACACGCCCCCGCTCACCACTCGGCCGATCCGCCAGGCGGGCGGCAGCGCGTGCGGGGGCGCGCTCGTCGAGATCATCCGCGTGTCGTGCAACCCGGCGTTCGCCGAGATGGGGGCCGAGGACCTCGGGCCGGGCGTGATGATCGAGGGCTCCGAGGCGTTCGGCTTCAACGACACCCCTCCGTTCGACCTCCCCAGCCCGGCGGCCTCGGTGTTCCCCACCGACTTCGGCGTCGCCCTCGACCCGCCCGGGTCCGACGAGCCCGGCACCATCTTCGAGAACACGCCCGCGCTGGCCCAGGCCGCCATCGGCCTCAACGACGTGGCCGCCACCCCGCTGCACATGGCGCTCATCGCCGCCGCCGTCGCCAACGGTGGCGACGTCCCCGCCCCCCGGGTGGTGAACGAGGTGCGCGACGCCGACGGCGAGCTGCTGCGCGCCCCCGGGAACGAGGTGTGGCTCGATGCGCTGAACCCCGGGTCGGCAGCCATCTTGCGCACCGCCATGCTCGAGACCGTGGCCCGAGGCACCGCCCAGCGCCTCGCCATCCCCGGGTTCGAGGTGGGGGGCAAGACCGGCACCGCCCAGTTCTCCACCGATCCGCCCCTCGCCCACGCCTGGATCATCGGCTTCGCCGGTCCGCCCGGCGGCGCCGCCGAGGTGGCGGTGGCGGTCGTGGTGCTGGCCCAGGACGGTGTCACCGAGCAGTCCGGTGGGCGGGTGGCGGCCCCGGTGGCCCGCGCCGTGCTCGAGGCGGCGCTGCGCCCGCTCACCCCCGTCGCCCCCACGACGGTGGCACCCTCAGATCCCGCTGCCCCGACGACCACGGCACCCTGACGCATACTGGTGCGCGCCAGCGCCCCGGAGGAGGCACCACCCCGCATGTCCGAGCAGGGACCGACGGTCTTCAGCGGCCGCTACGAGCTGCACCGCCAGATCGCGCGGGGCGGCATGGCCGACGTGTTCCTCGCCCGCGACCAGCTGCTCAACCGACCGGTCGCCATCAAGGTGCTCTTCCCGCAGTTCGCCAGCGACCCCGCGTTCGTCGAGCGGTTCCGCCGCGAGGCCCAGGCCGCCGCCAACCTGAACCATCCCAACATCGTCGCCGTCTACGACTGGGGCGAGGAGCAGGGCACCTACTTCATCGTCATGGAGTACGTCGACGGGCGCAGCCTGGCCGAGATCCTGCGCGCCGAGGGGATGCTGCACCCCGACCGGGCCGCCGACGTGGCCACCGACGTCGCCGCCGCGCTGAGCTTCGCCCACCGCAACGGCACCGTGCACCGCGACATCAAGCCCGGCAACATCCTCATCGCGCCCACCGGCCAGGTGAAGGTGGCCGACTTCGGCATCGCCCGGGCCTTCGGCGGCGCCGGGGCCGACACCAACCTCACCCAGGCCGGTTCGGTCATGGGCACCGCGTCGTACTTCTCGCCCGAGCAGGCCCAGGGCCAGCCCGTCGACCCCCGCAGCGACCTCTACTCGCTGGGCGTGGTGCTCTACGAGATGGTGGCCAGCCGGCCGCCGTTCTCGGGCGACAGCCCCGTGGCCATCGCCTACCAGCACGTCCAGCAGCCGCCCCGCCCGCCGAGCCAGGTGAACGCCAGCGTCCCGGCCCCGCTCGAGGC
>DATHSN010000189.1:0-17409 GCA_035464115.1 Acidimicrobiales bacterium | reverse complement strand
GTCACGGTGGGCCACGTGCGGGTCACCGAGGTGGAGGCCATCGAGGACCTCGACGGGGTCGACGAGGCCACCGACCGCTTCGACGTCGGCTACGGGCTGTGCTTCGGGCACAACGAGCGCAAGGCCATCGCCATGGCCAACCTCGACATCGCCGTGCACCGCGACCGGGGTCGCACCAGCCTCGAGCAGTCGGTCCTGCAGACCACCGACGGGCTCGACGCGTCGGGGTTCCTCGAGCACCTCAAGCTGCCCCACTACGTCACGTTCCGCTCGATGGTCGAGCGCAAGCACGCCCGTCGCTCCGACCGGGCCCGCGCCGCGGCCCGCCGCCCCCACGGGCTCGAGCCGGAGGACGCCCGATGACGGCGCTGCTCGCCCACGCCGGCCCGCCCGCCTACGAGTTCGGGTTCCTCGACGAGTACTCCAAGCGCGAGGTGCGCCGAGCGGTGCTCAGCGCGGTGGCGATCCCCGGCTACCAGGTGCCGTTCGGCTCGCGCGAGATGCCGGTGGCGCGGGGCTGGGGGTCGGGCGGGTTGCAGATCACGCTCGCCATCGTCGGCGACGACGACGTGGTGAAGGTGATCGACCAGGGCGACGACGCCGGGGTCAACGCCGCCAACCTGCGCCGCCTCGTGGTCGACACCACTGGCGTCGCCGAGACCACCGACGCCCGCGAGGCCACCATCGTGCAGACCCGCCACCGGATCCCCGAGGACCCGCTCGGCGAGGGTCAGACCCTCGTGCTGCAGGTGCCGGTGCCCGAGCCGCTGCGGGGCATCGAGCGCGACATGCGCGAGCTGCGGCGCATGCACGGCGAGGCCGACTACGCCCGCATGTGGGTCAGCCTCTACGAGGACGTCGTCCGCAACGGGGTCATCACCCGCACCACCGGCTACCCCTGCCTGGTGGGTGGTCGCTACGTGATGGCCACCACGCCCATCCCCCGGTGGGACGTCCCCAAGCTGCACCAGGCCGAGTCGCTGGCCCTGTTCGGGGCCGGCCGCGAGAAGCGGATCTACGCCGTGCCGCCCCACACCGACGTGGTGCCGCTCACCTTCGACGACGTCCCGTTCGAGGTCGAGCGCACCGAGGGCGCAGCGTGCGCGGTGTGCGGCGCGGGGCCGGGCGCCGACGCCGAGTCGTTCCTGGTGGAGGTGCCCGGCGCCGACGGCTCGCGATGGGTGTGCTCCGACGCCGACTGGTGCGCCCGCCGCACCGCAGGGGAGGGCTCGTGACCGACTGGGCGATCCGGGTCGAGGGGCTCGGCAAGATCTACGGGCCGGGCGGCGCCGAGGCGGTGGTCGGCACCGGTCCCGAGTTCGGCCGGGTCGTGAGCCCGGCGACGGGGGCGGTGGTGGCCGCCTGGGACGTCGGCTTCGAGGTGGCGCCGGGCGAGGCGCTCGGCGTCATCGGCGAGTCGGGGTCGGGGAAGAGCTCGGTGATGCGCTGCATCGCCGGCGACCTGGCCGCCACCGCCGGGCGGGTGCACCTCCGCAGCGTCGACGACGGGCGCACCGACGTGCTCGCCCTCGGGCCCGCGGCGCGCCGGGCGCTGCGCATCGACCAGCTGGCCGTCGTCTACCAGGACCCCGCCGAGGGGCTCGACCTCGGGGTCACCGCCGGCGGCAACGTGGCCGACCGGCTGGTCGCGGCCGGGTGGCGCCACTTCGGTCAGATCCGCGAGCGGGCCGCCGAGCTGCTCGAGCGCACCGAGGTGCCCCTCGACCGCATGGACGACCTGGTGCGCACGTTCTCGGGGGGCATGCGCCAGCGGGTGCAGCTGGCCAAGGCCCTCGCCAACCGCCCGCCCGTGCTCCTGCTCGACGAGCCCACCACCGGGCTCGACGCCTCGGTGGCGGCCGGGGTCCTCGACCTCGTGCGCGACCTGCTCGACGAGCTCGGCGTGGCCGCCGTGGTGGTGTCCCACGACTTCAACGTGATCGAGATGCTCACCCGCCGGGTGGTCGTGATGCACCACGGCCGGGTGGTCGAGGAGGGCCTCACCGACCAGCTCCTCGAAGATCCCCAGCACCCCTACAGCCAGCGGCTCGTCGCCGCGGCACGAGGATGACCGTGACCACACCCCCGATCCTCACCATCCGCGACCTGCGCAAGTCGTTCACCCTCCACGCCGTCGACGGGCGCACCGTGCCCGCGCTCGACGGCGTCGACCTCGACGTGGCGCCCGGCGAGCACGTGGCGCTGGCCGGCACCAGCGGCGCCGGCAAGTCGTCACTGCTCAAGTGCGTCTACCGCACCTACCTCCCGTCGTCGGGTTCGGTGCGGTTCCGTCGCACCGACGGCGCCGACGTCGAGCTCACCGCGCTCACCGACTCCGAGATGGCCGACCTGCGGGCCGACGAGATCGGCTACGTGTCGCAGTTCCTGCGGGCCGAGCCGCGGCGGGGCACCCTCGACGTGGTCGCCCGTGCCGGCGTGCGGCGGGGCATGGATCCCGATGCTGCCCGCGAGGCGGCGGCCGAGGCGCTGCGCCGGGTCCGCATCGACGAGCGCCTCTGGGGCACCTTCCCCACGGTCCTCTCCGGCGGCGAGAAGCAGCGGGTGAACCTGGCGGCGGGCACCATCGAGCCGCCCCGTCTCCTGTTGCTCGACGAGCCCGTGTCGGCGCTCGACCCGGCCAACCGTGAGGCGGTGCTCGACCTCATCGGCGACCTCGCCGGCCGGGGCGTGGCGGTGCTGGCGGTGTTCCACGACCTCGACGCCATGCTCCGCCTCGCCACCCGGGTGGTGGTGCTCGAGCACGGTCGGGTGGTCGACCAGGGCCCGCCCCACGAGGTGCTGGCGGCGGCGCCGGCGGTGGCGTCGTGACCGCGCTCACCCGCCACGAGCTCGGTGCCGACGAGCTGCCGCTCGATGCGGGCGCCCGACTGGCGGTGCGCCACGTGCGGGCCGTGCTGGCCGACCGGGTGGTCGACGACGCCACGGTGGTGTGCGAGGACGGTCGCATCGTGTCGATCGTGGCGGGCGGCCCCGCGCCCGCCGACGCCATCGACGGGCGGGGCGCGTTCCTGCTCCCCGGGCTGGTCGACAGCCACAGCGACGGCCTCGAGAAGGAGATCCGCCCCCGACCCACCTCGAAGTTCGGCGAGGACTTCGCGTTGCGCAACTTCGAGGGCCGCCTCCTCGCGGCCGGGATCACGACGGTGTTCCACGGCGTGGGGTTCGAGGAGCGCACCGACAGCGCGTGGGCCGCGGCGTCGGGCCGGTCGATCGCCCAGGCCGAGGCCTCGTGTCGGGCCATCGCGGCGCGCGACCACAGCACCGGGGTGCCGGTCGACCACCGGGTGCTCTACCGCATGGAGGCCCGCTCGCCGGTCGGCATCGACGAGGCCGAGGCCCACTTCGCGCGGCCCGAGCACGCCATCGACGGGGGCGACGCCCTCCCGCTGGTGTCGTTCGAGGACCACAGCCCCGGCCAGGGCCAGTTCCGCAGCCTCGAGAAGTTCGCCGAGGCCGTCCCCGACGACAAGCTCCCCGACGGCCTCACCAAGGCCGAGTACGTGGCCGAGCGGGTCGCGGCCGCCGAGGCCGCCCTGGCGCTGCGGCACCGCACCCTCCACCGTCTGGTGGCGCTCGCCCGCGCCGGCCGGATCCGCCTGCTCGCCCACGACTGCGAGGACGCCGACCAGGTGTCCGAGGCCCACGACGAGTGGGCTGCCGCCGTCGCCGAGTTCCCCCTCACCCTCGACGCCGCGTCGCGCGCCCGCGCCCTCGGCATGGAGGTGGTGATGGGCGCCCCCAACGTGCTGCTCGGCGGCTCGCACTCGGGCAACGTGGCCGCCGAGGACACGGTGCGGGCCGGGCTCTGCTCGGCCCTCGCGTCGGACTACCTGCCGGCGTCGATGCTCGCCGCCGCCTTCGAGCTCGTCGACCGCGGCGCCATCGACCTGCCCGGCGCCGTCGCGCTCGTCACCTCGGGCCCGGCCCGGGTGGCCGGCCTGGTCGACCGGGGTCGACTCGAGCCGGGGTTGCGGGCCGACCTCGTCCTCGTGTCGCTCGACGGCCGCTGGCCCCGGGTCCACGCCACCTGGCGCGCCCACACGGCCGGCGCCGCGCCGATGACCACCAGCGCCGAGGAGTGACCGTGACCTCCACGCCCCCGCCGTCGTCCACCGTCGAACCCCTCCGCGACGTGTCCTAGCTGATGGCGCTGCTGCGTCGCGCCGCCCACGTCCTCGACGCCGACCGGGTCGACTCGCTGGCCCACGCGCTGCAGTGCGCGGAGGTGCTCCGGCAGCGCCACCCCGACGACCTCGAGCTGCAGATCGCGGGTCTGGTCCACGACCTCGGCCACGTCGCCGGCGACGTCGAGGCCCACGGCCGCGCCGGGCGCGTCCTCGTCGAGGAGCTGCTCGGCGAGCGGGTCGCCGCGCTCGTCGAGCTGCACGTGCCGGCCAAGCGCTACCTGGTCACCATCGACGCCGCCTACCACGGTGGGCTGAGCCCCACGTCGGTGGCCACCCTCGTGGCCCAGGGCGGGCCCATGACCGACGACGAGGTCGCCGCGTTCGAGGCCGAGCCGCACCACGGCGACGCGCTGGTGCTGCGGCGGGCCGACGAGGCGGCCAAGGTGCCGGGGCGCGAGGTCCCCGACCTCGACCAGTGGGAGCCCCGCCTGGCGGCCCTCGCGGTCGTCGTGCGCGACCGCCGCCGCAGCTGATCCCGCGAGGTCCGACGGCCGACCGTCAGCCGCGCAGGGGCTCGGCGCGGAGGCGCTCCCAGCGCCAGAGGCCGTCGACGTCGACCTCCCAGCCGTCGCCCGGGTCGAGCCGGGCGTCGACGTGCACGTCGACCTCGCCGACGCGCACGACCACGCCGAGATCGAGGTCGGCCGGGGGGCCGACCTCGGCGATCGGCACCGCCGCCGACCCGCCGCAGCACCCGTTGCGGTGCGCGACCCGCAGCACGAGGGGCCGACCGCTCAGGTGCGCGACGGCGCGATCGGTGAGGCGGATGGTGGGCGGCGGTACGTCGGTCACGCGGGGGCCGCGCTGGTGCTGGGGAAGTGGCGCCGGGTGCCGTTGGCGTAGCGCACGAGGGCCAGCATCACCGGCACCTCGACGAGGACGCCGACCACGGTGGCGAGCGCGGCACCCGACTGCAGGCCGAACAGGGCGATGGCCGCCGCCACCGCGAGCTCGAAGAAGTTGCTCGCACCGATGAGCGATCCGGGGGCGGCGACCGAGTGGCGGATGCGCAGCTTGAAGAAGATGCCGTAGGCCAGGAAGAAGATGAAGACCGTCTGGATGGTGAGCGGCACCGCGATGAGCGCGATGTGGAACGGGTTGTCGAGGATGACGTCGCCCTGGAAGGCGAACAGGATGACCAGCGTGACGATGAGCCCGGCGGGCGTGACCGGCGCGATGCGCTTCAGGAACACGTCGTCGAACCACTGGGCGCCCTTGTGGCGGATGAGCCACACCCGGGTGGCGTAGCCGGCCCCCAGCGGGATCACGATGTAGAGCACCACCGAGAGCAGGACGGTGTCCCACGGGACCGAGATGTCGGAGATGCCGAGCAGGAACACGACGATCGGTGCGAACGCCACCAACATGATCAGGTCGTTCACCGCCACCTGCACCAGCGTGTAGGCGGGGTCGCCCTTGGTGAGGTAGCTCCACACGAACACCATGGCGGTGCACGGCGCGGCGCCGAGGAGGATGGCACCGGCGAGGTACTCGCGCCCCAGCTCCTCCTCGATGAACGGGGCGAAGATCACGAGGAGGAACAGGTAGGAGATGGCGTACATGGTGAACGGCTTGATCAGCCAGTTCACCCCGGTGGTGACGATGAGCCCGGTGGGCTCGCGGCGCACGCCGACGACGGCCCCGAAGTCGACCTGGACCATCATCGGGAAGATCATCGCCCAGATGAGCACCGCCACCGGGGCCGACACCGAGGCGTACTCGTAGCGGGCGAGCGTCTCGGGCACGGCCGGGACGAGCTGGCCGAGCGCCACCCCCGCCACGATGGCGGCCGCCACCCAGATGGTGAGGTACCGCCCGAAGATGCCGAGGCCGTGACCCTCGGCGGGGGGTTCGTCGGGAGGTGCCTCGGGGGGGAGCTCCACGTGGCGATCGGTCATGAGCCCCATCGTATCGAAGTCAGTCGATGGATGATGAAGGGGGGCCGACCCGTCCGGGTCGACCCCCCTCGCACCACGGATCGCGTCGTGGTCAGATCAGCTGCTTGCGCACCCAGCCCGACAGCCGCTCGATCAGGTAGACGGTGACGAAGACCATCAGGATGATCCCGCCGACGGTCTCCCAGTTGAGCGTGCGGGTCGCCTGGATGAGGTAGAAGCCGATGCCTCCTGCTCCCACGATGCCCAGGATCGTCGACGCCCGGATGTTGATGTCGAGGATGTACAGCGACGTCCCGATGATCGCCGGCATGGCTTGGGGCAGCACGCCGGTGAACGACTCCTGGAGCCGGGTGGCCCCCGTCGCGTCGATCGCGTCCCGGGGCCCTTGACGGACCTCCTCGATCGAGTCGGCGAAGAGCTTGGTGGCGAACCCGATCGTCCCGATGGAGAGCGCGAGCACGCCCGGGAACGGACCGAGCCCCAACGCCGCCACGAAGAGCACGGCGAGGATCAGCTCCGGGATGGCCCGCACGACGACCACGATGGTCCGGGCCGCGGCGTAGATCCAGCGGGCCGGAGCCACGTTGCGAGCCGCCAGGAAGGCGAGCGGGATGGCCATCGTGAGACCGATGAAGGTCGAGACCAGGGCCATGGCGAGCGTCTCGATGAGCCCGGCTCGCAGATCGGGGGTGAACCAGTCGAACGAGGTGGGGATGAGCCGCGTCGACACCGACAGGATGTCGCCGAACGAGGTGAGCAGGTCCCACGGCTTGACCCCGGTCGACCAGAAGCTCACGACCAACGTGACCAGCGCCAGGCCGGAGTAGAAGGCCATGCGTCGGCGCTGGGGGGTCCACGGTGGGCGGAGCGTCTCACGGTCGAACGGGAGCGGCACGGCCGCGTTCGGGTCGACCCGATCGCTCAGGTCGAGGAGGCGG
The DNA here is from genome assembly GCA_035464115.1 of Acidimicrobiales bacterium. GTDB lineage: Bacteria > Actinomycetota > Acidimicrobiia > Acidimicrobiales > SKKL01 > DATHSN01. The sequence goes on along the minus strand of DATHSN010000189.1, from coordinate 10,365 downwards.
GCCGCTTCGGGGTCGACCAGCTCGACCTCGTCGCTGTGGTGGTGCGCGGGCGCGGCCCCGACCACCGGGATCGGCACCTCGTCGACGCGACCCCGTCCGAGCACGCGCCGGATGCCCCGGCCGAGCCGACGGGTGAGCCGGCGCTCGGCGTAGGGGTCGACGCCGCCGAGGATGCTCTTGCGCACCGCCGCCGACAGGAACTCCACCGCCAGCACCAGCACCACGATGACCACCGTCACGCCGAGGGCGCGGTCGTAGCGCAAGCCGCTCAGGTAGAGCTGGAGCAGCTGACCGATGCCGCCGGCGCCCACGTAGCCGAGCACCGTCGACGTCCTGAAGTTGATGTCGAGCCGGTAGAGGCCGACGCCGATGAACGCCGGGAGCACCTGGGGCAGCGCTCCCGTGACGATCGCCTGGTTCCGGGTGGCCCCGGTCGACAGGACCGCCTCGCGGGGCCCTTCGTCGATCTGCTCGATCGCGTCGGCGTAGAGCTTGCCGACCATGCCGATCGAGTTGAGGCCGATGGCGAGGATGCCGGCCACGATCCCACCGACACCGCCGAGGCCGATGGCGCGCACGAAGATGAGCGCGAACACCAGGTCGGGGATGGCCCGCATCATGACGATGAAGCCCCGCGCCGTGCCGAAGGCGAACCGGTGCACGGTGGTGTTGCGGGCGGCCATGAACGCGATCGGGATCGACAGGGTGATGGCCAGCGCGGTGCCGACGAAGGCGATGAAGAAGGTCTCGATCGCCAGCTCGACCGTGCGGTCGAGGTCGTCGAACCGGATCGGCAGCATGCGGTCGATGAGCCGCCGCATGTCGGCCCAGCCGTCGATGACAGCGCCGATGGAGAAGCCGGTGCGGCCGAAGCCCCACCAGGTGAGAGCCACCAGCGTGACGGCGATGGCGGCGAGGACGACGCGCCGCCACGGCCACGGCGGCCGCAGCGGGACCGTGTCGAGGTCGAGCTCACCGGGCCGGGTGGGCGCGGCGGGTTCGCGGGTCTCGGTGGCGGTCATGACCCGTTCGCGCCCAGGCCGCTCAGGTCGTACTCGGCGGCCTTCTCGCCCGTGGGGTCGAGGCGCTGGTACACGGCCATCGCCTCGTCGGTGGTGAGCCCGCGGGCGGGCTTGTCGAGGACGAGCTGGCCGTCGCGCAGCCCGATCAGGCGGTTGGCCCAGCCGAGGGCCAGGTCGACCTGGTGCAGGCTGCACAGCACGGTGAGGCCCTCCTCGGAGCACACCTGGAACAGCACCTCCATCACCTGGCCCGAGATCTCCGGGTCGAGCGAGGCCACCGGCTCGTCGGCGAGGACGATCTTGGGGCGCTGCATGATCGTGCGGGCGATGGCGACCCGCTGCTGCTGACCGCCCGACAGCGTGTCGGCGCGTTGGAACGCCCGGTCGGCGAGCCCCACCCGATCGAGCTGCTCGAGCGCCTCACGGCGCATCGCCTTGGGGTACGAGAGCACGCCGTAGCGCGGGCCCCGCATCCGACCCAACGCACCCGAGAGCACGTTCTCGAGGCAGGACAGCCGATCGACGATGTTGAACTGCTGGAAGATGAAGCCGACGTCGCGGCGCAGCGCCCGGAGCTGGCGGCCCTTGGCGCGCACGACGTCGTGGCCGAGCACCTCGACCTCGCCCGAGGTGGGCACGTGGAGCTTGTTGATGTGGCGGAGCAGGGTCGACTTGCCCGAGCCGGAGAGCCCGATGATCACCGTCAGCTCACCAGGGTGGACGTCGAGGGTGACGCCGTCGAGGGCCTTCACCCGCCCGCCGTCGAACTCCTTGCGGACGTTCCGGAGCCGCACGACGGCCCCGGAACCGGCCGGGGCCGGCGCCGAAGCGCCGGCCCCGTTCGGGGAGATGGTCTCCTGGGTCACGAGATCCCCTCGCACTGGGGTGCCCGCTCGGCGCCGAGCTCCTCGCAGATGAGGCGCACACCGTCGTAGAACGAGTCGTCACGGGGGACGAAGCCCCAGATGTTCTCGTCGGTGAACGAGCACAGCAGCGGGTCGTTCGAGTCGCAGTAGCCGTTCTCGGCGGCCCAGTCGACGTTGAGCTTGTTCTCGAAGATCTCGCGGATCTCGGCCTGGAGGCTCTCGGGCAGGCCGTTGCGCATCGACATCGGCGAGCCGGCGATGATCGCCGACTCCCACACGATCTTCACGTCGCCTTCGGCGATGTCGCCTCGGTCGATGAGGAGCTCGGTGACCATGGTGTCGAAGGCGAAGCCGGCGTCGCAGTCGCCCGAGTTCACCGAGATGACCGACGCGTCGTGGCCACCGGCGAAGATCCCGTTGACGTCGGCGTCGGGGTCGATGCCGGCCTCGAGCATGCCGGCGGCGGGCACGAGGAAGCCGGAGGTCGACGCCGGGTCGACGAAGCAGACCCGCTTGCCGACGATGTCCTCGAGGCTGTTGATCTCGTCGTTGTCGGCCTGCGCCACGAGGAAGCTCTGGTAGCCGGGCTCCACGTCGGGCCCGTCGGTCATCACGCCGACCGGCGCGGCGTCGGCGCCGTTGGCGATGGCGATCACGTACGAGAACGGACCGAACTGGGCCAGGTCGACCCGGTCGGCGATCAGGGCCTCGATCACACCGGCGTAGTCGGCGGCCTGGAAGAACTCGATCTCGAGGCCGAGCTCGTCGGCGAGGATCTCCCGGGTCACCCGGTAGCTCTCCTGGAGCTGGGCGTCCTGCTCGGCCGGCACCGCGGCGAGCACGAGCGAGTCCGGCCAGTCGGCACGGGGATCGGCCTCCTCCTCGGCGGGCTCCTCGGCCTCGTCCTCGGCGGGCTCCTCGGCCTCGTCGTCCGTGGCCGCGTCGTCCGTGGCGGCGGCGGCCTCGGTGTCGTCGGTCGCGGTCTCGTCGTCGTCGCCGCACGCGGCGGCGACCAGGAACAGCGCGGCCAGGATGGCCAGGAGCTTCAGGGGCACACGGCGGGTTCGCATCACGGGGGATCGATCTCCTGCGGGGGAGGCGCGCCGGACGACGCACGTCGGTAGTGGACGACGCGGACGGTACGGACGGGTTGCGAACCCGGGTCGACGACCACGCGGCCATCGGGCGTCGCGTCGGTGAACAGATGGTGCGCCGGGAGCCGGCGACCCCGATCGCCCCGGCGAGTTCGCCCGGTGTCCCCCATCACGTCACCGACGCGCAACCTGGCTGCGCTGTGATGTCTGCGGCCGGGGGCGGTGGGACCTCCCCCCGCAGGTCGCCCCGTGAGCGCATGCACGACGCGACCGGCGCCCACGCCCCCGGCCCCTCAGATCCGCGCCGACCTGTCGCCCCTGCGCGCGACGTCGGTGCTGCTCCCGACCGTGGTCAGCTCTCGGCGAGCCGGTCGAGGAGGGCGGCGAGGTCGCCGAGCGAGAAGGGCTTCTCGAGCACTGGCGCCTCGCCCACCGAGAGCCGCACCGGCTCGGTGGCGAGCCCGCCGGTGATGAACGCGGCCCGTCGCCGAAGGCCGGGGTCGGCCTGGGCGAGACGGTCGAGGACGTGACGACCGTCGTCGCCGTCGAGGTGGACGTCGATGAGCAGTGCCTCGACGGGGCCGGCGGCGAGGACCTCGAACGCCTCGTCGCCGGTGGCGGCGGTGCGCACCTCCCACCCCCAGCGGCGACCGGCGGCGGCGATCAGCGCCCGGACGTCCGGTTCGTCGTCGACCACGAGGACGGCGCCCCGGGCGGTGGCGGTGGTCGACGCCCGTTCGTCGACGACCGGCTGGCTCGTCGGCACGGGGACCGCGGTCGGGAGGCGCAGGACCATGGTGGTGCCGTCGGACCCGGTGCGGGCCAGGTCCAGCGATCCGCCCTGCTCCTCGGCGAACCGCCGGGCGAGAGGGAGGCCCAGGCCGGTGCCGCGCCCCAGCGGCTTGGACGTGACGAACACGTCGAAGGCCCGCTCACCGAGCTCGGGTGGGATGCCGCTCCCCGTGTCGTGCACCCACACGACCGCATCGTCGGCGTCGTTGCGGACCTCGACGAGCACCTGTCCGTCGGGCCCGCACGCGTCACCGGCGTTGGCCAGGAGGTTGGCCAGGACGAGGCGGAGCCGCTCGGGATCGGCGGCGGCGAACACCGGATCGGCGTCGATGGTGATGGGCACGTCGAGCGAGGGGCGCATGTCGGCGAGGACCGGCGGGAGCCACTCGTGCAGGGCGATCGCCTCGACCACAGGGTGGTCGGATCGGGCGTAGCCGAGCAGGCTCCGGGTGATGCGCCCGGCGCGCATGGCGTGACCCTGGATGGTGGTGGCGTGGGCCTTCAGGTCGGGGTCGGTGAGGTCGTCGGCGAGCAGCGACGCGGCCAGGGCGACCGAGGACAACGGGTTGTTGAGCTCGTGGGCGACCGACGCGGCGACGGTGCCGATCGCCGCGAGCCGTTCGAGCTCACGACGCTGCCGTTCGCTGTTGGCGAGCTCCTCGGCGATCTCGAGCTGGCGGAGCAGCTGGCGCCGCCAGCGCCGCCGCCCGGCTTCGAGCGACTCGAACACCCGCTGCACGAACATCTGCTCGATGCGGGGGTCGGCGGCGCGTGGGGGGAACCGGGCCGCCTCGTCGCGCACGAGGTCGGCCCGGGTCGGATCGAGCTCGTCGACCGCGGCGCAGACCGTGCCGACCAGGGCGGCCACGACCTCGTGGTCGAAGGTCCACACCGAGTCGAAGACCCGGTCCATCTCCTCGACGGCGGTCGGCTCGTCGTCGGGGAGCCCGTCGAGCCCGAACAGCGCCGCCGAGAAGCGCTCGGTGAGCACGATGAGGAACCACTCCTGGCGGAACGGGTGCCCCTCGGGGAGCGAGAACCGCAGCACGGCGCTCTCGTCGCCGCCGACCAGGTTGCCGGCCGCGAACACCGCAGCCGACCGCCCCTGCGGGACCACGAGGCGCTCGTAGCGGGCCATCTCGGCGTCCCAGTGGCGGCTCGACTGGAACCCGGTGAGGACCACGGCGGGGAGATCGAGCTCGATGACCAGGTTCTCGAGGGTGTGCGAGAGGTCGGTGAGCACGGCCTTCGACAGCCGACAGATCGGCACCCGGTCGCCCGCGACGGAGCGGAACGTCTCGAACATGGTGGGGACGGGGGTGACCGGCACGATCAGGCGGGGTCCTCAGCGGCGGGAACGAGGAGACTGACCGTAGTCCCTCGGCCACGCTCCGAGTCGATGAGGAGGTGGCCGTCGATCTGGGCGATCGAGCTGAACGCGGCCGACAGCCCGAGACCGGTGGCGCCGCGCTCGCGCCGGGTGGAGAAGAACGGCTCGACCGCGCGCGCGGCGACGTCGGGGTCCATGCCGTCACCGTCGTCGGTCACCGTGATGGTGCTGTAGGTGCCGCTGGCCGGTCCGCCGCTGTCGCCCTCGTCGACGACGGTGCGGCCGGTCGTGATCCTCACCAGCCCGCCATCGTCGACCGCCTCGCCGGCGTTGACCACGATGTTGATGAGCGCCTGGGCGACGGCGCTGGCGTCGGCGATCACGCTGGGCGCCGGGTGGGTCTCGATGACGAGCTCGCAGTGAGCGGGCACCGCGCCGCGCAGCAGTGGCTCGAGGTCGAGCACGGTGGTGGCGAGGTCGAGCGTGACCGGTCGTTGGACCTGGCGCCGGCTGAAGGCGAGCAGGCGGCGGGTCAGCCCGGCGGCGCGCGTCGCCGCGGCGCGGATGGCCTCCACGTCGATCAGCAGGTCGGGGTCGTCGGCCAGCTCGTCGGCGAGCAGCTCGGCGTGGCCGGCGATGACGGTGAGCAGGTTGTTGAAGTCGTGGGCGATGCCCCCGGCGAGGGTGCCCACCGACTCCATGTGCTGCACCGTGGCCAGGCGTTCGGCGACGCGCCGCGCCGTGGTGACGTCGCGCAGGTGGATGCCGACGCCGGCGTGGAGGGGGTGGGCGCTGACGCGCCACCACGCCTGGAACGGTGGTCCCGCCCACAGCTCGGCTTCGCCGGGGACGCCCGTCGCGAAGGTGTCCCGCGCCAGGTCGCCGACGCCCTCGGGCAGACCACCGACGGCGGCCGCGAGGGGCCGCCCGAGCAGCGCACCCCGGTGCCGGCGCAGCAACACCTCGGCGGCGCTGTTGACGAAGGCGACCAGGCCGTCGCCGTCGAGCCACACGAAGCCGTCGGGCGCGGTCTCGAGCGCGGCCGTGCCCGCCTGTGGATCGGTCCCCCAGCCCGGAACCTCGTCGGAGTCGGGGTCTCGCGGGTGGGGGTCGCTCACCGGACCGCGGCGACGGCGGCGTCGACGCCGGGCGCCGGGGCCGGGCGGCCCAGCAGGTCTCCCTGGGCCAGGTGGACGCCGAGCCGGCGGGCGGCGGCCAGCTCGGCGGCTGTCTCGATGCCCTCGGCGACGATCTGGGCGCCGAACTCCTCGACGAAGCGGACCAGGCCCAGGATGAGGGTCTGGCGCACGGGGTCGGAGTCGATGCCGCTCACCCAGTCGCGATCGAGCTTCACGTAGTCGGGGTGCAGCGCGAGGACGTGGCGGAGGCTCGCGTAGCCGCTGCCGGCGTCGTCGACCGACACCTTCACGTCGGGACCGAGCTGCTCGATGGCACCCCGGAGCTGGGTGTAGTCGTCGACCCGTTCGTGCTCGGTGACCTCGATCACCAGCTGGCGGGCCGGGGTCGTGGGCGGGAGCGGGCCGACCCCGCCGGTCACCAGCGCGCTCGCCGAGGCGTTCACGCTCAGGTAGGCGCCGGGTGGCAGGTCGCCGGCGCCGGCCATGGCCGCGGCGAGGGTGAGGCGCTGCAGCTCGACACCGAGCCCGAGGCGCTCGGCCTCGAGGAAGCGGACGTCGGGGCGGGTGTCGTCGTCGAACCGGGTGAGGGCCTCGAACCCGACGATGGCGTTGGTGCCGAGGTCGATGATCGGTTGGTACACGGGGTGGAAGCGTCGCTGGTCGAGGATGTCGCGCAGCTCGCTCGACGCCTCGCTGGTGCGGTCGCGACGGTGCAGCGACGTGACCATCAGGTTCTCCACCACCGGCGCCAGGTCGATGGCGGCCGACAGCAGCGAGTCGGCGCGGGCCGCGACGGGCCCGCCGCCGGGAGCGGCCGACTCGACCGCGAGCACCGCCACCGCGCCGCGCGTGTCGTGCAGCGCGGCGCAGGCGATGGGCCCGCCCTGCCAGCCGGCGCCCGGGAGGGGCCGCAGCTGCCGGGGCCCGGGCTCGACCAGCCAGGCGCCCTGGCCGAGGCTGCGGTGGATGGCGGCGGCGGCCGACGACGACAGGGGGATGGCCAGATCCTGGCGCGGCGCGGCGGGCCGGAGCCCGAGCAGGGTGGCGCGACCGTCGGCGTGCAGCTCGATGACGCCGGCGCGCACCGCGCCGCGCAGGCGCAGCAGCACCTCGGCCACGTGATCGGCCACCAGCGACGGGGCGTTGGCCGGTTCCACCGCAGCGAGCGACGCAGCGATCGTGGCCCGCTCGTGGAGGCCGTCGGCGACCCGGCGCAGCCAGGCGTTGCGTCCCCGGAGCTGGGCCTCCACCCGCGCCGCCAGCTCGTCGAGGTCGACCGGCTTGGCGACGAAGTCGTCGGCACCGGCTTGCAGGCCGTTCACCCGGTCGGCGACGCCGCCCTGGCCGGTGACGAGGATGACGGGCAGGGTCGACGTGGCGTCGTCCTGGCGCAGGGCGCTGACGACGTCGAGGCCCGACCGGTCGGGCAGGCCGTTGTCGAGCAGCACGATGTCGATGGCGTGCGCGCCGCTCCGGATGTGGCGCAGCGCCTCGTCGCCGTTCACCGCCTCGATGACGTGGTAGCCACGGCGGGCCAACGCCCGGTGGAAGAGGCGACGCACGGCGTCCTCGTCGTCGACGACGAGGACGGTGGCTTCTGCTTCGGCGAGGTCGGACACTGGCTCTCCGCCCGGATGGGGACGGCCTGAAGGCTACGAGCCGGGCGCGGGGCCATCCCAGGGCCGAACGGACCTACGTGGTCGGGACACCTCCGACGGTGGTGGTGGGCCGCCTGGGTCTCGAACCCAGCACCTTGGGATTAAAAGTCCCCTGCTCTACCCGATGAGCTAGCGGCCCGGGACATGTACGAAACCCTCGGCGGAACGTAGCGCGGAAGTCGGCGGGCGCCTCGCTGGGGCGGTGGGGACCGTCGAACGCGCTCGTACCGTGGAGCGATGCGGCTCGTCCTGGTTCGTCACGGGGAGAGCCTCGCGGGGTTCCACGGTGTGATCGCAGGACGCACCGGGTGCACCGGGCTCACCCCGCACGGCAGGCGGCAGGCCGAGGCCCTGCGCGCGCACCTCGAGGGCTCCGGCCGGATCCGTGCCGACGTGCTGATCTCCAGCGAGCTCCCCCGGGCGGTGGAGACGGCGCAGATCATCGCTCCCGGTCTCGGGCTCGCGATCTCGGCTCGAGACTGCGATCTGTGCGAGGTCCACACCGGTGAGGCCGACGGGCTGGACTGGACCGAGTACACCGCTCGCTACGGCTCGTTCGACATGGCGACCGAACCAGACCGAGTCTTCGCCCCCGAGGGCGAGAGCTGGAACAGCTTCCACGACCGGGTGCGGCGCATGCTCGACCGGATGGGGGCCGAGCACCCCGACCGGACCGTGGTCGCGGTGTGCCACGCAGGCGTGATCCAGGCGTCGGTGCGGGTGCTGCTCGGCATGCCGCACCCCGGCACCGGGGCCCACCTGCGGCCGACCAACACCGGCCTCACCGAGTGGGAGTTCGACCCTGCGCACGAGCGGTGGACGCTGCACTCGTTCAACGAGGCGAGCCATCTCCTGGGCCTGGCCCCGGTGGGGTAGTCCCGGAAGCCGGTGTTGGCGATCCGGCGACGGCGGGTAGGGGCCAGGTGTGAGCGATCTCGAGCACTCCGTCGACGCTGCCCGCCGAGCCGCCGAGCGTGGCGAGCTCGGCCCGTGGGTCGTCGAGTTCCTCGGGAGCCCCGGGAGCGACAACGCCGATCTCGGTGCGCGGTTGGCCGAGCGCAACCGCTGGTGGATCGGCCCCCTCGAGCTGCCCATCAACGAGCTGCACCGCCTGAGCGGCCCGGTTGGCGACCCGGTGCTGTGCCCCGTCGGCGACGAGGGCTGGCGCGACGGCGTCACCGAGATGGAAGACCTCATGGACGACGAGGGCTGGGAGCCGCCCCCGATGATCGTGACCTACCGCGACGACCAGCTGGTGCTCGAGGACGGCAACCACCGGGTCGAGAGCGCCCGCCGCACGGGCCAGGCCCAGGTCTGGTGCATCGTCGGCTTCCAGACCACCGAGGATCGCGACCGGTTCGACTCCCGAGCCGACGCCTGACGGACCCGCGTGGGAGGGCGGTTGTGACCGGCGTGTGATCGGTCCGTTGGGGCTCTTTCCTAGGTTGCCGGCCACACCCAGCAGCTGGGTGGCCGCCGAGCCCGAGGGGGAGTCGTGGACACCAGGACCGGTCGATATCGGACCGACATCGGCGGCATGTCGTTGGTCCGGTCCGTGCACGTGCGCATCGTGCTCGTCGTCGCCGTGCTGCTCGCCTCCACCGGCGTGGTCCGGCCATCGCCGGCAGAGGCCGTCGATGGGTTCACCGCGATCCCGAGCGTGACGTGGGTGGGCGAGTTCTTCAAGCCCGCCGGCACGACCTTCGACGGTGCTCCCCGCTACGCGTGCATCTGGGTCCAACACGTGATCCTCGACGTCAACGAGGTGGGCGTCGCCGCCAACGACGTCCTCAACACAGGGGTGCTGTGGGACGACGCGGCCGGCTGGAACAGACTCTTCCAGAACACTCCACCAACTGGAGACTTCTGGGGCAACCGGATCCACGGGTCCTCCGCCTTCAACCCGCCGGCCTCGAGCTCGGGGTGGACGCCACAGACCACGGCCTGGGGTCCGGGGCGCTACAGCGTCATGGTCCACTCGGGATACATCAGTTCGCACCCCGAACCGGATTGCGACAACAACCACGTCAGGGAGACCCGCACCGGGACGCTCATGCTCCGCGACTCGGTGTTCGGGAACCGGCCGCCGGAGGCGTCGTTCGGGGTGAACATCGTCGACGAGGACAGTCGACAGGTCGAGTTCTTCAACGCATCCACCGATCCCGATGGCGACCCGCTGACGTCGTCGTGGAGCTTCGGCGACGGTTCGAGCTCGTCCGCCCGATCGCCGCTGCACACCTTCCCGACGAACCGGAGCTCCTTCGTCGTCACCCTCACCGTCACCGACCCCGATGGTCTGACCTCGACCGCGGAGCAGACGGTGTCGTTCGGCGTCCCCAACGAGGTGGAGGCGGCCGTCGACCTCGAGCGCGACCACGACTCGATCTGGGGGAACTACGCGTTCGACGGGAACCAGTACTGGGAGAAGGTCGTCTTCGACGCCAGCGGCTCCACCGCCCTCCCC
>DATHSN010000188.1:0-9995 GCA_035464115.1 Acidimicrobiales bacterium | reverse complement strand
TAGCTGAAGAGCGGCAGCGGCGCCACGGCGTCGGCCGGCGCCCGGCCGTAGATCTGGGAGGTGTTGGTGAACAGGTTGTGCGGCGCCCGACGGCTGCGGTCGCGCGCGTAGAGGTCGGGCAGCGCGTCCCACGAGGCGTCGATGGTGTTGCCGGCGTTGCGGACGGCCCGCAGCACGCCGGTGTTGGCGCCCGAGAAGCCGAACATCGGGCGGTTCAGACCGGCGACGATGTCGATGTCGGACTGGCGCGCCGAGCGGACCGGCCCGACCGGGTCGGCGTCGGTGGAGTGGAACACCGCGGCCAGCCGGCTGATGCCCTCGACCAGCTCCTCGTAGACGACGTCGGCCTGGTTGATGCCGGCTTGGGGCCGGGCCTCGGGGGCGTTGTCGATCTTGAGCACCAGCGCGGGACGGGCCAGGACCGCCTCGTCGTCGACCGGGAGGCCGGTGAGCGGCGCGGCCGGACCGGGTTCGGTGGTGGTCGTGGTGGGCGGCGCGGTGGTGCTGGTGGTGGTCTCGGGCGGCGCCTCGGTGGTGACGGGCGCGGCCTCCTCGTCGTCGCCTCCGCACGAGGCGGCGATCAGGGCGGCCACGACGAGGACGGCCACGAGGGCGCGACGGGCTGGACGGTGGTGCACGGAGTGGTTCAGAGCTCCCGGAGGATGGCGATGCGCTCGTCGATCGGTGGGGCCTGGTGCACCGGACGGGGGCCGCCGCCCGCGGCCGCCACCGGCGGCTCCACCCAGAGGTGGGCCGTCGCACGCAGTCCCCCGTCGACCACGGCCCCGTGACGCACCTTCTCGAGGGCGCCGATGAGGCCGGGCGGGTAACGGGTGAGGTCGATGGCGGCGAGGTCGGCGAGGACCTCGCGCCGGGGCGGCAGCACCACGTCGAGCAGACGTGACGCCACCGGTGCGACGAGCGCGGCGGGCAGGCCGAGGATCGTGCCGACCACGCCCCCCGGTGAGCGCCCGGCCAGCTCGGCGAGGAGCAGCGGTCCGGCCACCGTGGTGGTGGCCAGGGTGGCCACCAGGCTGTCGCGGTGCTTGACGAGCACGAGCTGGCGGGCGAGCACGCCCTCGAGCTCGACCCGGGTGAGCCCGTCGAGCAGGCCGCTCGTGACCACCAACGTGGCGTGCCGGGGGCTGCGACCGACCACGAAGGCGTTCAGCGCGGGATCGTCGATGAGCCCGAGGGCGGGGCGGGGCAGCCCGCTCGCCACGCACAGCCCGTCGACGAGGTTGTGCAGCCGCGGGTGCTCATCGGCGCCGATCGGCGCGGCGCCCGTGGCGCGCACCACGATGGCGTCGGCGCTCACCAGGGCGAGAACGGCCAGCCCCGCACCGATGACCACCGCCAGCGCCAGGCCCCACCACCCGAGGTCGGGTCCGAGGAGCCAGCCCACGAGGGTGACCAGCGCGGCGAGGAGCGCGACGAACCCGACCGCGAGCAGCGCGGCGCGGCGCTCGTTGTCGGCCGTCGGATCGAGCCGCGACGTCACCGCGTGGTCAGAACGAGACGTTGACCGGACCACGTGACTCGTCGTCGGCCTCGAAGTACTCACGCTCGGTGAAGCGGAACATGTTGGCCAGGATCACAGCCGGGAACGACTGGATCTGGGTGTTGTACTTGTAGACGGTGTCGTTGTAGAACTGCCGCGCGTAGGCGATGCGGCCCTCGGTGCCGGTGAGCTCCTCCTGCAGCTGCAGGAAGCTCTGGTTGGCCTTCAGGTCGGGGTACGCCTCCGACACCGCGAACAGCGACTTCAGCGCTCCGGTGAGCATGTTCTCGGCTTGGGCCTGATCGTGCACGCCCTCGGCCGACACGGCCATGTTGCGGGCCTGGATGACCTTCTCGAGGGTCTCGCTCTCGTGGCTGGCGTAGCCCTTGACCGTCTCCACCAGGTTGGGGATCAGGTCGTAGCGACGCTTGAGCTGGACATCGATCTGGGCCCACGCGTTCTCGATGCGGTTCCGCAGGCTGACCAGCTTGTTGTAGGTCATGATCACGAAGATCACGAGCACGACGACGATGGCCAGGATGATGAGCAGGACGACCATGGGGCTCCTCTCGCCAGCAGGAGGACCGTCGGACGGCCCGGTGGCGGGCGCCATCATAGGGCGGGCGGGCCATCGGACCCGGCGCGAGGGCCCGAGCGGCGTCGACCCCGTCCTCCGACGGCGGGGTCAGCGCACGAGATCGGCGTAGATCTCGAGGTAGCGGTCGGCGAGGTGGGCCATGGAGAACTCCTCGGCCCGCGAGCGACCCGACGCCACCAGCTTGGCGGCGCGCTCGGGGTCGGTGAGCACCCGCTCGAGCGCCGCGGCCAGCGCGACGGGGTCGCCCGGGGGCACCAGGTCGGCGTCGGTGCCGGCGCGGGCCACGTTGGCGTAGCCCGGCAGGTCGCTCGCCACGATGGGGGTGCCGGCGGCCATGGCCTCGAGCAGGATCACACCGAACGACTCGCCGCCGAGCGACGGCGCGCAGAAGACGTCGGCCCCCCGGAGGCGACGGATCTTGTCGTCCTCGGTGAGGCGCCCCAGCCACTCGATGCGGGGATCACCGGCGAACCGCGTGCGCAACGTGGCCGTCTCGGGGCCGTCGCTCGCCACCCAGACCCGCACCTCGGCGGGGAGGGCGGGGAGCGCCTCGAGCAGGGTGGCCAGGCCCTTGCGGGGCTCGTGGCGGCTGAGGAACAAGATGGTGGGGCCGTCGGTGGGCCACGGCTCGGGGGTGGCGAAGCGCTCGACCTCGATCCCGTTGAACAGCACCTCGTACTCCCCGCCCAGCGAGGAGCGGGCCAGGTCGCGGGCGTCGGCGGACACCGCGGCCCGGCGATCGAGCCGGTTGGCCAGCCACCGCAGCCCGGGCCGGCCCCAGACGTAGGGCCCGACGTGGCCGGCCGCGTGGAAGGTGCCGACCAGCGGGGCCGGCTTGAAGACGCACGTGGTCATCGTGGGCCCCGGGACCATGGGCTCGTGCAGGTGCACGACGTCGAAGTCCTCGTCGCGCAGGGCGCGGATGAGCCGCAGCTGGGCCGCCGGGTCGGGGGCGATCGGCGCGACCGAGCCGTTGGCCGCGGTGGGGATGCTGTTGCCGAGCGGGGTCACGCCCGCGTCGGGCGGTGGCCCGTCGCTCGGCGCGAGCACCCGGGCGTCGTGGCCCAGCGAGCGCAGCGCCCGCGCCAGGCCGAGCACCTGCAGCTGCACACCACCCGGCACCGTGAGGCTGTAGGGGCAGACCAGGCCGATGCGCACCCGACCACGCTAGGAGGCCCCCGGTCTCCCCGCCAGGAGCGCCGGCGGGCGGTTCAGGTCGCGTCGTGGTCGCTCGGCCAGTTGGGCTGCATCAGGTGCCACTGCTCGGGGGCGGCGGCGATGAGCTCCTCGAGCGCGTGGGCCAGGTCCTGGGTGATGCGCGCGACGTCGTCGCGCAGCGACCCGCGCCGCTCGACGGGCAGCGGTGCCCGCACGTCGGCGAAGTGACCGCCGCCGTCACGGAAGTAGATCGCGGTGGGCAGGAGCGGCGCGCCGGTGCGCAGCGCGAGGGTGGCGGGACCGGCCGGCAGGGTGGTGCGCTCACCGAAGAACTCGACCTCGACACCGTCGCCGGGGAGGTCGCGATCGCACACCAGGCACAGCACGTGGCGATCGCGGAGGGCTCGCACGACGGCCCGCCCGGCGTCGGGGCCGAGGGGCACCACCTCCATGCCGAGCGAGCGCCGGTAGTCGGCGAACCACGCGAACAGCTCGGGCGGGTCGAGGGGCTCGACCACCGCGGTCACGGGCACGTCCTCGATGACCGTCATCCAGAACGCCGCCCACTCCCACCCGCCGAGGTGCGGGAGGGCGATGATGGCGCCGTGGCCCTGCTCGCGGGCGGCGAGGATGTGCTCGTAGCCCCGGTAGGCGAAGCGACGGTCGAGATCGACGGCCGACATGCCCGGCAGGCGGAACGACTCCACCCAGTAGCGGGCATAGGAGCCGAAGGCCTCGCGGGTGGCCCGCTCCAGATCGGCGCCGGTGAGGTCGGGGCGCACCCGCCGCAGGTGCCGGGACATCTGGCGGCGGCGCCCGGCGAGGACCCGGGCCGCCACCCGTCCGCCGACGTCGGCGGCCCGCGCCGCGACCGGGCGGGGCAGGGCGCGGGCGACGGCGCTGCCGCCGCGGTAGGCGAGGACCGCGGGATGAGGCGCCAAGGGCTAGCGGGGCCGGCGGGAGCGGGCGGCCCGCTCGCGCCACACCTGCGACACCGGTCGGGCGGACCGTCGGCGGGTGCGGCTGGGACGCCACTCGGGCAGCGGCTGCGGTTCGGGGCGCTCGGCCTGGCGCCACACCTTCACGAAGCGCTGCACCGCGGTGACGGCGGTGAGGACGAGCATCACCCACAGCACGGCCACGATGAGCTCGTTGAACAGCAGGCCGAAGCCGAGGACGATGAAGCGCTCGGCGCGCTCCATGAGCCCGCCGCGGGCGTCGAACCCGAGCGACTCGGCCTTGGCCCGCTGGTACGACACCAGCGATGCCGCGCCCAGGACCGCCATCGGGAGCACCGCGATGGTGCCCCCGCGCGTGTCGGCGAGGTAGTAGGCGACGCCGCCGAGCAGGAGCGCGTCGGTGAGCCGGTCGGACACCGAGTCGAAGAAGGCGCCCCGCTTGGAGTTGGTGATGCCCGACGCCTTGGCGATGGCGCCGTCGAGGAAGTCGCACAGCCCGGCGACGATCAACAGCAACAGCCCGCCGCGCAGCGCGCCGGCGCCGATGGCGACGGCCGCGGCAGCCGCCACCACGATGCCCGCGGCGGTGACGTGATCGGCTCGGATCCCGGTGCGACGGATGCCCGAGCCGACCGGACGGAGGCCCGCCTCGATGCTCGAGCGCCAGCGTCCATCGAACATGCGACGGCTCCCAACGGTGGTCGACGACGGCGCACCGTCGTGCTTGCTCTCGCGAGCACGATACCAGCGGAGGGCCACGCGACCGCGGCGCCCGGTACCGTGGCCCCATGGCCGACACGGACCTCGCCCACGTGCATCCACCCGACGCCGCCGTCGCGCTGCGGTCCTTCGCCCGCCGCTACGAGGAGGCGGCCCGGGCGGCGCTCGTGGACCTGTCCGGTGAGCCCGAGCCCGACGAGGTCGACGAGATGGCCAACCGCGTCGGCACCGACGGGCGGTCCGCCATCGACGTCGTCGTCGCCACCGCGCGGTCGCTGGCGGCGCTCGACCGCGCCGTCGAGCAGGCCCTGGTGGACGACGCGGCGGTCGTGAACGCCGATGTGCTCGACACGGCGCGGCGACGCTTCGACGCCCCGCACTCGGGCGAGCTGGCGACCGAGATCGCCCTGCTCGCCGGCGAGGCCGACGACCTCGCCGATCGGATCGACGGCGCCGACCCCCACCGCTGGCTCCACCCGACCCCGCTCACCGGCGGCGGCACCACCACGCCGCTCGAGCTCGTGCGCGAGGCCGTGCGCACGGCGCGCCAGGGCCTCGACGACCTGCCCCGCATCCTGCGCGAGGTCCGCGGCCGGGGCTGAGCCCGACCGCCGGGCGCTCGACCCATCAGGTGAGGTCGGACCAGTCCTCGGGGTTCTCCTCGGTGAACCAGTCGAGGACCTCGCCGTCGACGCCGTCGACCATGACGAAGCCTCGGGTGGCCGGCGGGTCCTCCGCCGAGTAGAGCAGGATCCGCCAGGTGGGGCGCGACCGCAGGCCCCGCCAGCCCATCTGCGCGGCGGCGTGGCCGACGGGGAAGCCGACCGCGGCGCTGGCGGCCACCAGGGCGTCACGCTCGTCGACCTCGAGGTCCCACCCGGCGACGAGCTGGTAGGCGCCGATGGCGGCCAGCACCACCGCGGCGAACAGGAACCCACCGTTGACGAGCACCGGCTCGCCGCCGGCGGTGAGCCCCCACAGCAGGCCGCACAGCGCGGCGATGACGAGGTAGAGCACCCCGGGGATGCGTCGCCGGTTGTTGTTGGGGAACACGTAGGGCCCGACGTAGCCCGCCGCGTTCAGGTCGTCGGGGAGCTCGTCGCGGATCTCGTCGTCGCGGATCTCGTCGGGGCGCTCGTCGGGGGGCATCGACGCGAGGCTACGACCCGGGCTCGTCGACCGGCCAGGCGGCGCGCAGCTTGGCCCAGGTGGCGTCGAGCGCTTCGGGCACGACGCGGGTCTCGGCGACCGCGGTCATGAAGTTGGTGTCGCCGGACCACCGGGGCACCACGTGCACGTGGAGGTGGTCGGGGACGCCGGCACCCGAGGCCGGCCCCAGGTTCAGCCCCACGTTCACGCCCTGGGGGTGGTACGCCGCGGTGACGGCGGCGACGCCCATCCGCACGCCCCGCCACAGCTCGGCGTGCTCGGCCTCGGAGAGCCCGTCGAGGCCGGCCACCGCCCGGCGCGGCAGCACCATCAGGTGCCCGTTGTTGTAGGGGTAGGCGTTGAGCAGGGCCGCGCAGGTGGCGCCCCGCCACAGCACGTAGGCCTCCCGGTCGGGCAACCCGGAGGTGAGGATCCGCTCGAAGAGCGAGCCCTCCCCCGCTGCCACCCGGGCGTCGGCGGGCCCCTCCACGTAGGCCATCCGCCAGCCGGCCCAGAGCCGCTCGATGGTCACCGGCTCAGGCGTGGGCCGCGACCTCGGCGGCCAGCCGCTCGATGAACGCGTCGACCCCGACGCCGCGCTCGACGTCGCCACCGCGGGGGTTGACCCCGACGGTGGACGCGGCCACGTCGTCGTCGCCGACGACGAGCACGTAGGGCAGCTTCTCGAGCTTGGCCCGACGGATCCGGGTGCCGAGCGGTTCGTCGGCCTCGACCCAGTCGGCCCGGAAGCCCGCGGCGGTGAGCTGCGCCGCCACCGCGGCAGCGTGGTCGTCGTGGTCGGCGCGCACGCCGAGCACCCGCACCTGCAGCGGGGCGAGCCATGCCGGGAACGCGCCCGCGTAGTGCTCGGTGAGCACGCCGAAGAACCGCTCGATCGACCCGAACAGGGCCCGGTGGATCATGATCGGGCGGTGGCGCTGGCCGTCGGTGCCGACGTAGTGCATGTCGAAGCGCTGGGGCAGCTGGAAGTCGACCTGGAGCGTGGACATCTGCCAGGTGCGCCCGATGGCGTCGCGGGCCTGCACCGAGATCTTCGGACCGTAGAACGCGCCGCCGCCCGGGTCCATCACCACGTCGAGGTCCTTCTTCGACGCCGCCTGGCGCAGGGCCTCGGTGGCCTCGTCCCACTCCTCGACGCTGCCCACCGCCTTCTTCTCGGGTCGGGTGGAGAGCTCGAGGTAGAAGTCGGTGAGCCCGTAGTCGCGGAGCAGGTCGAGCACGAAGGTGAGCAGCGAGTCGAGCTCGTCGGCCATCTCCTCCTTGGTGCAGAAGATGTGGGCGTCGTCCTGGGTCATGCCCCGCACCCGCGTGAGCCCGTGCACGACCCCCGACTTCTCGTAGCGGTAGACGGTGCCGAACTCGAACATCCGCAACGGCAGCTCGCGGTAGGACCGCGTGCGGCTCTTGAAGATGAGGATGTGGAACGGGCAGTTCATCGGCTTGAGGTAGTAGTCGATGCCCTCCTCGCCACCCGCGTCGTCGAGGTGCATCGGCGGGAACATGCCGTCGGCGAACCACTCGAGGTGCCCCGAGGTGCGGAACAGGCCCTCTTTGGTGATGTGGGGCGAGTAGACGAACTCGTAGCCGGCCTCCTCGTGGCGCCGGCGCGAGTAGTCCTCCATGATCCGCCGCACGATGCCGCCCTTGGGGTGGAACACCGCCAGGCCCGAGCCGATCTCGTCGGGGAAGCTGAACAGGTCGAGCTCGACGCCGAGCTTGCGGTGGTCGCGGGCCTCGGCCTCCTCGAGGCGCCGGAGGTGGGCGGCGAGCGCCTCCTTGGTGTCCCAGGCCGTGCCGTAGATCCGCTGGAGCATCGGCTGGTTCTCGTCGCCGCGCCAGTACGCGCCGGCCACCCGCGTGAGCGTGAAGTGCCCGAGGCGACCGGTGTGGGGCACGTGCGGCCCCCGGCACAGGTCGATGAACCGCGGCGGGTTCTCGTAGGTGCGCACCAACCCGCTGTCGGTGGCCGACATGGGGTCGGCGGCGGCGCCCTTGATGATCTCGATCTTGAACGGGTGGTCCTTGAACAGCTCGAGGGCCCGAGGCTCGGGGATCTCGTCGCGGACGAACGGCTGGCGCTCGGCGATGATCTCGCGCATGCGGGCCTCGATGCGCTCGAGGTCGTCGGCGGCGAAGGTGCCGCCGTCGGGCAGCGCGAAGTCGTAGTAGAAGCCGTCGGCGATCGGCGGGCCGATGGCGAAGGTGGCGCCGGGGAACAGGTCGAGCACGGCCTGCGCCAGCACGTGCGCCGTCGAGTGGCGGATCGTGTAGAGCCCGCGATCGGACTCGGGGGTGACGATCTGCACCGCCGCCCCGTCGGTGAGCGGCCAGGTGAGGTCGCGCTCGGTGCCGTCGACCACGGCGATGACGGCGGCCTTGGCCAGGCGGGGACCGATGGCGGCGGCGAGGTCGGCGGCGGTGGCGCCCTCGGGCAGCTCCTTGGCCGAGCCGTCGGGCAGGGTGATCGAGATCGTGGAGGGCATCGCCGGCGAGGATACCGGCCGGTGTGGTGACCCCCGGGTGGGTTCGCTCAGCCGGTGCGGGTGCCGAGCAGCTCGGCCGACGATCGCCGGGGCTCGGCCGAGGGCGCCGCCGCCGTGGGTTGGCCGGCGGCGTCGGGGGTGCGGGTGGCGTAGACGTCGACGTAGTCCTGGCCGGTGAGCTCGCGGATCTCGTACATCACCTCGTCGGTGATCTGGCGCAGCAGCAGCCGGTCGTCGACGCGGTCGGCGTAGCGACTGACGTCGATCGGTGCGCCGAAGCGGATGACCGCGTTCATGAACGGCTTCGGGGCCTTGGCGTCGGGCGGCTGGATGTCGCGGGTGCCGATGATGCCGACGGGCACGATCGGCGCCTGGCAGCCGAGCGCCAGTCGGGCCACGCCGGTGTGGCCCCGGTGCAGCGACCCCGAGCGCGACCGGGTGCCCTCGGGGTAGATGCCGAACAGGCCACCGTTGCGCAGGATCCGCGCCGCGGTGTTGAGCGCCCGCTGCGCGGCGCTGCCCCCCGAGCGGTCGATGGGGATCATGCCGAGGGCGGGGAACAGCTTGCGGGTCTTCCAGTCGTCGAGGTACTCGGCCTTGCCGACGAAGGTGATGCCCCGGGGCAGCACCGACGGGAGGAAGAACGAGTCGATGACCGACGTGTGGTTCGGGGCGAGGATCGCCGGGCCCTCGGCGGGCACGTGCTCGAGGCCCTCGACCCGGATCCGCCACAGCACCTTGAACACCGGGGAGATGACCGCCCGGGCGACCGTCTGGAGCTGGCCCACGTCGATGTGGGCCTCGTCGGCGGCCGACTCGGCGGACCCCGCGACGACGTCGGCGGCGGGCGTCGACCCCGCACCGCGCGCCCCGGCCTCGGCGTCGTGGCGGCTGCGGCGACGGAGGTCGATCTCGCTCACGGTGGCGAGCTGCGGGTCGGCGGTCTGCGACATCTGTCACAGTCTGCCCCATCGGGGCTCCGCGCGCGGCCCGCCCGCTCAGACGAGGTGCGGATGGGGCGGATCGAGCAGGTCGATGCCGAGGAGCATCGCGGCCCGGGAGACGCCCTCGCCGCGGGCGGCGGCGGCGTCGATCACCGCGATGGCCGCCGGGGTGTCGAGGTCGTCGTCGAGGGCGCCGCGCACCCCGTGGAGGCCCCCGCCGCCCTCACCCGCCGCCAACCAGCGCTCGAGGCGGGCCTGGGCCTCGGGCATGAGGGCGTCGTCCCAGTCCCACGGGTCGCGGTAGTGGTGGCGGGACACCGCGAGCCGGATGGCCCGGGGGTCCCAGCGCTGGCGCAGGTCGGACACGAACACCAGGTTGCCGAGCGACTTCGACATCTTCTCGCCGTCCTTGCGGACCATGGCCTGGTGCATCCAGTGGCGCACGAACGGCTCGCCGGTGGC
>DATHSN010000187.1:0-12913 GCA_035464115.1 Acidimicrobiales bacterium | reverse complement strand
GGCGTCGGGGAACACCACGCTGCCGATGTCGCGCCCCTCGAGCACGCCCCCGTCGCGCGCCCGGACCCACTCGCGCTGGCGGCTCACCAGCTCGCGGCGCACGTCGGGGTTGGCCGCCACGATGCTCACCGCCCGGGTGACCTCGGGGCCCCGGATCTCGATGGTGGCGTCGACGTCGTCGACCCGCACCCCATCGGCGTCGACCCGCAGGCGCACCTCCTGGGCGATCCGCGCCACCGGCTCGACGTCGGCCGGATCGACGCCGCGGCGCAGCGCCGCGAACGTCACGGCGCGGTACATGGCCCCGGTGTCGAGGTACTCGAGCCCGAGGCGCTCGGCCAGGCGGCGGGCCACGGTGGACTTCCCCGAGCCGGCCGGTCCGTCGATCGCGATCACCCGCACGTGCACGCTCCCATCGGCGCCGGACCCTACCGGGCGCCGGCGGTGCCGGTGGCCCGGAGGCGGTCGAGCGCCTCGAAGTAGTCGGGGAAGGTCTTGGCCACGCAGCCCGGGTCGTCGATGGCGACGCCCGGCGCCACCAGCCCGAGCAGGGCGAAGCTCATGGCCATCCGGTGGTCGTCGTAGGTGCGCACCGTCGCCCCGGTGACCGGGGCCGGGTGCACCGTGAAGCCGTCGTCGTGCTCCTCGGCGCCCACGCCGAGGCGTCGCAGCTCGGCGACGACCGCGGCGATGCGGTCGGTCTCGTGGTGGCGGATGAGGCCCACGCCCCGCACCCGGGTGGGGCCCTCGGCCCGCGCCCCCACCACCGCGACGGTCTGGGCCATGTCGGGCAGGTCGGCCAGGTCGACGTCGACGCCGCGCAGCACGCCGGTGCCGCGGACCTCGGTGAAGCCGTCGCCGTGCACCACCTGGGCACCCATGCGGGCCAACACGTCGACGACCCCGAGGTCGCCCTGCAGGCTGCGCCGGTCGAGCCCCGGCACGCGCACGCGCCCGCCGGTGAGCGCGGCCGCGGCGAAGAAGTACGACGCCGCCGACGCGTCGGGCTCCACCGCGTAGTCGACGGCGTGGTAGGTGCCGGGGGCGACGTCGAAGCCGCCGTCGTGCTCGTCGACACGGCCGCCGAAGGCGCGCATGGCGGCCACCGTCATGGTGAGGTACGGACGCGAGACGGGCGGGCCGACGAGCCGGAGCCGGAGCCCGCCATCGAGCAGGGGGCCCACCAGCAGCAGACCCGAGACGAACTGGCTCGTCAGGTCGGCGGGCACCTCGAGCTCGCCGCCGGCGAGCGCCCCCCCACGCACCTCGAGCGGCAGGTGCCCGGGCGAACCCGCCTCGACCACCTCGGCGCCGAGGCGGCGCAGCGCCGTGACGAGCGGCCCCATGGGTCGGCGGCGCAGGGGCTCGCGGCCGTCGATGCGGTAGGGACCGGGGCCCAGCGCGAGCACCGGCAGCACGAACCGGGCGGTGGTGCCCGAGAGGCGGACGTCGAGCGACGCGGGGCCCGGACGGGGCGCGCCCCCGAGGCCGTCGACCTCGACGGTGGCGGCCTCGGGGTCGGCCCGCACCGTGGCGCCCAGCGCCGCCAGAGCGTCGGCCATGGCCGCGGTGTCGTCGGCGAACAGGGCGCCGGTGAGGCGCGACGTGCCCGACGCCAGCGCCGCGAGCACGAGGGCCCGGTTCGTGTAGCTCTTCGACCCCGGCACCACCACGTCGGCGTCGGGCGCCCGGGTGAGTGGCTCGACGACGCGGGCGCTCACGACCAGCTCACGTGAGCGACCGGCTCGAGGGGCGGTAGCCGACCGCGAGCAGCCCCCCGATGAGGCGCTCGGCGCGCTCGGCGTCGACGACGAGCACCAGCACGCCCCGGTCGCCCTCGGCGGAGTGGTCGATCTCGATGTCGTAGATGTTGACGTCGAGGTCGGTGGCCAGGGTGGTGACCGACGCCAGCTCCCCCCGACGGTCGCGGATCGGCACCTTCACCTCGGCGAGCTCGTCGGGGCGCACCCCCCGCGACGGCAGCGATGTGCGAGCGGCCCGGGCCCGCCCGAGGGCGGCGAGCAGCTCGTCGGGATCACCCCGCTCGACGATGTCGCGCATGACGGCGAGGGCGCCGCTCAGGTCGTCGAGGGTGTCGAGGATGGCCCCGCGGTTCGCGGCGCACACGTCGGGCCAGATGGCCGGGTGCCCGGAGGCCACGCGGGTCATGTCGCGGAAGCCCCCGGCGGCCAGGCGCAGCAGCGCCCGGTGCTCCTCGGAGCGCTCGGCGGCCATGGTGACGAGCGCGGCGGCGGTGAGGTGCGGCACGTGCGAGACCACGGCCACCAGCCGGTCGTGACGGTCGGGGTCGAGCTCGACGACCTCGGCCCCCAGGGAGGCGACGACCGAACGGACGGTGGTGTAGGCGGCGTCGTCGGTGGCGGCGGTGGGCGTGAGCACCCACACCGCCCCGTCGAACAGGTCGGCGGTGGCGCCCTCGATGCCCTCCTGCTCGGAGCCGGCCATCGGGTGCCCACCGACGAAGCGCGGGTGGTCGACGCCGCTCACCACGAGCTGCTTCACGCCCCCGACGTCGGTGACCGCGCCGCCCCCGGCCGCCGAGACCCGCCGGGCGACATCGACCACCTCGCCCACGGGGGTGGCCACGAAGGTGATCTCGGCGGTGGGGTCGTCACCGACCTCGTCGATGGCGCCGAGCTCGACGGCCCGCCCGGCCCGGCTCTGGTCGTGATCGGTGCCGGTGACGTGCCAGCCCCGGGCCCGCAGGGCCAACCCGATCGAGCCGCCGATGAGCCCGGTGCCGACGATGGCGGCGCGCCGCGGCTCCATCAGCCCGGGAGGTCGTCGCGCAGCCCGCGGGCGCCTTCGAGGTAGACGTGGCGGAGCTCGGTGCGGGAGCGCTCGGTGGTGAGGTGCAGCAGCACGCGGATGCAGCGGGGGGTGGCGCCGTCGATGTCGAGCTCCTGGGCGCACAGCAGCGGCACGTCGCCCAGCCCGAACTCGCGGGCACCGGCGGCGGGGAACGCGGCGTGGATGTCGGGGGTGGCGGTGAGCACCACGCTGATCACGTCGTCGTGGTCGACGTCGTTGCGGGTGAACATCTCACCGAGCAGCGCCACCACGCGCTCGTGGATCTGCTCGGCCGTGTCGTCGTCGACGGTGGTGGCGCCCCGCAGGGCCCGCACGCTCGCTGGCATCGGGGGGAGACTACCGGTCCGGTTCGACGCCGGCCGCCGCCCGCTCGAGCGCGTGGACCTCGTCGCCGGTGAGCGCCCGCCACGCCCCCGGCGCCAGCGAGCGGTCGGCGATCGGGCCGATGCGGGTGCGGACCAACCGCACGACCGGGTGGCCGACCGCCTCGCACATGCGGCGCACCTGACGGTTGCGGCCCTCGTGGATCACGATGCGCAGCACCGACGGGTCGACCAGGCCGACCTCGGCGGGGGCGGTCGGCCCGTCGGTGAGCTCGACGCCCTCGCGCAGCGTGCGCAGCGCCCCGCGCGACGGACGACCCTCGACCTCGGCGAGGTACTCCTTGTCGACGCCGAACGACGGGTGGGTGAGCCGGTGGGTGAGGTCGCCGTCGTTGGTGAGGAGCAACAGGCCCTCGGTGTCGGCGTCGAGGCGGCCCACCGGGAACACCCGGGGCTCGTCGGGCACCATCTCGACGACGGTGGGGCGACCCTGCGGGTCCGACGCGGTGGTGACGACACCGCGGGGCTTGTTCAACAGGTAGTGCACCAACCCGGGACGGGTGCCGACGGGGACCCCGTCGATCTCGATGCGGGCCGTCTCGGGGTGCACCCGGTGGCCGAGCCGGGCGGGCTCGCCGTCGACGGTGACCCGGCCGTCCTCGATGAGCTCCTCGCAGTGGCGCCGACTGCCGATGCCCACCCGCGCCAGCACCTTCTGGAGCCGCTCACCCTCGGTGCTGGGGTCGTGGTCGGTCACGTCTCGCCCTGACCGTCGGGCGGGGCGGTGGGCGCCGGCGCCGCCTCCACGTCGGGTCGGATGATCTCGGCGCGCAGGCCGTGCTCGAGCGCCTCGACCACGTCGGCGCCGGGCACGAAGTCGCCGAGCGGGGGCAGGTCGGCGACCGAGTCGAGCCCGAGGCGGTCGAGGAACGTGGGGGTGGTGCCGAACAGCACCGCCTGGCCCGGGCCCCGGTCGCGGCCCACCTCGTCGATGTAGCCCCGCTGCTGGAGCGTGCGCATCACGCCGTCGACGCCCACGCCGCGGATGGCCGCCACCTGGGCCCGGGAGATCGGCTGCTTGTAGGCCACGATGGCGAGGGTCTCGAGCGCCGCCGCCGACAGCCGCGACGTCTGGCCCTCGAGCACGAACCGCTCGACGTAGGGCGCCATGTCGGGATGGCTCTGGAACCGGTAGCCGCCGGCCACCCGGGCCAGCACGAAGCCACGGCCACCACGGTCGTAGTCGTCGGCCAGCTCGGCGCAGAGGCGCTCGGCGTCGTCGACGCTCACCTCGAGCAGCTGGGC
Source organism: Acidimicrobiales bacterium (assembly GCA_035464115.1). Taxonomy (GTDB): domain Bacteria; phylum Actinomycetota; class Acidimicrobiia; order Acidimicrobiales; family SKKL01; genus DATHSN01. The sequence goes on along the minus strand of DATHSN010000187.1, from coordinate 8,453 downwards.
GAGCAGGTGGGCCGGCACCGGCTCGTCGGCCACCATCACGACGGCCTCGATGGCCCGGCGGGCCTCGGCGCGCCGCTCGTCGGGCTGGGTCTGGTCGGCGGGGTCGGTCATCCGTCGTAGACGTCGATCGCGTCGAGGTCGGCGTGGTCGTGGCCCTCGTGGCCCAACCAGACGATGTCGATGTCGCCGAAGGTGCGGGGCTGGTCGAGGTCGACGAGGCCCTGCTTGTAGAGCTCGAGCACCGCGAGGAACCGCACCACCACCTCGAGGCGCTCGACGAGCGCCGCGGTGAGGGCCCGGAACCCGATGCGGCCGACCCGGGGCAGCTCGTCGACGAGCTCGGCCACCGCGTCGGCGACGCTGGCGCGGATGGGCGCCACGTGGTCGAGGTCGATGCGGGGGGTGGGCTTGGGTGCCGCGGCGCGCACCATGGCGTCGCGCAGCTGCTCGGCGGTGACGCCCTCGAGCAGGTCGGGGGCCAGGCCCAGGTAGCGCTCCTCGAGCCCGGCGCGCCGGGCGTAGGACCGTCCGGCCTCGAGCTCCATGCGCTGCAGCACCACGGCGGCGTCCTTGAAGGTCTTGCACTCGAGGAGGCGGGTGAGCAGCAGGTCGCGCTCCTCCCACAGCGCCAGCTCCTCGTCGAGGTCGACGCTGTCGTCGCCGGGGAGCAGACGCCGGGCCTTGAGCTCGACGAGGGTGGCCGCGATGAGGAGGAACTCGGTGGTGACCTCGAGGTCGAGCTGCTCCATGCGCCCGAGCTCGTCGAGGTAGGCGTCGACGATGAGCGACAGCGACACCTCGTAGAGATCGACCTGCTCGCGCAGGATGAGGTGGAGCAGCAGGTCGAAGGGTCCGGCGTAGACCTCGGTCTTGACCTCGATGGGCACGTCGCGAGGCTACAAGTCCGGTCCGGGCCCGCCGGTCGCTCCCCTACCATGCCCGCCCATGGCCGTCCCCTCCCACGACCGTCCCCGGGTGTTCTCGGGGATCAAGCCCACCGGCGAGGTCCACCTCGGCAACCTGCTCGGGGCGCTGCGGCACTGGGTCGACGACCAGCACCGGGCCGACTCGCTGTACTGCGTGGTCGACCTGCACGCCCTCACCATCCCCCAGGACCCGGCCGTGCTGCGCGACACGTCGCTCACGCTCGCCCAGCTGCTGCTCTCGGTGGGGCTCGACCCCGAGGTGTGCACCCTGTTCGTGCAGAGCCACGTGGCCGAGCACACCGAGCTGGCGTGGGTCATGGAGTGCACCGCCAGCTTCGGCGAGCTCAGCCGCATGACCCAGTTCAAGGACAAGTCGGCCAAGGCGGAGTTCGTGTCGGGCGGGCTGTTCACCTACCCCGCGCTCATGGCCTCCGACATCCTCTTGTACGACACCGACCTGGTGCCGGTGGGCGACGACCAGCGCCAGCATCTCGAGCTCACCCGCGACGTCGCCATCCGCTTCAACTCGCGGTACGGCGACACGTTCGTGGTGCCCGAGGCCACCGTGCCCGCGGTCGGGGCCCGGGTCATGGACCTGCAGGCCCCCACCAACAAGATGTCGAAGTCCGACGAGTCGCCCCAGGGCACGGTGCTGCTCACCGACCCGCCCGAGGTGGTGACCAAGAAGTTCAAGCGGGCCGTCACCGACACCGAGACCGAGGTGCGCTTCGACCCCGAGGCCAAGCCCGGGGTGTCGAACCTGCTCACCATCCTCGGCGCGTGCACCGGGCGCAGCCCCGAGGAGGCGGCCGCCGGCTACACCCAGTACGGCCCGCTCAAGGCCGACACCGCCGACGCGGTCGTCGAGGTGCTGCGGCCCGTGCAGGCCCGCTTCGCCGAGCTGCGGGCCGACCCCGCCGCCACCGCGGCGCTGCTCGCCAGCGGCGCCGACAAGGCCCGCTCGGTGGCCGGTCCGACCCTCGAGCGGGCGCGCGAGGCGCTGGGCCTGCTGCCCCGGTCGTGATCATGCGTGGATCGCGTCCCGATCACCGCTAGGCTCGGGTGTTCGCCTGTGAGCGGTTCAGGCCCGCTCACTCCCCCCGCCATGGAGGTCGCATCCGTGCCCAGTCCGACGCGAACCCGCGCGTCCGCCGACGACGTCGATGCCGATCTGGTGCGCATGTACCTCGACGACATCGGGCGCCATGCGTTGCTCACCAAGGACGACGAGGCCGCGCTCGGCGAGCTGGTGCAGGCCGGGCTGGCCGCCCGGGCCCGCCTCGAGACCGAGACCGGCCTGACGAGCGCCGAGCAGGCCCGACTGCGGCGCGCCGTGCGCGCCGGTGAGGACGCCACCGCCCGCTTCGTCACCGCCAACCTGCGCCTCGTCGTGTCGATCGCCAAGCGCTACCAGCACTCCGACCTGCCCCTGCTCGACCTGGTGCAGGAGGGAAACCTCGGGCTGATCCACGCGGTCGACAAGTTCGACCACCGCAAGGGCTTCAAGTTCTCCACCTACGCCACGTGGTGGATCCGCCAGGCCATCACTCGCGGCATCGCCGGCACCGCCCGCACGATCCGTCGGCCCATCCACGCCGAGGATCAGCTGCGCGCCTACGACAAGACCCGCGCCCTGCTCGAGACCACCCTGCGGCGCCGACCCACCCTCGACGAGGTGGCCACCGAGATGGGCACCGACCCCGAGCGGCTCCGCGAGCTGATCACCTCGGCCAGCGTGTCGGCCTCGCTCGACGACGTCCTCGGCGCCGACGGCGACACCACCCTGGGCGAGGTCGCGGCCATCGCCGACGACGACCCCGCCGGCGACGCCGAGCGCACCATGCTCGCCATCGCCGTGCGCGCCGGGCTCGGCGCGCTCGAGGAGCGCGAGCAGCAGATCCTGGTGCTGCGCTTCGGTCTCGACGGGGCCGAGGCCCGCTCGCTCGAGCAGATCGGCGAGCAGTTCGGCCTCACCCGCGAGCGGATCCGCCAGATCGAGTCCAAGGCCCTCACCAAGCTGCGCCACCCGACGCACGCGTCGGGCCTCGCCGCCCTCGCCGACGCCTCCTGAGCGGCCGGGGGCGGGGGCCGGCGTGCCGGCACGACCTGTAACCGCCCGGCTCGGTGATCGTCTGCGCACCATGACGACACCCGTGCAGCCCGACCAGCTCCGCGTCACCATCGAGATGGGCGACGACTACCAGCCCACCGATCGCCTCCGCGCCGCGCTCGACGAGCTCGGTGCGGCGTTGGCCGCCGCCGACGGCACCGAGGTCGAGGGGTTCCTCCTGGGCAACCCCCACCTGCGGAGCTTTCGGACCCTCAGCTACGACTCGCTGACGGCCGGCCAGTGGACGACCCCGCAGCTCCACGACGAGCAGGTGGAGCCACCGGCGCCCTGTTGGGTGTTCAAGTTCTGACGCCGGACGGAGCCCCCGCGCTGCGGCGAGGTGGGCGGACGTCGCTCAGTCGTCGTCGGCGTCGCGCAGCGCCCGACCGATGTCGACCGGCACGCTCCAGCGCTCCTCGGGCAGGTGGTGCTCACGCGCCCAGGCCACGGTGAGCGGGTCGCTGCCGGCGAGCTCGAGCAGATCGGCGCCCAGCTCGGGGTGGCGCAGGTAGAGCCCCACCCGGCGCACGTAGCCGCGGCTCCGCGACCACTCGCGGGCCATCTCCCGGCCGGCCACCGCGGCCGAGACGGTGGCGACCACCCGGCCGTAGGTGCGCAGGCCCGACACGGTCTTGCCCACGTCGTGGAGCAGAGCGGCGGCGACCACCGGGTCGGTGGCGGCGTCGCCGAGGTCGGCCACGACCCGTCGGGCGACGCCGTGGGCGTGGCGCCGGTCGGGGCCCGACATGGTCCGCCAGCGCTCGAGCTCACCGGGGCTCAGGTGCTCGGCGACCCAGCGCTCGGCCTCGGCGCCGGGGCCTCCGGGGCGGAGCGATCCCGCGAAGCGGCGGGCCAGATGGGCGAGACCGGCCACGTGATCTGCTGGTGATGCTCGGTCAGGCGTGGGCGATGCAGCGGCGGGTCGCCGGCATGGCCTCGAGCCGGGCCTCGCCGATCTCGCCGCCGCACACCTCGCAGCGCCCGTAGCTGCCCTCGGCGATGGCGGCGATGGCGGCGTCGAGGTCGCGGATCTGGTCGCGCAACGAGTGGGCCAGGGCCTGGGCCTCACCCTGCTCGGCGGCCACCTGGCCCGAGTCGGCGAAGCCGTCGTCGAAGTCGAGCGACTCGGCGCTGCCGGCCTCGAGCTCGGCCAGCTGGTGGCGGAGGTGGTCGCGCTCCTCGACGAAGCGCTGGGACAGATCGGTCTCTCGCTGGTCAGGCACGGTGCGACGTTACCCAGTTCACCCCGACGAGATCGTTCGTCCACCTCCGCGTCACCCGTTCGGGGTCAACCGGGGCGTCGGGCGCGGGGGTGGGCGGCGTCGTAGACGGCGCGCAACCGCTCGGTGGACACCAACGTGTACACCTGCGTCGTGCTCACCGAGGCGTGCCCGAGCAGCTCCTGCACGGCGCGCAGGTCGGCGCCGTGGTCGACCATGTGGGTGGCGCACGAGTGCCGCAGCACGTGGGGGGTGAGGCGAGGACCGAGGCCCACCGCGTCGCCGTGACGGCGGACCACCCCCCAGGCGCCCTGCCGGGTGAGCCGGCCGCCCCGTGCGTTGAGGAACACCGCGTCGGCATCGCCGCGACGGCGCCAACGCGTCGGGGCGAGCGCGCCCCGCCCCCCGTCGCTGAGCCAGGCCCGCAGGGCGAGGTCGGCGTGGCGACCGACGGGCACGACCCGCTCCTTGGATCCCTTGCCGAGCACGCGCAGGCGCCCGGCCTCGAGATCGACGTCGCCGAGCGACAACCCGACCAGCTCGGAGATGCGGGCACCGGTGCCGTAGAGCACCTCGAGGATCGCCCGGTCGCGCCGGGCCACCGGGTCGTCGCCGACCACCGCGGCGAGCAGCCGTTCGACCTCGTCCTCGCGGAGCGCCTTGGGCAGCCCCCGGGGCACCGACGGCGCCTCGGTGTCGGCGGTGGGGTCGTCGGGGGTGAGCCCCTCGGCGAGCAGGAACCGGTGCAGCGACCGCACCGCGACGAGGGCGCGGGCGACCGTGGTGGGCGACCGCCCGGCGGCACGCAGCGCGGCGCCGAAGGCGTCGACGTCGGCAGGGGTCACCGCGCCGAGGGCGACGCCCCGGTGCGCGAGGTGGGCCACCCAGGCCCGCAGGTCGCGGCGGTAGGCGGCCAGGGTGCTCGGCGCCCGGCCCCGCTCGACGGCCAGCCACCCCAGGAGCGCTTCGGCCTCGAGCGGCAGCTCGTCGACCCGCTCGACCTCCGTGGCCACGGAGGTCAGCCCTCCAGGCGGTCGCGGGCGAGCAGGAGGCCCACCGAGGTCGTGGCGTCGGTGATGGTCCCGCTGGCGACGAGGGCGACGGCGTCGGCGAGGGACAGCCGCTCGACGGTCATCGACTCCTCCTCGATGCCGTCGGCGCGCCGCTCGGTGGCGGTGAGCTCGGTGGCCAGCACCAGATCGGTGCGGTGGGTGGTGAACCCGGGCGCCGGGTGGATCGCCCCCAGCGGCTCGATGCGACCGGGCACGAGGCCGGCCTCCTCCTCGAGCTCGCGCCGCGCCGTCTCGTCGACGGGCTCGCCGTCGACGTCGCGCATCCCGGCGGGCAGCTCGAGCACCCAGTCGTCGACGGCGGCCCGGTACTGGCGGACGAGGACCACGTCCCAGGTGCCGTCGGCTCCCCGGTCGACGGCGACCACGCCGACGGCGTCGGGGGTGCGGACCACGTCGCGCTCGAAGGTGGTGCCATCGGGCGCCTCCACGGTGGCCACGACCAGGTGGACGAGGTAGCCACGGTGGACGTCGCGCTCGGCGACCCGCCGGAAGCGGCCTGCGGTCACGTCGCGGTCACGACTCGACGGCGACCGGTTCGACGTCGACCTCGAGCAGCCGGGGGTTGCGCCCCTCGGCGCGCGCGAGGGCGGCGGCGATGAGCCCGGCGAACAGCGGCGCGGGCCGGTCGGGCCGGCTCTTGAACTCGGGGTGGGCCTGGGTGCCGACCCAGAACGGGTGGCCGCGCAGCTCGATGAACTCGACGAGCCGGCCGTCGGGCGAGGTGCCCGAGCACCAGAAGCGACCGTCGTCGAAGCGGGTGCGGTAGCGGGGGTTGAACTCGTAGCGGTGGCGGTGGCGCTCGCTGACGACCCCCCGCCCGTAGAGCTCGGCCACCTGCGAGCCCGGCGCGAGCTCGGCGATGTAGGCCCCGAGGCGCATCGTGCCGCCCTTGTCGGTGACGTCGCGCTGGGCGTCCATCAAGTCGATGACCGGGTGCGGGCTCTGGGGATCGAACTCGCTCGAGTTGGCTCCGGTGAGCCCGAGCACGTCGCGTGCGTACTCGATGGTCATCACCTGCATGCCCAGGCACAGCCCGAGGCACGGGATCTCGTGCTCGCGGGCGTAGCCGGCGGCGGCGATCTTGCCCTCGATGCCCCGTTCGCCGAACCCGCCCGGGATGACGATGCCGTCGAGCTCGCGCAGCCGACCGGCGGCGAGCAGGCCCTCGACGTCCTCGGCCTGGATCCAGTCGAGCTCGACGTCGGCACCGTGGTGGAACCCGGCGTGGCGCAGCGACTCCACCACCGACAGGTAGGCGTCGGGGAGGCTCACGTACTTGCCGATGATGCCGATGCGCACCGGGGCGGTGGCGGCGGCCACCTCGTCGAGCAGGGCCCGCCACGGGCCCAGGTCGGGCGGCGCGGCGTCGAGGCGCAGCACCCCGCACACGTAGTCGTCGAGACCCTCCTCGTGCAGCACCAGGGGGATGTCGTAGAGGCTCGACGCGTCGGCCGCGTTGACCACCGCCTCGACGGGCACGTCGCACAGGTTGGAGATCTTGCGCTTGAGGTCGTCGCTGATGGGGACCTCGGAGCGGCACACGATGGCGTCGGGTTGGATGCCCCGGCTGCGCAGCTCGGTGACCGAGTGCTGGGTGGGCTTGGTCTTCTGCTCGCCGGCCGGCCCGATGAACGGCACCAGGGTGACGTGGACGTAGCAGACCTGGTCGCGCCCGACGTCGAGGCGGACCTGGCGGATCGCCTCGAGGAACGGGAGGATCTCGATGTCGCCCACCGTGCCGCCGACCTCGGTGATCACGACATCGACGTCGTCGGTAGCGAGGCGGGTGATGCGCCGCTTGATCTCGTCGGTGATGTGCGGGATGACCTGCACGGTCTTGCCCAGGTAGTCGCCACGGCGCTCGGCGGCGAGCACCGCCGAGTAGATCGACCCCGTGGTGGCGTTGGAGTCGCGGGTGAGGTTCTCGTCGATGAACCGCTCGTAGTGCCCGAGATCGAGGTCGGTCTCACCGCCGTCGTCGGTGACGAACACCTCGCCGTGCTCGAACGGGTTCATGGTGCCCGGATCGACGTTGATGTACGGGTCGAGCTTCTGCATCGTGACCCGGAGACCGCGGGACTTGAGCAGCCGCCCGAGCGATGAGGCCGTGAGACCCTTCCCGAGGGAGCTCACCACCCCTCCGGTCACGAAGATGTGCTTCGCCACGAGGCCTCCTCCGCCGTGCGTGATCACGACGGGATCTCACCCTATCCCCCTCACCGCGGCTCGTGGGGGAGCCGGCCCAGCTCGTCGACCCAGCGCAGCGGCGCCACCCGGGCGATCACCGCCGAGAACGACACCCGCTCGCTGGCCAGGTTCAACGCCACGAGCGCCGCCAGCACACCGAGGCGCACCGGGGTGTCGGCGGTGGTGACCACGGCCAGCCCGAGCACCGCGCCGAGCGCGTTGGCCCCGGTGTCGCCGAGCATGACCTGCTCGCGGAGCTCGGCCACGAGCAGCCCGAGCGCGAGCCCGACCACCAGCGCCGCGCCCCCGAGCACGGGCCGGGCCCCTGGCGCGGTGGACACCACGAGGGCGACGAGGGCGATCACCGACACCTTGGTGACCCGCCCGGGCGCACGATCGAGCAGGTTGGCCAGGTTGGCGGCCAGGGCCACGAGAAGCGCGTCGGCGGCGAACTGCCACAGGGGCCGGGTGGCCGACCCCGCGGTGACCGCGAAGCCCGCGGCGGCGATGCCCCCACCGAGCAGCTTGATGCCCCCGGTGGTGAGCCGGCCGTGGGCGAGCGCCCGCAGGTGGCCGCGGAAGCCCCGCTCGGCGCCGACCGCGAGCAGGTCGTCGACGAGACCGAGGGTCGCGAAGACCACCACCGGGCCGAGCACGCCGGTGGCCGCGAAGGCCAGGTCGTTGGGCCACACGTCCCAGCCGCGGGCGAGATCGATCAGGGCGAACGCCCACAGCGGCAGCAGCGCCAGCGGGAACACGATGCCCCCGGCGGTGGGCACCGGTCGACCCCGCACGTTGGTGCGGGCCAGCCCCGGGTGCTCGAACACCGAGCCGGCGGCCCGCCACACCACCGCGGCGGCGACGGCGCCGAGCACCACCCCGGCGACGACGGTGCTCATCGGCGCGCGCCCCGCGGCCCGAGCAGCACGGGACGCCG
>DATHSN010000186.1:0-3746 GCA_035464115.1 Acidimicrobiales bacterium | reverse complement strand
GCCCCCCGCGCGGTCAGGCTGATGACGGGCTGGTGGTTCGGCCTCGGCGCAGCTCGGGTCTTCGTGACGATCCAGTCCGAGAACGCGGCGTCGGCCGCGGTCGCCCAGCGCGCCGGGTTCACCTACGAGGGAACGCTTCGTGCGGCCGGTGTCTGGCGTGGGCAACGCAAGGACGTCGACGTCTTCGCGGTGCTGCCCGATGAGTGGCAGTCGAACAGGAGCTGATGGCGGTCGGCCCACATGGAGGCGGTGCACAGATCCCGCGGGGCGGCTCTGCCGCGGCAGCGCGGCGGGTTGAGGTTGCGGGGCCGGGGCTGGCCGGAGCTGTCGGGCCGGTTCCGACGTTCACGCCGCCAACCGGCGTCCGACGCAGGAGCATGGTGGGGTGCATCCGGCCAGCGGCCGCGGTTCAGATGCCGCCGTTGCCGCTCCCGGCCATGATCTTGGTGGCGTCGGGGAGGGTGATCCCGCTGGAGAGGGCGGCGCCGAAGCGGTCGCGGAACCCGGCCTTGGTGGGGTAGGGGTCGGGCTCGATGGTGGTGCCGGGGCGGTGGGCGAAGCCGGTGACGTCGTCGTGGTCGTCGAGGGCCGCGGTGAGCAGGGCGTGCAGTGCGGCGGTCTCGTTGTCGGTGAGGTCGAGCGTGTCGAGCTTGGCGCCCAGCGATGCGATGTCGTCGGCGTTGATGGTGGCCATGTCGGTCTCCTCGCGGTCGTCGTGTGCCGTGGGAGACGACACCGACACCCCGGTGGTGACACCTCGGCCAGATCACCCCAACGTGAGGCCGGCGGCGACGGCGGCGCCGAGCTCCCAGCACGCATCGCGCGCCGCGGCGTCGGGAGCGCCGGTCAGCTCGAGCGGGGGCTGGGCGGGACGCCACCGCAGGCCGGTGGTGATCTTCTCGATGGCGCGGACCGCGCCGGCGACGTCGTCGTTGCCGTGCACCCAGGCCCCGAACGGTCGACCCACCGTGGCATCGAGGCACGGGTAGTAGATCTGGTCGAAGAAGTGCTTCAGCGCCCCCGACACGTAGCCCAGGTTGGCGGGCGTGCCGAGCAGGTAGCCATCGGCCTCCAGCACGTCGACCGCCGACGCCACGAGCGCGGGGCGCACCACGACCTCGACGCCGTCGATGCCGTCGGCGCGGGTGCCGTCGAGCACCGCCTCGAGCAGCGTGTGGGTGGCGGGCGACGGCGTGTGGTGGACCACCAGGAGCCGGGGCACCCGCCGACCCTACCGAGCGGCGCGGCGGGCCGACCCGGCTGCACGCCGCCGACGGGCGCGGGGCTGCTCGGCGGGGCACGACCAGCAGCGCCGCCCGCCGATGTCGGCCACCTCCAGGGGTGTGCCGCACCGCCGGCAGGTGTCGCGGTGGTACACGTAGGTGGAGTCGCCGCGGCGCAGCCGGGTGACGGGCACGTCGAGCTCGGCGGGGTCGATGGTGATGATGCGGTTGCGGCGCACGCCCAGCGCCAGCAGCTCGACGGCGAGGTCCCACAGCCGGCGGGCCGTCGCCTCGTCGACCTCGTTCGACGGCGTGGCCGGGTGGATGCCGGCGAGGAAGCACATCTCGGCGCGGTAGACGTTGCCGATGCCGGCGATGACCGTCTGGTCGAGCAGGGCCGCGCCGATGGGGATCTTGCGGCGACCGAGCGCGGCGACGAAGCGGTCGGGGTCGGCGTCGGCGCGCAACGGGTCGGGTCCGAGCTTGGCCACCACGTGCTCGAGGTGGTCGGGGGTGACGATCGAGCACACGATCGGCCCCGACAGGTCCCACGTGCGCTCGGGCCCGACGAGGCGGAGCCGCACCAGGCCGACGGGGTCGGGCGGCGGGGTGCGACGGCGGACGAACCGACCGATGAGCCCCAGGTGCACGTGGAGCACGTCGCCGGTGTCGTAGTGGTGGAACAGGTGCTTGCCCCACGCCTCGGTGTCGACCAGCACGGCCCCGTCGATCAGCGCGGCGCCCTCGGCGAAGCGGCCCTGCGGCGAGCTGGCAGCGAGCGCGTGGCCGGCGAGGTCGCGGCGCTGGTCGCGGGCCAACCGGTGGATGGTGTGGCCCTCGGGCACGTCAGCCCCGCAGGCGGGCGTCGAGCGCGTCGGCCGCGCGGCGCCCGGTGGCGAGCGCGCCGTTGATCGACGCGGTGGCGCGGTGGTCGCCGGCGACGACGATGCCGTCGGCCACCTCGACCGGCGGGTCGGGGTCGTAGCCGGGAGGGCGAGCCGGCTGGGCGTGGGGGATGACGTCGACCCGCACGACCTCCCAGCCGTCGACCTCGCCGCCGAACCAGCCCCGCAGCTGGGTGCGCGCCGCCGACTCGGGCGCCGGGCCGGTGCCGGTGAGCGACGCCCCGACGAGGTGGCGGCCGGGCGGCGCGTAGGCGGGGCTCACCGTGCTCATCACCGCGGCGTTGGTGACCGGCCCGGTGCCATCGCCGTCGAGGACGATGTAGGGCTCGTCGACCGGGGCCCGGTCGGCGGCGAACCACACGGTGGTGACGCCGACCCAGCCGGGGTCGGGCGTGCCGACCAGCTCGGCCGCCACGTCGGCTCCGGTGGCCACGACGACCGCCCGGGCGCCGATCCGCTCGCCACCCGCGAGGGTGACCCCGTCGGGGCGCACCTCGCTCACCGGCTCGCCGAGGCGCACCGCGCCGTCGGGCAGGCCGGCGGCCATCTGGGCCGGCATCCGACCCATGCCGAGCGCGGGGACCGCGGTGTCGCCGTCGGCGAGCATCCGGAACACGAACTCGAGGGTGCGCGACGAGAACGACAGCGTGGGATCGAGGGCGATGCCGCCGAACAGCGGGCGGAAGAAGCGATCGATCATGCCGTCCGAGAAGCCGGCCCACCGCAGCCGCTGCTCGGCGGTGGTGTCGGGCCGCCGCAGCAGGTCGTCGACCGGCACCGACCGGACCTGTCGGCGCAGGTTGAGCACCCGCAGCTTGTCGAGGGGCGTGCCGATGGGGGCGAGCACGCTGGGCGCCAGGTCGGCGGGGCGGCGCAGCGGGTCACCGACCCGGTGCAGGCGACCGCCGCGGGCCACGATGGCGCCGGGATGGAAGGCCCGCAGGTCGAGCGGGGCGAGATCGAGGGCCCACCCGAGCTCGGGGTAGGCGGTGAGCAGCACCTGGAACCCCCGGTCGAGGAGGAACCCGTCGACCTCGTCGGTGCGCACCCGGCCGCCCACGGCGTCGGCCCCGTCGACGACCACCACCGCCCGCCCCCGGCGGTGGAGTCGCAGCGCCGCGCCGAGCCCGGCCAGCCCCGCGCCCACCACGACGACGTCGGTGTCGGGACTGGGGGGAGCGCTGCTCACGGGGGACCTCCGGGTGACGGTGGGGACGGGTGCGGTGCCCGTACGGGGACGACGCGACGGCCCCGGGGCGGGTGTCGAGCCCAACCTACGGGCCCTCCCACAGGTTCGGCGCGTCGGTCGAGCGAACGCCGGGTTGGCGCGCGATGCTGTGACCGTCGGCACACAACAAGGGGGGACCCATGAGGGTCGAGATGACCGTGAACGGTCGGGCGGTGTCCGAGGACGTGGAGCCCCGCACCCTGCTGGTGAGCTTCCTGCGGGACGGGTTGGGGCTCACGGGCACGAACGTCGGGTGCGATACGTCGTCGTGTGGGGCGTGCACGGTGCACGTCGATGGTGAGGCGGTGAAGAGCTGCACGATGTTGGCGGTGCAGGCCGATGGTCGGGGGGTGACGACCATCGAGGGGTTGGCGGCGGCGGATGGGACGT
>DATHSN010000185.1:0-2053 GCA_035464115.1 Acidimicrobiales bacterium | reverse complement strand
GCGGCCCGCCGCGCGCCGCGCGGCGCCGGGGCGGGCCCCCCCAGGCCGCGCCCCACCGGGGGACACGAGCGTGACCGCCACGGTCGAGCCGCACGTCCTCGGGCACCACCGCGGGGGGCTGGCCGAGGCCGTCCCCCACGCGCTGGTGCTGTCGCGGCGCGCCGTGCTCGGCCTGTGGCGCCAGCCCAACATCTGGATCTCGGGATCGCTGTTCCCGCTGCTCATCGCCGCGGTGCAGTCGTCGGCGTTCTCGCGCACCATCGGGCTCCCGGGGTTCCCCGAGGTCGACTCGTTCCTGCAGTTCGTGCTGCCGGCCACCGTCATCCAGGTGGTGCTGTTCGGCGCCATCACCGGCGGGACCGAGCTGGCCCTCGACCTCGAGAACGGGTTCTTCGACCGCCTCATCGCCGCGCCCACCTCGCGGGTGGCGATCCTCTTCGGTCGCCTCGCCGGCGTGTCGGTCCTGGCCGCGGCCCAGACCCTGCTCTACGTGGCGATCTTCGCCGCCTTCGGCGCGACCGTGCGCGGCGGCGTCGGTGGCATCGCCGTGCTCATGGTGCTGTCGATCGTGCTCGCCATCGGCATCGGCGGGCTGGCCTGCGCCATCGGGTTGCGCACCGGATCGGCCGAGGCGGTCGGCAACTCGTTCCCCCTCGTGTTCATCCTGTTGTTCATCTCCTCGGCGTTCTTCCCGGTGGAGCTCATGGGCGGCTGGTACCGCTGGGTGGCCGAGCGCAACCCGCTCACCTGGATGATCGACGGCGCCCGCCACCAGGTGGTGGTCGGGTTCGACCTCGCCGAGGCGGCCACGGCCCTCGCCGTCGCCGGCGGGCTCGTGGTGGTCTCGTTCTGGCTGGCCCTGCGCCAGCTCCGGCGCCGACTGGCCGACGTGTCATGACCGACCAGGCCGCCGACCCCACCGTCGCCGGGCCCGGCGCCACCCGTCGCGCCGTCGCCCACCACGGCCTCGGCGGCACCGCCAACCCGTTCGCGGTCGGCAACCAGATCGCCCTGCGGGGCATCCGCAACACGGCCCGGATCCCCGCCGCCCTGGTGCCCACCGTCGCCATGCCGATGTTCTTCGTCATCGCGTTCAGCGGCGCGTTCAGCTCGATCACCGAGCTCGACGGCTTCCCCACCGACTCGATCCTCAGCTGGATGGCGCCGTTCGCCATCCTCCAGGGCGCGTCGTTCGCCGGCATGGGCACCGCGTTCAGCACCGCCCGCGACATCGAGGGCGGGTTCTACGACCGCCTGCTGCTCGCTCCCACCCGCCGGTGGTCGCTCGTGCTCGGGCCCATGATCTTCGCCGGCACCCGCGCCGTGCTGCCCCTCGTCGTGGTCCTGCCGGTCGCGCTGCTCGCCGGGATGGACGCCCCCGCCGGGGCGCTCGCGGTGCTGCCGCTGCTGGTGGCGTGCATCGGCGTCGGCACCGTCGCCGGGCTGTGGGGCCTCGGCGTGGCCTACCGCTTCCAGTCCCAGCGGGCCGGCGCCATCGTGCAGCTCGGCATCTTCACCGCCATGTTCCTCTCCATCGGCCAGGCCCCCATCGAGGTGATGGAGGGCTGGTTGAAGGCGGTGGCCAGCGTCAACCCGGTCACCAACGTCATCCGCCTCGGCCGCCAGGGGTTCATCGGCGACATCACCTGGGCCGACACCTGGCCCGGCCTGCTCGCCCTCGTCGTCAGCGCCGCGCTCCTCGCGGTGTTCTGCGCCCGCCAGTTCCGACGCTTGTTCCCGTAGCCCCACGCCCGTAGCCCCACGAGGCGGCCGCCCGCCGCACCCGTCCACCCCGGAGGTCCCATGCAGGTCCGCATCACCGTCAACGGCACCGAGCACACCGACGACGTGGAGCCCCGCACGCTCCTCGTCAGCTACCTCCGCGAGACCCTCGGCCTGACCGGCACGAACATCGGGTGCGATACGTCGTCGTGTGGGGCGTGCACGGTGCACGTCGATGGTGAGGCGGTGAAGAGCTGCACGATGTTGGCGGTGCAGGCCGATGGTCGGGGGGTGACGACCATCGAGGGGTTGGCGGCGGCGGATGGGACGT
>DATHSN010000184.1:0-5206 GCA_035464115.1 Acidimicrobiales bacterium | reverse complement strand
GGCTCGGCCTTGTAGGCCCGGAACCGGTACGACGCCAGGGCCACGCCCTCGACGAGGGCCCGCGCGCACGCCGGGGCGTCGGCGCCTTCGGGCAGGTGGTCGAGCAGGCGCAGCGCGGCCTTGTGGCGACGGCTGGCGGCGCGGGCGAACGCGGCGCCGGCGCCGCGCAGGGCCGTGGGGCCGATCTCGTCGACGGGGCCGAGGCCCACCGCCACGGTGACGTTGCCGTCGGGACCGGCCACCAGCTCGGCCTGGCCGACCTTGCCCTCGAAGCCGCGGGCGGCGAGCACGTCGGCGTCGAGGCCGCTCTCGTCGACCGCGCCCTGGGGCACGCCGAGGGCCACCACGTCGATGGCACGGGGCACGGAACGGGCGTGGGCGAACGTGATGGGCACGGAACCTCCGGGATCGGGTGAGGGTGGCGGGGTGGGGCGCCGGTGCGAGCGGCACCGGCGGGATCAGCAGCAGCGGGCGGCCCCCGGCGCGTCGGACGGGGCGAGTCCGCCGGCAGGATCAGCCGGCGTCGACCGACCGGGTGGCGAGCGAGTGGCCCTCGCGCCAGCGGGCGAGCGTCCAGACCAGGTCGGACAACCGGTTCAGGTAGGGCACCACGTGGGAGTCGTCGGCCACGGCGCGCATGGCGAGGCGCTCGGCGCGGCGCACCACGGTGCGGGCCACGTCGAGGTGGGCAGCCACCAGCTCCTCGCCGGGCACGACGAACTCGGTGGGCGGCTCGAAGCGCGCCGACACGTCGTCGATGAGCGCCTCGAGCCCGCTCACCATCTCGGCGGTGACGAGCGACTGGCCGGGCGTGAGCTTGTGGCGATTGGCGGGGTCGGTGGCGAGCTCGGCCATCAGCACCCACAGGTCGCGCTCGAGGCGCACGAGCAGCGTGTCGAGCTCGCCGCCCCGCTCGGCGTGGGCCCGGGCCACGCCGAGCGCGGCCTGGGCCTCGTCGACCGTGCCGTAGGCGGTGGGGAGCTCGGAGTCCTTGGCGACCCGGCCCCCGTAGAGCAGCCCGGTGGTGCCGTCGTCGCCAGCGCGCGTGTAGATCTTCATGAGGCGGCTGAGCCTATCGGCGGCCGGTAGCCTTGATCGGTGCCCAGCTCTCGCTCCACCTACCTCGATGCGATCCGCGAGCGCGTCGTCATCTTCGACGGCGCCACCGGCACCAACTTCCAGCTGCGGGGCCTCACCGCCGACGACTTCGGCGGGCCCGACCTCGAGGGCTGCAACGAGCTGCTGGGCGTCACCCGTCCCGACGTGGTGGCCGACCTGCACGAGTCGTTCCTGCGGGTGGGCGTCGACGTCATCGAGACCAACACCTTCGGGTCGTTCGCGGTGCCGCTCGCCGAGTACGACATCGCCGAGCGGGGCGAGGAGATCTCGCGGGCCAACGCCGCCATCGCCCGCGAGGTCGCCTCGGGCTACCCCGGCACGTGGGTGGCCGGCTCGATCGGCCCGGGCACCAAGTCGCCGTCGCTCGGCCAGATCGAGTTCGCCGAGCTGCGCGACGCCTACGAGGCCCAGGTGCGGGGCCTGCTCGCCGGCGGGGTCGACCTGCTCGTCCTCGAGACCCACTTCGACCTGCTGGCGCTCAAGGCCGGCATGATCGCCGCCCGCCGGGCCATGCGCGCGGCCGGGCGCGAGGTGCCGATCCAGGCCCAGGTCACCATGGAGCTCACCGGGCGGATGCTGCTCGGCACCGAGATCGGCGCCGCGCTCACCGTGCTCGACGCCATGCGCCCCGACGTCGTCGGCCTCAACTGCGCCACCGGCCCCACCGAGATGAGCGAGCACCTGCGCCACCTGTCGGCGCACTCGCGGCTGCCGATCTCGGTGATCCCCAACGCCGGCCTGCCCTCGGTGGTCGACGGCCTCGTCCACTACGACCTCTCCCCCACCGAGCTCGCCGAGCACCACGCCCGGTTCATCTCCGAGCTCGGGGTGTCGATCGTCGGCGGCTGCTGCGGCACCACCCCCGAGCACCTCGCCGCGGTCGTCGAGCGCTGTCGCGACCTCGAGCCCGCCCACCGCACCCCCGAGCACGAGCCGGGCGCGGCGTCGCTCTACAGCGCGGTGCCGTTCGAGCAGGACGCGTCGTTCCTCATCATCGGCGAGCGCACCACCGCCAACGGGTCGAAGAAGTTCCGCGAGGCGATGCTCGCCGCCGACTGGGACACCTGCGTGCAGATGGCCAAGGAGCAGGTGCGCGAGGGCGCCCACGTGCTCGACGTCTGCGTCGACTACGTCGGGCGCGACGGCACCGACGACATGGACGAGATCGGCCGGCGCTTCGCCACCCAGGCCGCGGCGCCGCTCGTGCTCGACTCCACCGAGCCCCAGGTGATGCAGGCCGGCCTCGAGCGCTTCGGCGGTCGGGCCATCCTCAACTCGGCCAACCTCGAGGACGGCGAGGCCCCCGGGTCGCGCCTCGACCGGGTGTTCACCCTCGCCCGCGAGCACGGGGCGGCGGTCATCTGCCTGCTCATCGACGAGCAGGGCCAGGCCCGCGACGTCGAGTGGAAGCTGCGCATCGCGCACCGCATCCACGACCTGGCCGTCGAGCGCTACGGGCTCGAACCGAGCGACCTCATCTTCGACGCGCTCACCTTCCCGCTGTCCACCGGCGACGACGACCTGCGGGGCGACGCCATGGCCACCATCGAGGCCATCCGGCGCATCAAGGCCGAGATGCCGGGCGTCTACACCACCCTCGGCGTGTCCAACGTGTCGTTCGGCCTGTCGCCCGCCACCCGCCACGCCCTCAACTCGGTGTTCCTCCACGAGTGCGTCCAGGCCGGGCTCGACTCCGCCATCGTCCACGCCGGGCGCATCACCCCGCTCGCCCGGGTCCCCGACGAGCAGCGCGAGGTCTGCCTCGACCTCATCTACGACCGCCGCCGCCCCGCCGCCGACGGCGAGCCGGCCTACGACCCGCTCACCCGCCTGCTCGACGTGTTCGCCGGGGTCAGCACCACCGCGGTCGAGCGCGAGGACCGCAGCGGCTGGCCGGTCGAGCAGCGCCTCGAGGCCCGCATCGTCGACGGCGACCGCGACGGCCTCGAAGCCGACCTCGACGAGGCCCTCGCCGCCGGCATCCCCGCGCTCGACATCGTCAACGAGACGCTGCTGGCCGGCATGAAGACCGTCGGAGAGCTGTTCGGGTCGGGCCAGATGCAGCTGCCGTTCGTGCTGCAGTCGGCCGAGACCATGAAGACCGCGGTCGCCCACCTCGAGCCGCACATGGAGAAGGTCGAGGGCGGCGGCGGTAAGGGCCGCATCGTGCTGGCCACGGTCAAGGGCGACGTGCACGACATCGGCAAGAACCTGGTCGACATCATCCTCACCAACAACGGCTACGAGGTGCACAACCTCGGCATCAAGATCGGCATCGCCGAGATGATCGACGCCGCCGTCGAGGTCGGAGCCGACGCCATCGGCATGAGCGGCCTGCTGGTGAAGAGCACGCTGATCATGCGCGAGAACCTCGAGGAGCTCAACGCCCGGGGCCTCGCCCACGTGCCGGTGCTGCTCGGCGGCGCCGCGCTCACCCGCAGCTACGTCGAGCGCGACCTGCGCGACGTCTACGAGGGCCGCCTGTTCTACGGCAAGGACGCCTTCGAGGGCCTGCGGGTGATGGACCGCCTCGGCGAGATCAAGCGCACCGGGGTCGACGACCCCGAGTTCGGCCGGGTCGCCACCGGTCGGGTGCTGCCCGCCCGTGGCGAGCGCGACGAGGCTCAGGTCGAGGTGCCCGAGCGCTCCCCCGAGGTCGCCCTCGACACCCCGGTGTTCGTCCCGCCGTTCCTCGGCTCGAAGGTGGTCAAGGGCATCTCCCTCGACCAGATCGCCGGCTACATCAACGAGACCGCACTGTTCCGCAACCAGTGGCAGTTCCGACCCGAGGCCGGCGAGACCGACGACGAGTTCAAGGCCCGCATCCGCCCGCAGCTGCGCGAGCGGCTCGCGGCGGCCAAGGCCGACGACGTTCTCGTGCCCCAGGTCGTCTACGGCTACTTCCCGGCCAACGCCGACGGCGACTCGATCGTCATCTGGAAGGACGACGAGCGCACCGCCGAGTGGATGCGGTTCGACTACCCCCGCCAGCGCCGCGAGCCGTTCCTGTGCATCGCCGACTTCGTGCGGCCCATCGGGTCGGGCGAGCCCGACTACGTGGCGTTCCACATCGTCACCATGGGCCAGCGGGTGTCGGAGGCCACCGCCGAGCTGTTCGCCACCGACCGCTACGCCGACTACCTGATGCTGCACGGTCTCGGCGTGGAGATGGCCGAGGCGCTCGCCGAGCTGTGGCACCGCCGCATCCGCGAGGAGTGGGGCTTCGCCGACGAGGACGGCCCCACCCTGCTGGGCCTGTTCCGCCAGCAGTACCGGGGCGGGCGCTACTCGTGGGGCTACCCCGCGTGCCCCGACCGCGAGGACAACGTCAAGGTCGCCGAGCTGCTCGGCGCCGACCGGCTCGGCATCGAGGTCAGCGAGGAGACGGGCTTCCAGTACCAGCCCGAGCAGACCACCTCGGCCATCATCCTGCACCACCCCCGGGCCAAGTACTTCGTGGCCCGCTGAGGTCGATCAGCCAGGCGTCGCCCACCCTCTGGGCGGCGGCGGGGGGCACTCCGTCGGGCAGCTGGTCGGCGTGGAGGACGACGGTGGTCACGCCCAGGTCGAGCAGGTGCTCGACGCTCTCGGGCGCTGGGAAGCGGTTGGCCAGCTCCACGGTGGCGACGTAGCCGGGGGGCACGAAGCCCGAGAAGCCGTTCACCCGGGGACGGTCGTCGATGGTGGCGTAGAGCTGGCGGGGGGCCTCGGTGGTGTCCCAGCGGTCGTCGACGCGGGCCATCGGGAGCTCGACGACCGGGCCGGTGCCGTCGGCCAGCGCCCGATAGGGGGCGAGGGTGGTGGCATCGGTGGGCAGCTCGGCCCAGCGGACCGGGATGGCCAGGTCGACCCACGCGAGTGCCACGAGGGCCACGCCGAGCGCCGCCGCCAGGCGCGGGCGGCGGATCCGCTCGGCGACGGCGGCCCACCCGGCGGCGGCCAACACCGCGACCGCCACCACGGTCACGATGGCGAACCGGCTGGCGACCCGGAGCCCCGAGAAGCCCGGCACGTGCTCGTGGAGCAGTCGGTAGGGACGGAGCGGGCCGAGCACGTCGGGCCCGGCGGCGACGAGCGCGGCGGCGGC
>DATHSN010000183.1:0-10831 GCA_035464115.1 Acidimicrobiales bacterium | reverse complement strand
GACCGCGTCGAAGTCGAACCGCGCCCGGATCCTCCGGGCGTCCCTGGCCCGGCTCGCCCCGGGCGGACCGGCGGTGGCGTTGGTCACGCTCCGGCACGGGGACGACCCGGCCGGCACCGATCGACCCACCATCGTCGGTGCCCTGGATCACATCTTCCGGGCGTCGCCCGACGTGATCACCATCCTCGACGAGCACGGCCGACAGCTGCTGGCCAGCCCGTCGGCCACGGAGCAGCTGGGGTACGGCGGTGACCAGGAGCTCGTGGCGCGAGCGGACCGTCGTCTCGCCGGCTACCGGCTCATCCATCCCGACGACGTGGACGAGGCCTTCGCGCGGTGGAAGGCCAAGCTCGACGGGTCGCTCCCGTGGTCGACCCCCCACCGCTACCGGGTGCTGGCCGGCGACGGCACCTGGCGCTGGCTCGAGACGGCGGACGCCGATCTGCGTCACATACCCGAGGTGGGCGGCATCGTGGCGTTCAGCCGCGACGTCACCGTCGAGGTGGAGCGCACCGAGCGTATGCGCGAAGCCGAGGCCCGGCTCGCGGCGGTGGTGACCAGCCTCCACACCCCGGTCGCCTTCGAACGCCCCGACGGCGAGCTCGTCTACCGCAACCGCCAGTTCGACGAGCTCGCCGACACCGCGGCGACCGACGCCGGCACGCTGCTCGACCGGCTGGCGTCGCACCCCGATCTGGTCCAGGCCGTGCGCGTCGCCGCCGACCAACTGGACGCCGACCGGGTGGTCGACCTCCCGCCGGTCGCGGTCGATGACCGGATGGTCGCGGTGGAGGTCTCGAAGGTGTGGTCCGGCGACGAGCTCCGGGGCCGGTTCTGGCGGTTCACCGACGTGACCAACCAGGTGCTCGCCGAGCGCGTGCGCGAGCAGCTGCTCGCCGACGAGGCCGAGGCCCGACACCTCGCCGAGGAGCGGGCCGAGCGCCTCGACGCCATCGACCGGGCCCGCAGCGCCATGGTCTCCAACGTGTCGCACGAGCTGCGCACGCCGCTCAGCACGATCACGAGCGCCATCGAGCACCTGCGAGCCGGCCACGACGAGGCCGAGCTCACGGTGTACCTCCCCATGATCGAGCGCAACGCCCACCGGCTCACCCGCGTCGTGGACGACCTGCTCACGTCCGGTCGACTCGATGCCGGGCTCATCGAGCTCGACCGTCAGCGCACGTCGCTGGCCGATCTCGTCGCCGAGGTCGTGGCCGAGCAACGACCGGCAGCCCGGGCACGTCACATCGACCTGTCGTCCCACATCGACGGCGGACCGGCGGTGTTCGCCGACCCCCTCCGGATCGCCCAGGTCCTCGAGAACCTGATCGCCAACGCCATCAAGTTCACCGCCCCCGACACGGCCGTGCGGGTGGAGGGCCACGTCGACCCGGCGGGTTGGGTGGTGGTGGTGCGCGATCAGGGGCCGGGCGTCCCACCTGTCGATCGCCACGACCTCTTCCGACCGTTCCACCGGGGCCGTGACACCCGCGGCGTCCCCGGCTCCGGTCTGGGGCTGAGCATCGCCCGGGGGCTCATGGAGCTCCACGGCGGCACCCTCGAGCTGCTCGACGAACCGGGGTGGGGCGCCGTGTTCTGCGCCCGAGCGCCGATCGACGGCGCCGATCGATAGCCGCTGGGCTCAGCCCTCCGGGGGGCAGTCGACGTCGACGGCCGCGACGAGATCCGCCCACGCCCCGTCGACCTCGTCGGCGGCTGCCCGCACCTCCTCGACCCGGTCGACCGGCAGCTCGCCCGACGTCAGCACCGTCGACAGCTCGTCGAAGGCGGTGCGGAGCGCATCGGCCTCCTCACCCACCCGGTCCTGGTTGATCTCGCGGACGTCGGCCAACGCCGACTCGATGCCCTCGACGTACTCACGGATGCTCGACAGGCCCGCCTCGATCACGTCGACCTCCGCGTAGCGCTCGAAGGCGGTGCGCACACCCGCCCACGCGTCGCAGTAGGCGGCGTCGGCGCTCTCGGAGTCGTCGCCGCACGCCGCCAGGCCGCCGATCGACAAGATCGACACGAGGCCCAGCGCGAGCGCCCGGCGCGTGGTTCGGAGGGATCGGTGGAGGGTCACGTCGCCATGCTGCGCACGCTCGGGAGCCACGCGAGCGCGCCACGGGTGCGGACCGGGAGCAGGACCGCCACCGGCAGATCCCGCTCCGAACCGCGGCCGCACCCGGCCTGCTCCCGAAGGCCGCGCATCATCGCCGGGCTCGACGCCGAGGGAGCCCAGATGCCCGACACCGCCGCCCCGACGACCACCCGCCGCGCCGACTGGCACGCCCGGGAGCCCGACGACGTGGTCGCCGCGCTCGCGACCGATGCGGCGCACGGCCTCGACGGCGCCGAGGCGGCGCGGCGCCTCGCCGCCGACGGCCCGAACTCGCTGCCCCGAGCGCCGAAGCCGACGCGCTGGACCGTGGCGCTGGGCCAGGCGCGCGACCCCATGAACCTCATGCTCGTGGCGGTGGCTGCGGTGAGCGTCGTGATCGGCGAGGGGACGACGGCCATGGTGGTCGGGGCGCTCATCTGCCTGAACGTCGGGCTGGGGACCTCCCAGGAGCTCAAGGCGAGAGCGAGCATCGACGCGCTGGACGGGCTGCAGGTCCGCACCGCCCGGGTCCGCCGGGACGGCACCACCACCGAGCTGCCCGCCAGCGACGTGGTCGTCGGCGACGTGATCCTCGTGGAGGCGGGCGACCTGGTGCCGGCCGACTCCCGCATCGTGGCGTCGGCCACCCTCGAGGTGCAGGAGGCAGCCCTCACCGGGGAGAGCCTGCCGGTGGCCAAGTCGGACGAGGCCGTCGACGATGACGCCGCGCTCGGCGACCGCGCCGGGATGCTCTTCCAGAACACCTCGGTCACCCGCGGCACGGCGAGCGCGGTCGTGGTCGCCACCGGCTCCGCCACCGAGGTGGGCCGCATCGCCACGATGCTGACCTCGGTCGAGCGCACCCGGTCGCCGCTGCAGCGCCAGCTCGACCAGCTCACGGCGCGGATCGGGTGGGTGGCCTGGGGGACGCTGGCCGTGATCCTCGTGGTCGGGCTCGGGCGGGGCCTGGAGCTGTCCGATCTGCTGCTGCTCGGCACCTCGATGGCGATCTCGGCGATCCCCACCGGGATGCCGACGTTCGTCCAGACCATGTTGGCCATGGGCGCCCGCCAGCTCGCCGACGCCAAGGCGATCGTCCGCAACCTGACCGACGTGGAGACGCTGGGCGCCACCTCGGAGATCAACACCGACAAGACCGGCACGCTCACGCTCAACGAGATGACGGTGCGGGCCGTGTTCCACGGCGGGGACTGGTACCGGGTCGACGGCGAGGGCTACGGCCTCACCGGAGCCGTCCGGGGGGTGGCCGGCCGGCCGGCACCCGACCTCGGGTCGATCGCCTACGTGGCGGCGCTGGCGAACGACGCCGCCGTGACGCCGGCCGGTGACGCCGTGGGCGACCCCACCGAGGCGGCGCTCGTGGTGCTCACCGAGAAGCTCGGGGTGGACGTCGACGAGACCCGCGCGGCCTACCCGCGCCTGGCCACCGTGCCGTTCGACTCCACCTACAAGCTGATGGCCACGTTCCACCGCCTGCCCTTCGAGGGACGCGACCGGGTCGTCGGCCTCGTGAAGGGCGCTCCCGACGTGGTGCTCGACCGCTGCCGGGCGGCTCAGTGGAGCGACGGCACCCGTGAGGTCGAGCAGGTGCGCGAGGAGGTGCTGGCGGCCAACGCCCGCCTCGCCGAGCGCGGGCTGCGCGTCCTCGCCCTGGCGGTGCGACTCATCGACGACGACGACGTCGACGCCGTCGTCGCCGATCCCCTCGCGGCGATGACCGAGCTGGTGCTCGTCGGGCTGGTCGGCATCATCGACCCGCTGCGGCCCGAGGCGATCGAGGCGGTGCGCATCGCCCACGAGGCCGGGATCGACGTGCGGATGATCACCGGCGACCACCTGGTCACCGCCGAGGCGATCGGGGCCGAGCTCGGGCTGGGTCCCGGCGGGATGACCGGCGCCGAGCTGGCCGCCCTCGACGACGACGAGCTCGACCGGCAGCTCCCCGACGTCCACGTCTTCGGGCGCGTCACCCCGCAGGACAAGCTGCGGCTGGTGCAGCGGCTGCAGGCGCAGGGCCGGGTGGTGGCCATGACCGGCGACGCCGTGAACGACGCCGCCGCGCTGAAGCAGGCCGACATCGGCGTGGCCATGGGCAGCGGCAGCGAGGTGTCCAAGCAGGCGGCCCGCATGATCCTCACCGACGACAACTTCGCCACACTCGTCCAGGCGGTCGCGCTCGGCCGGTCGCTCTACGAGCGGATCCTCGCCTACATCGGGTACCAGCTGACCCAGCTGTTCGGCATGGTCATCATGTTCCTCCTCGCCACCGCCCTCAACGTGAACTCGGGCGTGGCGCTGCTGCCCCTGCAGGTGCTGTTCGTCAACTTCACGATGGCCGTGGTCCCCGTGGTGGTGATCTCCCTCGAGCCGGCCGACCCGTCGGTCATGCGGCGGCGGCCCAGGGACCCGGGCGAGCGGATCTTCAACCGCACCACCGCCATCCGGTGGATCGCCCTGGGCGCCGTGCTCGGCGTGGCCGCGCTGGCGCCGGTCGCGCTCGGACCGGGCGAGCCGGCGCTCGACGGCCCCAGCACACCGGTCACCATGGGCTACGTCGTGATGGCCCTCGCCGTGGGGTCGTCGGCGATCGTGCTGCGTGACACCACCGCCCCGGCGTGGCAGCAACCGCTCCTGCGACCGGTGCTGTGGGCGCTGGGCGCCGGCCTCTTGACCCTGGTCACCACCGAGGCCGCGGTGTTCCAGCGCTGGCTCGACACCGTCCCGCTCACCGGCGGGCAGTGGCTGGCGTGCCTCGCGCTGGCCGGGACGTTCGCGGTGGCGGTCGAGCTGGAGAAGGCGGTCCGCCGGCGCCGCGACGCGGCGCCGGCGTGAACCTCAGCGGTCGGTGCCGGACGGTCGGTCGGCCGCTGAGCGCGGCTGGTAGCGGTAGCCGAACCCGCGGACGGCCTTGATCGGCGAGGAGGCGGGGTCGTCCCACCCCAGGCGGCGCCGCAGGCGGAGCACGGCGAACTTCACCCGCTCGGGCCCGATGCCGAGCGGATCGCTCCAGGCCACCTCCAGCAGCTGCTGGGGTGACAGCACCAGGCCGGGCCGCTGGACGAACGCCACCAGGAGCCGCCACTCGGTCGGCGTGACCTCCACCAGCTCCCCGGCGAGGCGCACCTCCCGTCGGGCCAGGTCGATCCGCACGGTGCCGTCGTCGAGCACCTCGGCGCTGGCGTCGCGCGGCGCGGACCGGCGCAACAGAGCCAGGCTGCGGGCGATGAGCTCCTGGTTCGAGAACGGCTTGGTGAGGTAGTCGTCGGCACCGCTCATGAGCCCGGTGACCTTGTCGCGCTCGCCGGTGCGGGCGGTGAGCAACAGCACCGGCAGCTCGGCCATGTCACGGATCCGGGTGAGCACCTCCAACCCGTCGAGGTCCGGCAGGGTCAGGTCGAGCACCACGAGGTCGATCGGCCGCTCGAACAGCTGCCGGAGCGCGCTGCGTCCGTCGACCGCCGTCTCGACCTCGAACCCGGCGCGGGAGTACACGCCGCTGAGCACCAACAGGAGGTCGGGATCGTCGTCGACGATGAGAACCCGTCGTCCGGTCATGGGCGCCTCCAGCGCTCGACGCTGACGAGTCGCCAGCAGGACGACCGTACTCCCGGGCACCGTCGGGAACCCGCGCAGAACCTGCGTCGCACCCGAACTGCTCCCGTCGCTCGCGACGATCCTCTCACCGCCGAGCTCGAGGAGCCGCATGACCGAGACCAGCACTCCCGACCACCTGGCGGTGCGCGTGCGCTCCATCGCCGTGAGCACGCTCGTGCTGCTCTCCGCCATCGCCATCGTCGCCGCCGGGCTCACCGGCTGGGCCCGCGCCTCGGTCCTCGACAGCTCCCGGTTCGCATCGCTGACCCGGGACGCCCTGGAGCGCCCCGAGGTGGTCGACCCGCTCGCCGACCGCGTCGCCGGCGAGGTCGTCGGGGTGCTGGCCGACCGGCAGGTGCTCGAGGGGCTGCTGCCCCAGGACCTCCAGGGCTTCGCACCGGTCATCGCCGCCAGCATCCGCTCGCTGGTCGACGACGCCGTCCGCGACGTGCTCGCTCGCGACGAGGTGCTCGACCTCCTCGAGGAGGTGATCCGCCGATCCCACGAGGCGGCGATGACCCTGCTGCGGGGCGACGGACTCCCGTCGGGCGTCACGGTCGACGACGGCGAGGTCCGGCTCGACCTGCTCGTCGTCGTCGAGCTCGTGCTCGATGGCCTGCGCGACGGCGGCGTCATCAGCGCGGAGGTGGCCGTCGGCGACGAGATCGGTGACCGCCGCGCCCGCCTCGATGCGCTGGGCCGGGCCCTCGGGACCGACCTCCCCGACGACTTCGGCGAGCTCGTCGTCTACGACAGCGCGGCGGTGGCGTCGGGCGGGCGCGTCCTCGCCGAGGCGCAACGGGCGGTGGCGCTCTTCGAGCGGGCCACCACGGCGCTCGCGGTGGTTGCGCTGGCGCTGGTCGTCGCCGCTGTCTGGCTGTCCCCGCGCCGTCGACGCACCGCCATCCACCTCGTCGTCGCCGTTGGCCTCGCCGCGGTGGCCGTGCGGACCGTCATCGCGCGAGTCGTCGCCGACGCCCCCGACCTGGTGGCGGGCGGCGACGCCGGCGCTGCGGTCGGATCGGTGGTCGAGAGCGCCACCGCCGGTGCCCAACGGCTCACGACGATCCTCGTGGTCGCCGCCGCGCTGATCGGCGCCACCGTGTTCCTCACCGGTCCGTCGGACACCGCCCGCCGTCTCCGGGCGTGGGCCGGGACCGAGGGCCGGGCCGGCCGCGGCGTCCTCGAGCTGGTGGCCCAGCACCCCGACGGCGCGCGGGCGACCCTGGCCGTCTCGCTGGCCGTGCTGGTCGCGTGGTGGGGCCTCTCCGCCGGATCGGTCGTGGTGCTGACCGTCCTCGCGTTCCTCGGGCTCGCCGGTGTGGCCGTCGCCGAGCGAAGCTCTGCGATCGCACCAGCCGAGCACGGAGTCGGAGCATGATGACCGAGTTGCAGATCTCCGACGAGCCTCGTGCCCGACCCGACCGACACCGGGTGCTCGGCCTCCACCACTCGCGACCGGGGCTCGTGGTGGCGGTGCTGTTCTTCGCTCTGTCGCTGGCGCCCTCGCTGCTCCCGAGGACGGCGCTGTTCCAGGGCGTGGTGTCGGGCATCACCACCGCGATCGGCTACGGGCTCGGGGTGCTGGGGGCCAAGGCGTGGCGCTACTTCGAGATCCCGACGCCGAGGCGGTCGAGCCGGGTCGGCCAGGCGCTGCTCTGGGGCCCGGTGGCGGTGGTCGGGCTGATCACGTTGCTCTTCGTCTGGCAGCAGGTGGGCTGGCAGAACGACGTGCGGGAGATCTTCGACCAGGAGCCCGTCAACCCCGCCGTGTGGGTCTCCATCCTGCCCGTCACCGCGATCGTGGCGGCCCTGCTCATCGTCGTGGCGCGCGGCATCTCCCGGGTCTACGACATGGTCGTCCGCTGGGTGGAGCGGGTGCTGCCCCGCCGCGTGGCCACCGCCGTCGGGTTCACCGTGGTGGCGATGCTGCTGCTCGGCCTGTGGAGCGGCGTGATCGTCGACGGGTTCTTCGCGGTGGCCAACCGGTCGTTCTCGGTGCGCGACACCGTCACACCGGACTGGGCGGTGCAGCCCACCTCGGCGCTGCGCTCGGGCAGCCCCGAGTCCCTCGACGCCTGGGACACCCTGGGCCGGGAGGGACGGCGGTTCGTCGCCACCGGGCCCACGGTCGACGAGCTCGACGCCGCCAACGGGGGCGGGGCCCGAGAGCCGATCCGGGTGTACGTCGGCATCAACTCGGCCGACTCCCTCCAGGAGCGGGCCGACCTGCTGCTCGAGGAGCTGGAGCGGACCGGCGCGTTCGAACGGGAGGTCCTCGTGCTGGTCAGCACCACCGGCACCGGGTTCATCGAGCCCAACGCCATCAACGCGCTGGAGTACCTCCACGACGGCGACACCGCGATCGCGGGAGCGCAGTACTCGTTCCTGCCGAGCTGGATCTCGCTGCTGGCCGACCAGCAGGTCACCCGCGACACGTCCCGCGCCGTGTTCGACACCGTGCACGCCCACTGGTCGGCGCTGCCCGAGGACGAGCGGCCCGAGCTCTACCTGTTCGGGCTGTCGCTCGGCTCGTTCGGGGTCGAGTCGATCCTGACCTCGATCAACATCGTCAACGCGCCCATCGACGGCGCCCTCATGGCCGGGCCACCCTTCGTCAACGAGCTGTGGAACCAGCTCACCGACGACCGCGATCCGGGCTCGCCGGCCTGGCTCCCCGTCTACGGCGACGGGCGCACGGTGCGGTTCACCGGCCTCGACGACGCCCTCGACGCACCCACCGCCAGGTGGGGCGACACCAGGATCGTCTACCTCCAGAACGCGTCCGACCCGGTCACGTTCTTCTCGCCCGACCTGGCGCTCTCCCGACCCGAGTGGCTCGACACCGGCCAGCGGGGGCCCGACGTGTCGTCGGAGATGCGCTGGTTCCCGCTCGTCACCATGTGGCAGGTCGCCTTCGACCTGCCCGTCGCCGGCAACGTCCCGTCGGGCCACGGCCACCTCTACACCAGCCGCCAGTACCTCGATGCCTGGGTGGCGATCACCGAGCCCGACGGCTGGACCGACGACGACACCGCCCGCCTCGGCGACATCGTCGAGGAGCGTCAGCTCACGATCGAGGAGTAGCGCCGTCGACAGCGTTCTGACACACGAACCTGTAGACGTCTGTGCTAAACCCGGACTCGCGATGCCGGGCTGAACGCCTGGGTCCGACCCCCCACCGAGGAGCAACAGCCATGACCATCAGCGCTGCACCGGACCGCGTGGGATTCCCGCTGCCGCCGCACGTCGCCGCCGTCGTCGACGCGGCACCGGCCGTGCACGTCGTGGAGAGCCGAGAGCAGCTCCTGGAGATGGCCTGCGGCGGCCCGGGAACCGACGTGTTCGAGGTCGGCTACGAGACACCCGGTCGCGGCTGGGTCCTGGAAGCCACCGTCGCCCGTTGTCGCAACGGAGCCGCCGTCAACTACGTCGACGCCTACATGCGCCGCCGTGATCCCGACAGCATGGTGGTGGCCGACGACGGTCCGTCCGACAAGCCCCGGTTCCAGGATCGGTTCGGCGTGCCCTTCGCCCAGGCACGACAGGACATCCTCCACTGGCTGTCCGAGCAGGAGCTGATCCTGGTGCCGTTCCGGTCGGGCCATGCCGACCACGGATACGACAGCCTCTTCATCGGCCCCGCCAACGCGGGGTTCTTCGCGGGCGGGCTGGCCGACCTCCAGGGCTACATCGCCGGCAGCGAGGCCGGCCCGGACTTCCGTCCGCAGGCCTTCATCTACCTGGCGCCGCCGTTCCGCCACACGCTGTGCGACGGCAAGCAGGTGGTCGTGCACGACCGCTCCGACGACCTGCACGAGATCTTCTCGCTCAACCTGTATCCCGGTCCCAGCGCGAAGAAGGGCGTCTACGGCATCCTCCTGAACATCGGCGAGAACGAGGGCTGGGTGACGAACCATGCCTCCACGGTCCAGGTGATCACGCCGTACGACAACACCTTCACGATCATGCACGAAGGCGCCTCCGGCGGCGGCAAGAGCGAGATGCTGGAGTACCCGCACCGCTCCCACGACGGGCGCCTGCGACTGGGGAGCAACGTGGTCAGCGGCGAGGAGCTCCATCTCGTGCTGCCGCGGGCCTGCGAGCTGCACCCCGTCACCGACGACATGGCCCAGTCGCACCCGAGCCTGCAACGCCCGGGCGGCAAGCTCGTCACGATGGACGCCGAGAACGCGTGGTTCGTGCGCGTCGACCACATCACCGGATACGGCACCGATCCGCACCTCGAGCGGATCTGCGCGGCGCCGAAGAAGCCCCTGATCTTCATCAACGTGCAGGGTGTCCCCCACGCCACGACGCTCATCTGGGAGCACACCGAGGACGCCCCGGGCAAGCCCTGTCCCAACCCGCGGGTCATCCTGCCGCGTGACGAGGTCCCGAACGTCCAGGACGAACCGGTCGAGGTCGACATCCGCACGCTCGGCGTCCGGACCCCGCCGTGCACTCGCGAGCACCCCACCTACGGCATCGTCGGCATGTTGCACATCCTGCCGCCGGCGCTCGGGTGGCTGTGGCGGCTGGCCGCCCCGCGGGGCCACGCCAACCCGAGCATCGTCGACACCGAGGGCCTCCAGAGCGAGGGCGTCGGGTCGTTCTGGCCGTTCGCCACCGGACGCGTGGTGGACTTCGCGAACATCCTGCTGCGCCAGATCCGCGAGACGCCGGAGACCGACTTCGCGATCTTCCCGAACAGCCACATCGGCGCCTGGCAGGTCGGCTTCATGCCGCAGTGGATCGGCCGCGAGTACCTGGCGCGACGAGGGGGCGCGCGCTTCCGGCGCGGGCAGCTGCGGCGAGCGAACACCCCCTTGCTGGGGTACGAGCTGTTGGAGATGCACGTCGAGGGCGTCAACATCCCCGACTTCTTCCTCGACGTCAGCCGCCAGCCCGAGGTCGGCGAGGAGGCGTACCAGCAGGGAGCGGAGCAGCTCAAGGAGTTCTTCCGCCGTGAGCTGGAGCCACTGCGGCACGACTCGCAGCTCGATCCGCTCGGCAAGCGGATCATCGAGGTGTTCTACGACGGCGGCAGCCAGGGCCAGTTCAAGAACGTGTGGGAAGGCGCCTAGCGGCGCAGGTCGCGTCCGTCAC
>DATHSN010000182.1:0-7713 GCA_035464115.1 Acidimicrobiales bacterium | reverse complement strand
GCCCACCGGCGCGGCGACGCCGCCACGTCGACTGGACGCTGCCGCCTGGCCGACCCAACTGGTTCGTGGGCTCGGGGGCCACGGTCGGTGAGCAGGCCGTGGTCTGGGCCACGGTCGGCGCCGGGCTCGTGCTCGCCCTTGCCGTCGCCCGCGACCTCGACGTGTCGTGGACCTGGTGGCACCACGTCGTCGCCGTGATCCTCGTGGTCGACGTGGTCGGCGGCGTGGTCGCCAACGGCCTCGGGTCGGCCAAGCGTCTCTACCACGGCCACGACCCGGTCCCGGGCGCCGCCGGCCGCTGGTTGCGCAACGACCTGGTCTTCGCCGCCGCCCACCTCCCTCACCTCGTGCTCGCCGCGACGCTCCCTGGGGGCACCGTCGGCTGGGCGATGGTGTGGTACGCCGTCATCCTGTCGGGGGTCGCAGCCGTCGTGGCCGCCCCCCAGCACCTCACCCGACCGATCGGCCTCGCCGTCGCCACCGTGGCCGTGTTGGTCGCCTCACTCGTCACGGGACCGGACGCGCTGGGCTGGTTCGGCCCGGTCATCGTGCTCAAGCTGGTGCTGGCCCACGCTGTGCCCGAGGAGCCGTACCGACCGGCCCCCGAGACCTGCTGAACCTGCCCGAACTGGCGAATCGTCCGTGCGCTGGTCGCACGGACGATTCGCCAGTTCGGCCGAGGACAGGCCGTGGGTCCTGGTCAGTGGGCCACCAGGTACCAGCGCGGGGTCGTCCACGCCACCATCACCGGCTCGACATGCCGCCGGGTCACCGCGCCGTCCACCGCCCGGGTAGGTGAGCGCCAGCACCGAACGGTCGGTCAGGGAGCGCTCCACCGCCCGCAGCACCGGCGACGATGCCACCGAGGCGTCGTCACGCCGCAACACCACATCAGTGCTGCGAGCGACTCCGCCCGCGCCCGGGCGACCGGATCGAGGGTGTCGAGGATCTTGGCGGCCGCCGCCCGGGCGCAACACCGAACGGGCTGCCCGGAGGCAGCACCGCCAGCCCCACAGCGGCCGCGACCGCCTGCCCCGGGGTGAGCGCGACCGGCGGCAGGCTCGCCGCGTCGTCGATGCTCACCCCCTGATCGGGGGCCCTACGGCGGGTGCGGTCAGCGTTGGCAGTCGACCGCGACGGCGAGGGCGTCGCAGACCTGGTCCATCCGCCGATCGCTCACGCGACCGAGCCGCTCGACGAGCGTTGCGACCGACACGCTCTCGACCGAGTCGAGGTTGACCGCGGAGCGGAGCGGCACAGGGTCGTCACCGGGTTCGAGCACGACCTCGCTCGGCAGACCGCGGATCGTCGTCGTGCACGGCCCGACCAGCGCGCGCCCGAGCCGCGGGATCGCCGCGTCGCGCGAGAGCACCACGACCGGACGTCGTCCGATGTCGGGAAGCTCACACCACCACAGCTCGCCGCGCTCGGGAACGGCGGTCACGACGCAGCGGCTGCGTCGCGGAACGATGCGAGGTCACCCCACTCGTCGGGCTCGTCGAGGGGGTGGTCGTCGTAGGCGGCGTAGGCGGCATCGATCTCGGCCGTGCGGCTGGCCCGAACGAGCGCCGCGAGGGCGGCGTCGAACAGCGCCGAGTCGCTCAGCCCGCCCTGGCGGGCTCGCGCTTCGGCGAGCAGGTCGCCGTCGACGGTGGTGCTGACACGCTCACGGGCCATGCCACGAGTGTGCCACGCTCATCCCACACCAGCGCGCCGCCCCGGTGTGATCTGTCCGGTCGGCTCGCCTCTAGGACAGCCCGTGGGTGCTGGTCATGCTCGGGTGCAGACCCCGCGACCGGCGTCGGGTCAGGTCGCGAAACCGGGTGTCGGCGATGCGGGCCAGGGCGGCGACGTGGCGCCGCTCGAGGGCCCGGAACGCGGTGCCGTCGCGCCCGAGCACCAGGGCGACCCCGCTCGCGGGCATCGGGGCCCACGCCACGTCGCTCGGGCCGCCACCGTCGAGGACCGACAGCATGCGGGTGCCCTCGACGAACGCCGAGAGCCACGAGCCGTCGGGCGCGGTCGGCGTCGCCGCCCACACCTCGCCCTCCTCGAGATCGACCACCGCCGCCCAGGCGGCGCCGATCGTGCGGGCGCTGTGGGCCACCAGCGCCTCCAGGAGCTCGTCGGGGGTGGCCGCCCCCACCAGGATCGCCGCCGTCTCGAGGGCGTCGAGGCGGGGGTCGTGGACGGCGCCGGCCACCGGCGCCACGAACTCGACGTCGACGCCCTCGACCGCGGAGATCTCGGCGACGAGCCGGTCGACGTGCTCGGGACCGGGCAGCTCGACCACCAGCTCGTCGATGGCCCGCCCGGCGCCGCGCTCGAGGATCTCGATGCCCACCACGTCGCCGCCGGCGGCGCCGATGCTGCTGGCGACCGCGCCGAGCGCGCCCGGACGATCGCTGACCCACAGGCGAACGACGTACGTCTCCATGGCCGGGAGGCTACGAGCGGTGCGTGAACGGCCGGTTTCGGTCGGCGAACACGTCGGTTGCCAGGTGCTGACCGACGCAGCGTGAGGCATCGGTCACACAGCGGAACCTACCGGCTGGTAACATCGCCGCCCGATGGCCCGTCGCATGACCCAGCGCGGACGCGAGCGCAAGCAGCAGCTCATGGCGTACGCCGCGGCGCGGTTCGCCGATCAGGGCTTCGACCAGACGTCGGTGGCCGACATCGTCGACGGCGTCGGCGTCGGCAAGGGCGTCTTCTACTGGTACTTCGACAGCAAGGACGCGCTGTTGGCCGAGCTGCTCCGCAGCGACGCGCTCGACCTGCGCGACCAGCACCATCGCATCGATGCCGACCAGCTCGATCCCGTCGGACGCATCGAGGAGACGATCCGGGCCACCATCCACTGGCAGGCCACCCACCCCGACATGGTGGAGATCATCCGGTTCGCGCACGGCGACGAGCGGTTCGCCCCGCTCTACCGCCGCAACCAGGACCTCAAGGTGGCCGACCTGGTCCGCCACGTGAAGGACGGCATGGTCGCCGGTCAGATCCGCGAGGGTGACCCCGTGCTGCTCGCCCACGCCATCTTGGGGGTCACCACGCACCTCGGGGGCACCTTCGTGCACGAGCGCGCCGCGTGTCCCGAGGAGATCGCCGATGCGGCCGTGGCGTTCTGCCGCCAGGCGCTGCTGGCGGGATCGCCGGCAGCCGACCCGGCCTGACCGGCCCGGTGGCTACAGCTTGGTGAGCGCCCGGCGCAGGTTGCGCACCGCCTGGCCGATGCGCTGCTCGTTCTCGATGAGGGCGAAGCGGACGAAGCCCTCACCGCCGGAGCCGAACCCGATGCCGGGCGCGGTGGCCACATCGGCCTCGGTGACCAGGTGCGAGGCGAACTCCACCGAGCCCATCTCGCGGTACGGCTCGGGGATGGGCGCCCAGGCGAACATCGTGCCGCGGGGACGCGGCACCGACCACCCGATGCGCTCGAGCCCGTCGATGAGCGCGTCGCGGCGGCCCTGGTAGATCTCGCGCACCTCCGACGGGTAGTCGACGGCCTCGTTCAAGGTGACGGTGGCCGCGATCTGGACCGGCTGGAAGGTGCCGTAGTCGAGATACGACTTCAGCTTGGCCAGCGCCGCGACCACCTCGGGGTTGCCGACCATGAACGCCACCCGCCAACCGGCCATCGAGAACGACTTGGTCATCGAGTAGAGCTCGACAGCGACGTCCTTGGCGCCCGGCACCTGCAGGATCGACGGCGGGTCGTAGCCGTCGAAGCCGAGGTCGGCGTAGGCGTGGTCGTGGACCAGCAGCACGTCGCGCTCGCGGCCGAACTCGACGACCTTGGCGAAGAAGTCGAGGTCGACGCAGGTGGTGGTGGGGTTGTGCGGGAACGACAGCACCGCCACCCGGGGCTTGGGCCAGGCGTACTCCCACGCCGCCTCCATCGCCGCGAAGAAGTCGTCGCCGGTGCCGAGCGGCACCTCTTTGATGTTGGCTCCCGCGAACAGCGGGCCCCAGATGTGGATGGGGTACGACGGGGTGGGCACCAGCGCGGTGTCGCCCGGTCCGAGCAGCACCCACATGAGGTGCGAGAAGCCCTCCTTGGCGCCGATGGTGTTGATGACCTCGGTCTCGGGGTCGAGCTCGACGTCGAAGCGCCGCTGGTAGAGGTCGGCGACGGCCTGGCGCAGCTTGGGGATGCCCCGGCTCTGGGAGTAGCGGTGGTTGCGGGGGTTGCGCACCGCCTCGGCCAGCTTGTCGACCGCCACGTCGGGCGACGGCAGGTCGGGGTTGCCGAAGCCGAGGTCGATCACGTCGCGCCCGGCTCGCCGCGACTGGATCTTCAGATCGTTGATGATCGTGAAGACGTAGGGCGGCAGGCCGTTGATGCGGCGGAACTCCATGGGGGTCAGGGTAGCCGTGGGACTCCGGGCCCCCGGATCGGCCAGGATCGGCCGGATCAGGCGGGCTCGGCCGCCAGCAGCGCCGCGCCGATGGCCCCGGCCCGGTCGCCGAGCTCGGCCGCCACGATGCGCGGCGGGACCCGACGATGGCCACCGACGATCATCTCGGCCACGTCGGCGCGCACGGCGTCGAGCAGCAGCTCGGCGTCGACGACGAGACCGCCGCCGATGACCACGACCTCGGGATCGAGGACGTCGACGACGCCAGCCACACCGAGCGCCACCCACCAGGCCAGGTCGCGGATGATCGCCAGGGCCTCGGCGTCGCCGGCCCGCGCCGCCAGCGTGACGTGCTCACCCCGCACCGCGTCGGGATCACCACCGGCGAGGGCGATGACCGCGTCGGCTCGTCCCGCGGTCGCCGCATCGCGAGCCAGTCGGGCCAGACCGCTCCCCGACGCGAAGCGCTCCCAGCAGCCCCGCCGACCGCACGGGCACGGGGGCCCGTCGGGATCGACCACCACGTGGCCCAGCTCCCCGGCGAAGCCGTGGGCGCCCCGTCGCACCCGTCCGCCGATGACGACCCCCCCGCCGATGCCCGTG
This sequence comes from Acidimicrobiales bacterium, assembly GCA_035464115.1. Classification (GTDB taxonomy): domain Bacteria; phylum Actinomycetota; class Acidimicrobiia; order Acidimicrobiales; family SKKL01; genus DATHSN01. Next base: position 2,746 of record DATHSN010000182.1, on the reverse strand, counting down.
CCGAGGGCGACGAACACCGCGTCGGTGGCGCCACGGGCGGCGCCGAGGGCCACCTCGCCCCAGGTGGCGGTCGTGGCGTCGTTGTCGACGGTGACGGCCACGGGGAGGTCGGGTGCGAGCGCGGCCTCGAGGTCGCCCCGCACGTCGAGGTCGACGATGCCCGGCAGGTTCGGCCCGTAGCGCAAGCAACCGGCCCGGTCGACGAGCCCGGCCACGCCCACGCCGACCGCCACCACCGGGCGGGGCGCCACCACCTCGGCGAGATGGCGCACCACCGCCGCCAACGCGTCGACGACGGCCTGGCCCCCGCGGGGGGTGGGGGCGCGTCGCTCGGCCACCACCTCGTGGGTGGCGAGGTCGAGGACCACGCCGAGGATCTTCGTGCCCCCGACGTCGACCCCGACGGCGACCGGCGCGGACGGGACCGGGGACGCGGTGGCGCTCAGAACCGGAGGAGCCCGCCGATGCGGCCGGCCACGTCGAGATCGGCGTTGCCGACGCACACGTCGACCCGGCACGACTGGGCCATGGCGCTGTGGATGGCCTCGGCGACGACATCGTCGACCGCCGCCATCTCCGCGGTGCACACCGGACAGCGGCGACCCACCGCGGCGAGCGCCGTGCACTCACCGCAGCGCCAACCGTTGACCGCGAAGCCGTCGGACACGATGAGGCGGTCGACCCGGCGCTCGTTGAGCGCGCGCAAGGTGTCGGCCAGCCCGGCGACGCCGCGCCGCCCCGACCCGACCGCGTCGCGGAGGCGGGCGACCAGCTCGGCCTCGCGCTCGCGCTCGAGGCGGGCCTCGAGGTCGAGCACGGCGTCGCGGATGTCGGCCTCGCTCGCCGCCACCGCGAGCGCCAGCCGCCCGACCAGGCGCTCACGGAGGTAGGGGTGCAGCGCCGACTCGACCTCGGTGAGGCTCTCGGCCGGCCCGGCGATGGCGAGCCGTGCCTCGCCACGGTCGCGCAACGACTCGAACGCCACCTTGGCGGCGTGGCGCAGGTGCTGCGACGCCAGCTCGTCGGTGTGGGGGCTCACCTCACCCCGCGCCGACTGCCCGCGCTCGTCGTAGTGACGGGGCAGCTCGTCGAGCATCTCGGTGCGCTCGACGAGCTCACCGGTCTCGAACAGGAACAGGCGCGCCCGCTGACGATCGGCGAGCAGCACCGCGATCGGGCGCAGCTCCTCGACCACCGCTTCGAGGGGTCCCACGGCGGGCGCCGTGCCGACGACGATGCGGTCGCTGACCGGCAGCGGCAGCGGCACCGCCTCGAGCCAGTCGCGATCGGAGCACGCGAACACCGCCAGACCACGCGCCTGGCCCCGCTCGAAGTCCTGCTCGACGTAGCGGGTGATCCGACGCAGATCCTCGGCGACCGAGCCGTCGACGGCCCGCTCCGACGCCACCCGCACCAGGTGCTCGAGCCCCCGCTCCACATCGACCGCCCTGACCCGTCGTCGCCCGTCGACGTCGAGGTAGCAGGTGGTGACCGGTGCCCCGCCGCTGTCGAAGGCGGCGAGAGAACGGACGACGTCGGCGGTGATGACGGACACGGCACCTCCACGGCTCGGGTGACCCGATCGTAGGCCCACCGCGGACCCCCGGCGTCAGGAGGCCGTCAGCGGGCCCCCGCGGCCGGGTTCAGGCCTCGCTCGCGCCCGGTCGGACGACCGCGCCGACGGCCAGGCCACGCCGGTCGACCCAGTCGACGAGCGCCGGGGGCTCCCCCACGTAGATCACCTGCACGGCCTCCGACACCCGGGTCAGGGCGACGGCGAGTCGCTCGACCTCGTCATCGGGCAGGCCGCGGAACACGTCGTCGAGCACCAGCGGCGCCGAGCCGGCCACCGACACGGCTCGCAGGGCCGAGCTGCGCGCGAGCAGCCACCACTCGACGCGCTCGAGGTCGCGGTCGTCGGACCACGCCACGTCGGCGACGGCCACCACCGCGTCGCGCTCGGTCTCGGCGGCGGCCAGCGCATCGAGCGCGGTCCGCTCGTCGAGGCGGCCACGCTCGAGGTCGGCGTGGGCCCGATCGACCGCCACCATGGCGGCGCGATGGCGCTCCAGCCGGGCTGCGGCGGCATCGAGCGCGCGGCGGGCGGCCACCACCGTCGGGTCGTCGTCGAGGTCGGGCGGGTCGACCGGCGCCTCGGGCTCGGACGCCTCGGGGTCGGACCCGTCGGGGCGAGCGACGGCCCCGGCCGACGACCCGTTCGGTGACGCGGTCCGCCCGCTCGACTCGGCCTCGACCAGCTCGATCTCGCGCTCCAGCGCGGTGATGGCGGCGTCGAGGCGGTCGGCGTCGTCCTCGAGCTCGGTGAGCGCCAGGTCGGCCACGGGCGCCACCGACTCGAGCTCGGCGACCCGTTCCGCCGCGGCCGTCAGCGCGGCCTCGGCGGCGGCGACGTCGGCCCGGCCCTGCTCGAGCGCGGCGCGCGCCGCCTCGAGCGTCGCCGCGCTGGCCACCACCTGGGGATCGGCCTCGACCGCCTCCGGCCCGGGCGGTGCCGGCGCACCCTCGGCGTCGGCCTCGGGAGCGGCGGTGGCGACCGGGGCGGGACCGGTGTCGGTGCGGACGTCGTCGGCAGGAGCGTCGCCGGTGTCGTCGGCGTGGCCGGCGTGGCCGGCGTGGCCGGCGTGGCCGGTGTCGTCGGCGTGGTCGGCGTGGTCGGTGTCGACATGACCGGCGTGGTCGGCGTCGGCGTGGTCGGCGCCAGGGGCGAGGTGCGGCTCGGCGTCGG
>DATHSN010000181.1:0-2603 GCA_035464115.1 Acidimicrobiales bacterium | reverse complement strand
CCCTCGAGGAACGGTCGCACCCGGGGGTTGGCGGCCACCCGGGCGATGGCGCGCACCGACGCGGTCGGCACGGTGCCTCGCCGGTAGGCGTCGGCGACGCACGGCAGCGACCGCAACGCTCGGGCGCGACTCAACCGCTGGGTGGCCTCCGGGCCCGGCAGCCGCCCGAGGTGCACCAACGCTGCCTTGGCGTTGCGGTGCCCGTCGACCCCGTAGGCGCCGGTGCGGTGCACGTGGCCGGCCAGGCGGTCGGTGCCGTGGTCCATCTGGCGGCGCACCACCTCGGCCTCACGCACCACCGCCAGCACCTCCGGTGCGTCCAGGACCTCGAGATCGAGGTTCTGGTACGCCACCACCGCCGTCGCCAGGTCTGCGAGCACCCGCTCCGCATCGGTCGAACACATGTACGAAGTCTACTGGAGGGGTGTGACACTGAACCCGGTCACGAGCACGAGAAATCCCCGAAATCAGGGATGTTTCCCATCGACTCCGCCCGGAGCACACGCCATCTCCCTGGCGAGCATTGCAGAACGGTTGCGCACGACTACCCTGGCATGTGTGGACACATCGCAGAGAGCTCTCGACCCGGGGGAGGTGGTGGAGCGGCTGCTCGCCGACCACGACGACCAGTGGCTCGGCGAGCTCGCCGACGAGCTCGACCGTCGCCTCAGCGGGCGGCGGCTCGAGCGGGTCATGCGCCGGTGGCAGCTCTCGCGCGCCGAGCTCGGGGCGCTGTTCGGGGTCACCCGCCAGGCCGCCTCGAAGTGGATGGTCAGCGGCGTCCCCGCCGAGCGGTCGGCGCAGGTGGCCGACATCGAGGCGATCACCGACCTGCTCGTGCGCTACCTGCGGACCGAGCGCATCCCTGCCGTCGTCCGGCGCCGGGTCGAGCGTCTCGGCGGGAGGAGCCTCATCGAGCTCGTGGCAGCAGGTCGGAGCAACGAGGCGCTCCACCTCACCCGCCAGATGTTCGCCTTCACCGACGCCCACGCATGATCGACGAGACGCTCGCCGACGGCCACCGCTGGTACCGCATCTGCGAGTCCGGCGCGGACGACCCGCTCGACGACACGCGCGCCGCAGCCGGCGGCGGTCGGTGGAACCCGCCGGGGTCGTGGCCCACCGTCCACCTGAACGACGACGTCGTGACCGCCCGACTCAACCTCGATCGGTTCATCGCGGGCTGGCCCTACGAGCCCGAGGACCTCGACGATGCCCACGGGCCCCACCTGGCCGTGGCCACCTTGCCCCGCGGCCAGACCGTCGCCGACGCGCACACGCCTGCCGGCCTCGCCGCGCTGCGGTTGCCCGCCACCTATCCCGTCGGCGCCACCGGAGCGATGGTCGGCCACGAGCGGTGCCAGCGGATCGGGGGGCGGGCCCACGACGCCGGCCTCCGGGGCGTCCACTGCCGCTCGGTCCTGGCACCCCGCGGCGCCTCCACCGAGCTGGCCTGGTTCCCCGCCGCCGCTTCCAGCCGGGCCCGCCTGCTCGACCGGCTGGCGTTCACCGAGTGGTTCTGGGGCTGAGCGCGACCGGCTCGCCTACGTGTCGGCCCGACGGGCGCGGACGAAGGCGTTGGTGACCACGCCCGCGACCTCGTCGATGGTGGCCTCGACGTCGAGGTCGTCGGGCACGTCGACCAGCGCGGCGAGCTGCTCGACGCCGGCGCGGTCGTGGACGTGCGTGGTCTGGACCTCGATGTCGACGAACCCGGCGGCGGCGAGCTTGGTGCGGTACTCGTCCTCGGTGAGCGCCCCGGCGACGCAGCCGGTCCACAGCCCGACCAGCTCGTCGAGCCGAGGCGGGAGCGGCCGGCGCAGCACCACGTCGGAGACGGCGAACCGTCCACCCGGTCGCAGCACCCGGTGCGCCTCGCGCAGCACCTGGTCCTTGTCGGCCGCCAGGTTGATGACGCAGTTGGAGATGACGACGTCGACCGTGGCATCGGGGAGCGGGATGTCCTCGATGGTGCCGAGGAGGAACTCGGCGTTGTCGACCCCGGCCTCGGCGCGGTTGCGCAGCGCCAGCTCGTGCATCTCCGGGGTCATGTCGAGCCCGAAGGCGCGACCGGCGGGGCCGACCCGGCGAGCCGAGAGGAGCACGTCGATGCCCCCGCCCGACCCCAGGTCGAGCACCACCTCGCCCGGTTCGAGGGTGGCGAGCGCGGTGGGGTTGCCGCACCCGAGCGAGGCGATGACGGCCGCAGCCGGCAGCGCCTCGGCATCGTCGTCGGCGTAGTGGGTCGAGCCGAAGCCGGTGCCGGCGGTGATCGGGCTGCACGAGCAGGAGTCGGCGGCGACCGCGGCCTGGGCGTAGAACTCGCGCACGGCGGCGCGGACGTGCTCGTCGCCGGGGGCGGCGTCGGGGCGGGAGTCGGACACGGCAGGCTCCAGGGCTCGGGGGCGGATCTCGACCGATCGGGGCAGCGCCCTCACGCTCGCATCGATCACAATCGCATCGACAATCATCGATGTCAACTGCTCGACACGCGGGCGCACGTGTGAACGAATCTCGAGGACCGCCATGTCCCGCATCGAGGTTCGCAGCCTCACGAAGCGCTACGGCGCCAAGGTGGCCGTCGAGGACCTCAGCTTCGAGGT
>DATHSN010000180.1:0-5342 GCA_035464115.1 Acidimicrobiales bacterium | reverse complement strand
TCACCCGGTGCCGCACGAGGTCCAACACGAGCGATCGAGCCGCGGCGCTCGTGGTGGTAGAGGCGAGGATGACGCCTTCGACCGAGACCGCCAACGCCCGCTCGAGGTACAGCTGCTCCCGATCGGCCCGCAGGTCGGTGTTGCACAGGTAGACGTCGAAGCCGCGCGCGATGGCCACGTCCTCCACGCCCCGCGACAGCTCGGCGAAGAACGGGTTGGCGATGTCGGGCACGATGAGCGAGATGGTGCGCCTGACCCCGGTGCGCAGGCTGTGCGCGGCACGGTTCGGGCGGTAGCCGAGCTGCGCCACCGCCTGCTCGACTCGCTCTCGCGTCCCGGCGGCGACCGCGCGCCGACCCGACAGCGCGTGCGACACCGTCGTGACCGACACCCCGGCGAGGCGGGCCACGTCGCGAATCGTCGGGTTGGGTGTCGGGCCCACTCGCGTCACGTCGTCGCCTGCCCTTCGTCGCCCGCCACGTCCCCATTGTCGCACCAGTCGAGGCGGCCGCTGACGCTCGAGGAGGCCCCGTGAGCGAGCTGATGAACCGGGTGCTCACCCGCCTCGGAGTCGGCGCCGCGCCCGTCGACGTCGACGGCCTCGCCGCGGTGTACCGGGCCTGGTGTCGGTCGGTGCCGTTCGACAGCGCCCGCAAGCGGATGTTCCAAGCGGCGGGTGCCACCGGGCCGGTGCCCGACCGCACGAGCGAGGAGTTCCTCGAGAGCTGGCTCACCACCGGCACCGGCGGCACGTGCTGGTCCACCTCGCTCGGCCTGCACGCCGTCTGTGTCGCGTTGGGGTTCGAGGCCCGGCTCGTGCCCGGTGTGATGCTGACCGATCCCGACACGCGACCGAACCACGGCACGGTGCTCGTCACCCTCGACGGCGTCGACTGGCTCGTCGACACCTCGATGCTGTTCGACCGCCCGCTCGAGCTGCGACGCGACGCCCCCACCGCACACACCGATTCGGTGCACCCGGTCGACGGCACCCCGACCGTGGAGGGGTGGCTCGTGCGTTGGCGTCCGGCGCACAGCGACCTCGTGATCGGCTGTGAGATCTCCGCCGACGGCGCATCGTGGGCGGACTGGGACGAGTGGCACGACCGCACGCGGGGCCACAGCCTGTTCAACTCGTCGCTGTACGTGCGCCGCAACGTCGACCACGGGATCATCGCCTACGGCCGGGGCAAGGTCGTCACCCGCGACGCGACCGGCCAGCTGGGTCGGGAGCTCGTCCCCGCTGACGGTGTGGTCGACGTGCTCGTCGACCGGTTCGGGTACGACCGCGAGCTCGCGTCGACCCTGCCGCCCGACGACACCGGCGACGCGTTCCTGTGACGGGCGGGGTCCGACATGGGTGATCCGGTGGTGTTCGTGGAGATCCCCACCACCGATGTCGAGGGCGCGGTCGCCTTCTACGGGGCGGTGTTCGACTGGGAGCTCACCGAGGTGGTCCCGGGCGAGTTCTGGCGGGTCGGCACCGGGCGCCGCCCCAACCTGGGGATCATGCGCTCCGACACGGTCGGCTCGGGACCCATGACGCGCGTGTACCTCCAGTGCGACGACCCGACCGCCACGGTGGCGCGCGCCGTCGCCGCCGGCGGCCACGAGCTCTGGGCCGAGCGACCGCTGCTCGACCTGGGTCGCAGCGCGGCGTTCACCGACCCGTTCGGGGTCGAGGTGGTGGCATGGCGGTGGAACCCCGGCCGCGGCGGCGCGTGGCCGGCCGACGGCTGACACGCTCACAGCACGAAGACGAGGTTGCGCCGGTGCCGGTCGGCGTCGAGCAGCTCCACGCGCTTGGTCCGGATCCTCCACGACCCGCCGACGTCGACCAGGCGGTGCTCGTAGCGGCCGTGGACGCTCAGCGTCTCCTCGTGGCGCAGCGCGGCGATGGTGAACACCGAGCGCACCAACAGGTGGTTGCCGAGCGGAACGGCCTCGACGTTGGTGACGTGCCGGGCGGTGCGCCACGGCGGGTCCTGGGTGAACGAGAGCCCGCCGGTGAGCCAGGCGACGCGGTCTTCGAGGCGGCGCCGGTCGTCGAGCGCCAGGGTGACCCGGCCCCGTGGATCGGCGGCGGGCACATCGGCGGGCACCCAGTACACGACGTCGTCGGCGCACAGCGACAGCCAGGCATCGAGCCGGCGCTCGTCGAGGAGGCGGGCCTCGTGCCAGATGAACAGCTCGGCATCCCCGGTGAGCGACGGATCACCGGGGCCGGTCGCCTCCGCCGACTCGGCGAGCTCGGCGGCCAGCCGGTCGAGGACGTGGGCCACGTCGAGGGTCATCGTGCGCCTTCCAGGTCGAGCAGCCGCGCCCACTCGGCGAGGTAGCTGCGCAGCGAGGTCTCGTAGGTGATCGGCACGCGACGCACACCCCGCTCGTCGGCGTCACCGTCGAGCCCGCTCCCCCGGCTCACGTCGAGCCACTGCACCTCACCGATGGACAGCGCCCGCTGGGTCCGCTCCCACACCTCGATGTCGTCGGGCTCGCCGAAGTTCACGAAGTCCTCCGAGAAGCGCAGGCGCAGCTGGTTCACCGCATCGGGGACCCCGTCGTAGGTGGTGGCCCAGCTCGTCATGTTGGACAGCCCGACGCTGACGGGTTCGAGGGTGGCGAGCAGGTTCCCCGACAAGAACAGGTTCGGGAAGATGGAGATGTTCATCGCGGCGCCGGGGACGAGGTCGAGGTGGGCGGCGAGCTGGTCGTCGCCGACCTCTCGGCGCAGCGCGTCGACGATCTCCTCGGCCGCGGGGACCGGCCGGGCGTGGGCCCAGCGGTCGGGGGCGACCGCGGGGCGCTGGTCGAGGAAGGCGTGCCCCCGGCCGAGGTCGGCGGTGTACATCGCCCCGGCGTCGGGATCGCGGTCGAAGTGCGACAGGCTCTTGCCGCCACCGTGACGCTCGTTGGTCATGACGACCAGCGACTTGTGGACGAACCCGGCGTGGTACCCGTCGGCGGCGTTGTCCCAGCACAGCTTCCAGTTGCCGGCGATCTGGATCCGGCGGGCGCCGCTGCCGACGACCACGCGGCCCGACGGCGACCGGGCGGTCCACTCGCCCAGCAGGTCGGCGGCCGCACCGAGGTGCTCGTCGAGGGTGGGGACCTCGGGGGTCAGGCTGCCGAAGATGAAGCCGTGCCGGATCTCGACCCGCGGGAACCGGCCGAGGTCGTAGGCCGACTTGTCGAGCGTCTCGCCGTAGGGGCGGGGGAACGGGACGGCCACGCAGGTGCCGTCGTTGGCGAACGTCCAGCCGTGGTAGGCGCACGTGAACCGCTTGGCGCTCCCGGCCTGCTCGACGCAGAGCTGGACGCCGCGGTGGGTGCAGCGGTTCAGCAGCGCAGCGACGTTGCCGTCGGGGCGCCGGGTGACGATGACCGACCGGCGGCCGATCTCGACCACGACGTAGTCGTTGGGCTCGGGGATCTGGCTCTCGTGGGCCAGGTAGACCCAGGTGCCGGCGAAGATGCGATCCATCTCGAGCTCGAAGACCTGGGGGTCGACGTAGGCACGCCGGTGGACGCGGCGGCCGTCGAACAGGACGTCGCTCATGTGATGCCCCTCTCGAATGTGGTGCCGAGGGCGGACGGTTGGGCCCCGGCACGCCGGGAGAACACCACCAACGCCACGATGGTGAGCAGGTAGGGCGCCGCGGTGAGCAGCTGGGAGTTGAGCGCCACGCCGAGGATCGGCAGCGCGATGCGGGCCGAGTCGGCGAGCCCGAACAGGGCGCAGCCGGCCAGGGTGCCGCGGATCGTCCAGCCGCCGAAGATGACAGCGGCGATGGCGATGAAGCCCCGCCCCGCGGTCATGTTCTGGGTGAACACCCCCACCTCCCCCACCGCCAGGTAGGCCCCGCCGAGACCGGCGAGGGCGCCACCGACCAGCAGCGCCTGGCGACGGCGGGCGTTGACGTGCACACCGGTGACGTCGGCGGCTTGGGGGCTCTCGCCCACGCAGCGCACGTCGAGCCCCCAGCGGCTGCGGTAGAGCACCCACCACACCACGGGGACGAGGGCGTAGAGCAACAGGACGGGCCAGCGCTGGGCGAAGAACGCCTGACCGATCACCGGGATGTCCGACAGCAGCGGCACCTCGATGACCCCGACCCGGGCGATGTCGAGGTCGACGACCGCCAGCAGGAAGCTGGTGAGGCCGAGCACGAGCACGTTGAGGGTGAGCCCCACCACGAACGGGTTGGCGGTGAGCCGATGGCTGAGGTTGCCGTGCACGGCGGCGACCGTCGCCCCCGCGAGCACGCCGCACACCAGTCCGGCAGGGCCGGACGCGAACACGGTGGCGCCCACGGCGCCACCGAACGCGCCGCCGAGCATCATCGCCTCGACCGAGATGTTGAGGGTGCCGGCTCGCTGGGCCACCAGCTCGCCGAGGGCGGCGAAGCCCAGCACGGCACCGAGTCGCACGGCGCTGGCCAGGATGATCTCGACGTCACTGATCATGGGCGTCTCCGGCGGCGAGGGACTCGCGGTGGATGCGACGGCGCTCACGCAGCTCGAGCAGCACCGGGGGGAAGATGGCGGCGAGGACCACGAGGGCGGTCACGATGTCGACCAGGTAGCGGGGCACACCGGTGGACGCGAGGAGGTTGCCGCCGGCCTGCATGGCGCCGAACGCGAGGGCGACCGGTGCGACGGCGGCCGGGCGGTCGCGAGCGACGAGCGCCACGAGGAGACCGGTCCAGCCCACGTTGTTGGAGAAGCCGGGGTCGACCCGATAGACGACCCCGGTCAGCATCACCGAGCCGGCGACTCCGGCCGCGGCGCCCGCCAGCATCAGCGCGGCGCCGCCCATCAGCCAGGCCCGCACCCCGGCGCGGTGGGCCAGCGGAGCGCTGGCGCCGAGCAGCCGCAGGCGCGCCCCCCACGACGACCGGACCAGGACGAACCCGACGAGGGCGGTGAGGGCGAGCGCGAGCAGGATGCCGATGTGGGCCGGCACCCCGAGGAGGCTGTCCATGCGGGGAAGGCGAGCGTCGACACCCACGGGGCCGCTCTGCGGTGGCAGGGCGCCCACGAGGTCGTCGGGCTTGAGGAGCCACGTGCGGTCGAGCGCGTAGTTGAGGGCCTGGAACGCGACGAAGTTGAACAGCAGCGTGGCGATGACCTCGTTCACGCTGAACCGGTAGCGCAGCACCGCAGCGATCCCCGCCCACAGGCCCCCACCGATGCCGCCGGCGATCAGCGCGGCGACGAGCTTGACGGGGCCCGGACCGGGAAACGAGATGGCCGCCCAGACGGCGAAGCCGACGCCGATCGTCAGCTGGCCCTCCTGGCCGATGTTGAACAGGCCCGCCCGATTGGCGAGCACTGCGCCC
>DATHSN010000179.1:0-14611 GCA_035464115.1 Acidimicrobiales bacterium | reverse complement strand
ACACGCACCCAGGGTTCGCCGATTTCGCCGGGGTCGTCGCCCCCCACCGAGCTGGCGAGCCGGCGCGGGGCGTCAGCCCTCGTGACCGGAGGTGGTGGTGGCCTCGCCGGCGAAGGCCTGGGCGATGAGCAGCCACTCGCGGGCATGGGGGCCGTGCACGTCGAGGGCCACGTCGTCGAGGCGGCGGCGCTGGGTGACCACCAGGCAGAAGTCGAGCGCGGGGCCGACCACCTGGTCGGGCGCGTCGACGGGCCCCGCCATCCACCGCTCGCCACTCGGCAGCGTGAGCTCGACCCGGGGCTCGGCGGCCGGTGGTTCGAGGCCTCGGACCACGTAGCTGAACCGACGGGTGCGCACCCCCAGGTGGGCGATGTGGCGGAGCCGGTCGGTGGCCGGGCGCTCGGCGCCCACCGCGTCGACGACGTCCTGGCCGTGGGCCCAGGTCTCCATGAGCCGGGCGGTGGCGAACGACGTGGCGCTCATCGGCGGCCCGAACCACGGCATCTGGGCGCTGGGGTCGAGCTCGGCGAACCCGGCCAGCAGCTCGGCGCGCGCCGACCGCCACCAGGCCAGGACCCCGGCGGGATCGAGCTCGGAGGAGCGGGTGAGGGGGTCGCCCGACCAGTCCGACCCGAACAGCTCGGGCAGGCCCTGGCTGAACGCGCCGGGCGCGGCGGCGACCCGGCTGGCGATCTCGTCGACGCTCGCCAGGTGGACGATCTGGTCGCGGACGGTCCACCCCGCCGCCGGCGTGGGCCGCAGCCACTCGTCGTCGGACAGCGGGGCCACGACGGCGTCGAGGGCCTCGTGCTCCCCGGCGAGGTCGGCGCACAGCTCGGCGAGGGTCACGGCGGGCACCGCTCCAGGATGCCCCACGGCGGGTCGGCGAGCGGGCGACGGTCGCCCGTGTTGCCCCTGGCCACCTGTGCGGCCACCCTGGTCCGGTGATCGACGACGGGGAGTACCAGGCGTTCATCGTCGATGCCGAGGAGGGCGTCGACGACGGCGGCGACGAGCTGCTGCACCTGAGCGTCACCATCCTCAACGGCGTCCACAAGGGCGAGGTGGTCGAGATGACCGCGGCACGCCTCGGGCGCACCAGCATCGACGTCATGGGCATGCCCGGCACCCTCGTGGTCACCGACGGCCGGCCCCGCCTCACGATCGACGGGTGAGCCCGCCTTGCGGTCCGTGCCCATCGCTGTGATCGTTGTCACACCATGAAGCGCCTCACCGGACTCGACGCCAGCTTCCTCCACCTCGAGACCGCCAACTGCCCCATGCACGTGGGTGGCATCGCGGTCTACGACCCCACCGACGTCCCCGGAGGGTGGACGGTCGACACGCTGAAAGAGGTGATCAGCGCCCGGCTCCACCTGGTGCCGCCCTTCCGCCAGCGCCTGGTCGAGGTCCCGTTCGGGTTGCACCACCCGCTGTGGATCGAGGACCCCGACTTCCACATCGACCACCACATCCACCACGTGGCGGTCCCGGCCCCGGGCACCCGCCGCGAGCTGGCGGCGCTCGCCGCGCACCTGGTGAGCGTGCCGCTCGACCGACGCCGCCCCCTCTGGGAGATGTGGGTCATCGAGGGCCTCGAGCACGGTCACGTGGCGGTGCTGTCCAAGATCCACCACGCCGCCATCGACGGCGCGTCGGGCGCCGAGATCACGGTGTCGCTGCTCGACCTCACCCCCGAGGTGGCGGTCTACGAGCCCGAGTCGGAGTGGGTGCCCGACCCGGTGCCGTCCGACGCCGAGCTGCTCACCTACGCCGTGTCGTCGCTCGCCCGCCAGCCCGTGGCGGTGGCCAAGGCGGTCCGCCACAGCGTCGAGGCCGGCATCGGGGTGCGCCGTCACAACCGTCGCCACCACCCCGAGACCCCTCCGGCGCCGTTCGCCGCGCCCCGCACCACGTTCAACCGGGCGCTCACCCGCGACCGCGCCCTGTCGGCCACGAGCCTGCCCCTCGAGGAGATCAAGGCGGTGAAGCGGGCCGCCGGCACCACCGTGAACGACGTGGTCCTGGCGCTGTGCGCCGGCTCGCTGCGCCGCTGGCTCGACGACCGCGGTGAGACCACCGATGCCCCGTTGGTGGCCATGGTGCCCATCTCGGTGCGAACCGAGGACGGCAAGGGGGCCATGGGCAACCAGGTGTCGTCGGCCCTCGCGTCGCTCGCCACCACGATCGACGACCCACTCGAGCGGCTCGAGCACATCTCCGCGGGCATGCGGGCCGTGAAGGAGCAGCACCAGCTCATCGGGGCCACCACCCTGCAGGACTGGGCCGAGTTCGCCGCGCCTGCGGTGGCCGCCAGCGCGGCCCGGCTCTACTCCCGCTTCCGGGTGGCCGGAGCCCACCGACCGCTGTTCAACCTCACCATCTCCAACGTGCCCGGGCCTCCGTTCCCGCTCTACCTCGGCGGAGCCCGCATGGTGGCCAACTTCCCCATCGGGCCCATCTACGACGGGGCCGGCCTCAACATCACCGTCATGGGCTACCGCGACGCGCTCGACGTGGGCATCAACGTGTGCCCCGACCTCATCGACGACCCGTGGGCCCTCGCCGCCGGCATGCGGGTGGCCCTCGACGAGCTGCTCGAAGCCACGGGTGCCGAGCCCGCCCCGACTCCCGCCGAGCCCCCGGTCGACGGTGACCTCGTCGACGGCGCCGACGTGCGGGTCGACGCCATCGACGGTGCCGACGACCGGGCCCCCAGCGGCGACGACGGCGAGACGGCGCCCAGCGTCTGAGGGACCACGTCACGTCCGGCGCGTGCCCGCACGGGGACCGCTCGGTGAACGGGCGATGAAGCCTGGCCCAGCATCCGCCCCTCGGCGGCGCCGGTGGGGTTGACTCGGGGGCGTTGTCCGACCGACCACTCGTCCGACCGTTTGTGGGGTGCCCGTGACCGACCTCCTCGCCCGCTCGCCGCGCCCGGCCGAGACGGAGGAGGTGAGCCCCACACGGACCTGCGTCGTGCTCGACACGTCGGCCCTCATCGCCGACCCGGAGTGCCTGTTCGCCTTCCCCGACGCCGACGCGGTCATCCCGCTCGTCGTCATCGAAGAGCTCGACCAGCACAAGAGTCGCCTCGACGACGTGGGACGGGCGGCGCGGGTCGTCATCCGGGCCATCGAGGACCTGCGGGTGGCCAACGACGGCGACATCCGCACCGCGGTGGCGGTGCCCGGCGGCGGCACGCTGCGCATCGAGACCAACGGCCTGCACCTCGACGCCGTCGCCGCCAAGGGGCTCGACCCGGCCAAGCCCGACAACCGCATCCTCGCCGCCGCCCTCGGCCAGGCCGAGCGCCACCCGGTGCGGGTCGTGTCGAACGACGCGGCGCTGCGGATCAAGGCCGCCCAGCTCGGGCTCGAGGCCTCCGAGCACCAGCGCCACCGGGGCAGCCGCGAGCGCGACCGCTCCACCGGGTGGCGCACGCTCGACGCGTCGGCCGACCTGATCGACGACCTCTACAGCGCCCACGGCGGGGTCGACGTGCGCGACCTCGACCCGGTCGACGCGCACCTCTCCGACGCCATCGGTGTCAACCAGTTCGGCGTGCTGCGCTCGGGGAGCCAGTCGGCGCTGGTGCGGCGCCACGACGACCGCCTCACCGCCCTCACCCGCCCGGTCGAGGCGTGGGGACTGCGCCCCCGGTCGAAGGAGCAGCAGTTCGCCCTCGACCTGCTCCTCGACCCCGAGGTGCGCGTCGTCGCCCTCGACGGCATCGCCGGCACCGGCAAGACCCTGCTCGCCCTCGCCGCCGGCCTCGAGCAGGTCATGGAGCGGCCTCTCTACGACAAGCTCTCGGTGTACCGACCGGTGGTGCCGGTGGGGCGCGCCGAGCTCGGGTTCCTGCCCGGCGGGCTCGAGGAGAAGCTCGACCCGTGGATGACCGCGGTCACCGACGCCATGGTCGCCCTCACCGAGCGCCGCAGCCACGCCGACGCCCGCACCCTCCTCGAGGAGATGACCGAGCGCGACAAGCTGTCGCTCGAAGCCGTCACCTACCTCCGGGGTCGGTCGCTGCAGGGCACCTACGTGCTCGTCGACGAGGCCCAGAACCTCGAGCCGCCCACCCTCAAGACGATCCTGACCCGGGTCAGCGAGGGCACCAAGGTGGTGTTCACCGGCGACACCAGCCAGATCGACGCGCCGTACCTGTCCGAGCACACCAACGCCATCGCCGTGCTCATCGACGCCTTCGCCGGCGAGCGGGTGTTCGGCCACGTGCGCCTCACCCACTGCGAGCGCAGCGAGGTCGCCAACCTGGCCGCCCTCAAGCTCTGAGCCAGGGGTCCGCTGGTCAGAGCGGGAGGCGGTGGGCGATCCAGTCGCCGTACAACGGGTCGACCACCACGTAGCGGCCGTCGCTCTCGTCGATCTGGCCGTTGGCCAGGAGGCGGCTGCGGCTGTTCTGCGCCGACGACCTCGACAGCTCGAGCAGCTGCGCGGCCCGGCCGAAGAGTGGCTCGCCGGCGGCCACGAGCCGCAGCACCGCCTGGTCGGCTGGCGCGGTGGCGGAGAAGCGCGTCTCGCTCCCCGGCGCAGCGGCGCGCCGGACCGCCTCCAGCGCCTCGGCCCACGCCGACGTCGAGCCCTGCTCGACCGCCGACCAGGCAGCATCGGCGAGCTGCATGGACCGTTGTGGATGGCCGCCGGTGAAGCCGTGGATCGCGGCGGCGAGCCCATCGGGCGGACGCCCCTCGAACCCGGCGTCGACGATGGCGGTGAACCCCGCGAGGTCGAGCGGTGGGACGACCAGCAGGTCGGCTTGGGCGTAGAAGGGCTGGTCCGTGTCCTCGAAGAGCAGGCGCATGGTCGACGGCTCCGAGCCCGCGAACACCAGCCCGATCTCGTGCAGGTGGTGCTGCAGCTTGGTGCGGAGCAGACCGGCGGCCCCGTCGACCCGACGGATCGAGGAGAACTCGTCGAGGATCACCACCGTGGGCGTGGTGGACCCGTGCTGGACGAGCACGTCGAGCAACCGGTCGGCGGTGAGGTCGGGTTCGGGTCGCTGGGGGCGCCGGAACGATGCCCGGACCACCCCGAGGTTCACGTCGAGCGAGGCGGCGATGCGGTCGAGCGCCGACCGACGGGGGCCGGTCACCCCGGCGAGCCCCGCCGCCAACCGCCCGGCGAGATCGGCCCAGGAGCGCAGCTCGTAGAGGTCGATCCGCACGATGGTGACGGTGTCGGCCAGCTCGGCGGCCACCCGGCCGACGAGGCTCGTCTTGCCGAAGCGACGGGGCGCCACCACGACGGTGGGCCGGTGCGCGGTGAGGCGGGCGACCAGATCGGCGACCAGCTCGTCGCGCCCGTGGACCTGATCGGGAGCGAGCGGCCCGTGGTGCGGGAACGGCGACGGCCTCATGACCAGAGAGTACCAGTCTCTGGCATCTTCTTCTACCTGAACCTGGTATGTCGGCGGCTGTGCTAGGGACCATCCCCCACCTGGGCGCTCCCGTTCCCTAGCGTCTGGCCACGGGAACCGAACGAGGCGGTACAGGGGCCACCATGGGACGACGCACCCCGGTCTACGGGCTCGACATCGAGACCGACACCACCGTCGACGGTCTCGACCCCGCGGTCGCGCGCATCCTCACCATCGCCCTGTCGAGCCCCGAGGTCGACGAGATCTTCACCGGCGACGAGGCGTCGCTGCTCCGCGAGCTCGACGCCCGCCTGGCCGAGATCGAACCGGGCGTCATCTGCACCTGGAACGGCGGCGCGTTCGACCTGCCGTTCATCGCCGACCGGGCCGCGGCCCACGGCGTGCCCCTGGGTCTGCGCCTCGAGCTCGACCCCCACATCGTGGTGCGGGGCCGGGCGCTGCCCGGCCATCGCGGCGCCTACCGGGGCGCGTGGCACGCCCACGCCCACCTCGACGCCTACCGCGTCTACCGCGCCGACGTCGGGCCCGCGATCAAGATCAGCTGCGGGCTCAAGTCGATCGCCCGCTTCGTCGGCCTGGTGCCCGTCGAGGTCGACCGCACCCGCATCCACCAGCTCGACCAAGAGGCGCTGCACGCCTACGCCTCGTCCGACGCCCGCCTGGCCCGCGTGCTCGCCGAGCGGCGCTGGCCGTCGGCGCGGCGCTCGATCGACCGGACCCCCGAGACGCTGTCGCCCCCCGTCGACCACCGGCGCCGGCTGGCCGCCATGCGGGCCGCCGAGCTCGACCGGCCCCGCCCGCCGGCCCCACCGGTGCAGGTCGGCCACCCGCTCGAGCGCCGACCGGTCGAGCCCCGCCCGGCGCGGCGGGTCCCGCTCGCCGACGCCGGCTGACGCAGGCCGCCATCGAGCGGCCGACGCCTGGCCGCCAGCGCTCAGACCCCCGGCGGCGCCGGGTCGAACCAGTCGACGCCGTCGAAGCGGGCGAAGCCCCGGTCGGCGGTGGCGACCCGGCAGCCGTGGGCCCGGGCGGTGGCGGCCAGGAAGGCGTCGGGCACGAGGTTCCCGCGCACCACCGGGTCGGCGGCGGCGATGCCGGCCAGCTCCCGCCACGCGGCGGCGGTGGGACCGAGCTCGCGGGCCCGTGGGCCCCGACGGAGCAGCTCGACGAACGACAGGGCGTGGTCGGTAGGTGCCGGGTCGGCGTAGATCCTCGGGTGGGTGACGATGCGGACGAAGCCCGACAGGACCACATCGAGCAGGGCCAGCTCGTCGCTGCGCCGGACCCGGGTCAGCCACTCCGTGTAGGCGGCATGACGAGGCGATTCTCGCCGGTACGCGAAGACGAGCACGTTCACGTCGGGAAGGATCACCGGAGGCCGTCGGCGTCGAGAACGTCGCCGAGCGCCTCCCGGTCGAGCGGATCCACCAGAGGCCGGCTGGCGGGATCGCCGAACGTCGGCAGCTCCACCTGTGCGGCGTCGGCGGGCTCGTCGGTGAGCACCCGCCGCAGCCCGTCTTCGAGCACGCTCGTGAACGTCCGCCCTTCGCGGGCGGCCTTGGCCTTGGCCGCCTCGACGAGCCCGTCAGGCAGATTGATGGTCGTCCGCATGCAGATGAGCATATCGCTTCGAGGCCGCACGGTGAGGAGCGCAGACCCGCCGCCTGCTCCCGATGGCGACGCTGCCCACCCGCCGACCCTCACCAGGGCCCGACCGCGGCCGATGACCGGCTCGACCGATCGAGGGAGCCGCGACATGGGCCGTCGAGCCAACCCGGGCCGAGAGCTGGCGAGCGTCCCCGCGCAGCCGCTGGCGGCCCTGCGCGTGGTGGAGCTCGTCGACGATCCCCGCGCCTCGGCGGCCAGCCTGGCCGCCATCATCGAGACCGACCCGGCCCTCGCCAGCCGGCTCCTGCGCCTGGCCAACGCGCCCCACCACGGCACGCCCCGTCGCATCGCGAGCATCCGCCAGGCGATCGTCATGCTGGGCTTCTCGTCGGTGCGGGCCCTCGCCGCCAGCACCGCCCTCGGGCTGCTCGACGAGTCGAACCCCACCCCGGTCGGCTTCTGGCCCCACGCGGTGTCGTCGGCGGCCGCCGCCACCGCCACCGCCGAGCTGGTCGGCGTGCCCACCTCGTCGGCGTTCACGGCGGGCCTGCTGCACGACGTCGGCACGGTGATCTTCCACCGCCGCGACCCCGAGGCCTACGAGGCCTGCCAGCGGGCCGCGGCCCGGGGCACCAACGCCATGCTCACCGCCGAGCTGCGGGCCTTCGGCGAGACCCACGCCGAGCTGGCCGCCGAGGCCCTCGACCGGTGGTCGTTCCCCCGCCCGCTGGTCGAGGCCGTCGCCGCCCACCACGGCGGCATGGGCCGCGCCGACTCGGCCCTCGCCCGCGTCCTCCGCCTGGGCGAGACCCTCGCCCGCGAGGGCGTGCCCGCTCCGGGGCACCCCGACGATGTCGACGTCGATCGACTCCTCGCCGACCTCCGCCTCGCCCCGGACCGGGTCCCGCCGCTCCTCGAGCGCATCGAGGCC
This sequence comes from Acidimicrobiales bacterium, assembly GCA_035464115.1. Classification (GTDB taxonomy): domain Bacteria; phylum Actinomycetota; class Acidimicrobiia; order Acidimicrobiales; family SKKL01; genus DATHSN01. Next base: position 6,671 of record DATHSN010000179.1, on the reverse strand, counting down.
GAGATCGAGCGGCTCCTCGCGCCCCTGCTCTCCGTGGCCGAGGAGGCCGCAGCGGCGAACGACGGCGTGAACCATGCGGACCAGGCGGATCAGGCGGGCTCGGTCGCCGACGCGCCGGACGGTGGCGAGCGGTGATGGGGCCCGACCGTCGCCAGCGGCGCACCGTGCCCACGCTCCGGCCGCCCGCTGCGGAGCCGGCGCGTGGGCGTGGGCTCGCGGCCCGGCTCGGCGAGGCCGACGGCGCCGGCCCCGTCGCGCTCGAGCAGCTCGCGGCGCGGGCCGCCGAGAGCGAGATGATCGCCCACCTCCTCGAGACCTCCTGCCTCCTCGAGCTGGCCAAGCTGGCGCCGAACGCCACCAGCCTCGGCGAGCACGCCCAGCTGGTCATCGAGGTGCTCGACTCGTTCCTGCCGATGCGGGGCTGCGAGCTGGTGGTGCGCTGCGACGGTCTGCCGCCGGTGACCGTCGGCACCGGCACTGCGATCCCCCCCGTCACCGACGACGATCCCGATCCCGACGACGGCGTCGTGCGGGTGGCCCTCCCCCTCGACGGGTGCGGGCACGGCGAGCTGACCGTCGCGCTCCCGGCCCGCGGCACCATCCGGCCGGAGTTCATCGACGCCGTGGTCGCCACCCTCGCCGACGGGCTCGCCGCGGTGGTCCGCGCCGAGGGCCTGCGCCGCCAGGTGGCCGACGCCGACGTCGAGCGCTGCACCGCGCTGCTGTCGGACCCCGCGGGGCTCACCGACGCCGCGCTGGGGCTCGTCGGCGCGCTCGCGGTGGTGCAGGGGGCGTGCGGCGCCGTGCTCGAGATCGACCACCCCTCGCTGGGCCCACCGCTGCGGGTGGCGGCCTCGGACCCCACTCGCATCGACGGCGACACCACCCAGCACCGACGCCTGCTCGCCGACGGCGGGGCGGTCGAGGTCGAGATCACCTGGGCCGGGGCCCCCGACGCCGGCCAGCGCAGCCGTCTCGACGGGGTGGTCGAGCGGGCCGCCGCCGCGCTGGCGCGGGCGGTGGCGGTGGTCCGCCTGCAGGCCGAGACCGAGACCGACCCCCTCACCGGCGTGGGGAACCGCCGCCGGGCCGAGCGGGCCCTCGACCACGCGATCGACCGACTGGCCCGCTTCGGGGAGCCGGTGGCCGTGATGGTGGTCGACATCGACCGCTTCAAGACCGTGAACGACGCCCACGGCCATCCGGTGGGCGACGTCGTGCTGCAGACGGTCGCCGCCACGCTGACCACCGCCACCCGGGACCACGACACGGCCACGCGCCTCGGCGGCGACGAGTTCCTCGTGGTCCTCCCCGGTTGTCCGGCGTCGGTCGGCTGGGACCTCGCCGAGCGGGTCCACGACCGCCTCGACGAGCGCCTGGCCGCCCTGCCCGGCATCGACGCCGTGCCCACCGTGTCGGTCGGGGTGGCGTCGGCCGAGACCGGACCCATCGGGCGCGACGCACTGGTGGCGCTCGCCGACCGCGCCCTCTACGACGCGAAGGAAGGCGGGCGCGACCGGGTCGCCCACCGTGCGCTCGACGCCGACGGGCTCGTCGCCGACGGGGGTGTCCCCACCGGCGACGAGCCCGCAGGCGCATCGGTCTAGGGCTGGTCTACGGCGCCACGTTCGACAGCACCACGGTGCCGCTGGCGGCGAACATGCCGCCCACGCCGTGGGCCACCGAGATCTCGACCCCGTCGACCTGGGCGGGCGCGGTGCCCCGCAGCTGGCGGACGCTCTCCTGCAGCGCGTACATGCCGTACATGCCCGAGTGCATGTAGGACAGCCCGCCCCCGTTCGTGTTCAGCGGGAGCCGACCGCCGATGGCGGTGTTGCGGTCGCGGATGAACGCCGGCGCCTCACCCCGCCCCACGAACCCGAGGTCCTCGAGCCCGTAGATGGGCAGGTGGGCGAAGGCGTCGTAGATCATCAGGTGGTCGACGTCGTCGGTCGAGATGCCGGCCTCGGCGAAGGCCCGCTGGCCCGACACCCGGAACGCCCGCGACGAGGTGAGGTCCTCCATCTGGCTCACCATCGGCGTCTCGACGCTCTCGCCGGTGCCCATCACGTAGACCGGCCGTTGCGGGAAGTCGTTCGCCCGCTCGGCGCTGGTGAGGATGAGGGCCCCACCGCCGTCGGTCACCAGGCAGCACAGCAGCTTGGTGAACGGCCAGGCGATCATCCGCGACGACAGCACGTCGTCGACGGTGATGGGGTCGCGGTAGCTGGCCCGGGGGTTCAGCGCCGCCCACTCGCGCTGGATGACCGCGACGTTGGCCAGGTCCTCCTCGGTGGCGCCGTAGGTGTGGGCGTAGCGCAGCCACGGGATGGTGAACAGCGTCGGTGGGCCCATGGGCCCGTAGGGGATCTCGAACTGGCCGTTGAGGCTGGCCGGCGACGGGCCGAACCGACCGGCGCCGACGCGGGAGCGGCCGCTCTCGCCGTGGGTGATCAAGATGGTGGAGGCCAGCCCCTCGTTGATCGCCGCCGCCGCGTGGCGCACGTGGAGCATGAACGAGCACCCACCCACCGAGGTGCCGTCGACCCACGTCGGCACGATGCCCAGGTACTGGGCGATGTTGGTGGGCGACTCGCCGGCGGTGGCGATGCCGTCGATGTCGGCCGCGGTGAGCCCGGCGTCGGCCATGGCGTTGAGCGCGGCGTCGGCGTGCAGTCCGATGACCGACACGTCGGGGATCTTGCCCATCTGGGTGGTCTCGGCGGCGCCGACGATGGCCACGGTCTTCGGGGTCATGACGCACCTCCGGCGGGTCGGAACACCGGCAGGTGGATCTCGTCGGTGAGGGGCAGGAAGGTGACCTCGAGAGCCATGTCGATCTGCAGCGCCTCGGGGGTCTGGTCGCACTCGACGATGTTCGACATCATCCGTGGCCCCTCCTCGAGCTCCACGACCGCGATGGCGTAGGGCGCCTCGAAGCCGGGCGTGTCGCGGTGGTGGATGACGTAGCTGTGCAGCGCGGCTCGCCCGCTCGCCGCCTCGACGGCGACGTCGCGGCTCGAGCACGCCGGGCAGAACGGCCGGGGTGGGAAGTACGCCTGCTCGCACGACGTGCAGCGCTGGATGCGCAGCTCGCCGGCGCGGGCCCCCTCCCAGTAGTGCGCGGTCTCGGGGGTGGGCTCGGGGATCGGTCTCTGGGATGCGGCCACGGCGGTCCTCGGATCGTCGGTACGGGGCGCGGGGACGACCGAGGTCCGGTCCCCCCGGGCCGGATGCGGTCCGATGCGTACCATCGTCACGTCGGTCCGGTCGAACTGGCGGCCGCGGGTGACCGACGACCATGGACCGACCGGCGGTCGTTCGCCTGAGGTTCACCGGGCGGATACCGTCCCGTCGGCGAGCGCGCCTACGGTGCCGCCGGTCCCCGACAGGAGTCGTTGCGATGGCCGGAGTCACGTTTCTCGAGACCACCAAGCGGTTCGACGACGTCGTCGCCCTCGACCGCCTCGATCTCGAGATCGCCGATGGCGAGTTCTTGGTGCTGGTCGGCCCGTCGGGCTGCGGCAAGAGCACGGCGTTGCGCATCATCGCCGGCCTCGAGGAGGTCACCTCGGGGGCGCTGCTCATCGGCGGCGTCGACGTCACCGACGTCGAGCCCCAGGACCGCGACCTGGCCATGGTGTTCCAGAGCTACGCGCTCTACCCGCACAAGACCGTCCGCCAGAACATCGAGTTCCCGCTCAAGAGCCGCAAGGTGCCCCCCGACCAGCGCCGGGCCGAGGCCGAGGCGGCGGCCACCCTGCTGGGCCTGGGCGAGCTCATGGAGCGACGACCCGGCCAGCTGTCGGGGGGCCAGCGCCAGCGGGTCGCGCTGGCCCGGGCCATCGTGCGCCGTCCCGAGGTGTTCCTCATGGACGAGCCCCTGTCGAACCTCGACGCCAAGACCCGGGTGCAGACCCGCGCCGAGCTGAGCGAGCTGCACGAGTCGCTCGGCGCCACGTTCATCTACGTCACCCACGATCAGGTCGAGGCCATGACCATGGGCTCGCGCATCGCGGTGATGAACGACGGGCGCCTCCAGCAGGTCGGGTCGCCCGACGAGGTCTACGACCGGCCCGCCAACCTGTTCGTGGCCGGCTTCATCGGCAGCCCGCCGATGAACACCGCGCCGGCCCGGGTGGTGCTCGCCGGCGACGGCGTGTCGCTCGTGGTCGGCACGGGCGCCTTCGCCCTGCCCGCGGGCCACGCGGCCGCCATCCGGGCCCTCGGGGCGGTCGAGGTCGTCATCGGGCTGCGGCCCGAGCACCTGCGCATCGGCGACGGCCCCATGAAGGCCACGGTGCGCGCCGTCGAGTCGCTCGGCCACGAGCGCCACGTGGTCTGCGAGCTCGCCGGCACCGACGAGCGCACCGACGACGTGGTCCCCGGCACCTTGGTCATCGTCCGCGAGGACGCCGAACGGCCCGTGCCCCGCACGGGTGAGGTGGTGGGTCTGGTGGCCGAGGAGCGCCACCTGCACCTGTTCCGCGCCGACACCGGCGAGCGGATCGACCCGTGACCACCGTCGCCCGGCGCCGGCGGCTCTGGCGGGAGCGGTGGTTCGCCCTCGCGCTGCTCGCGCCGTCGATCCTCATCTTCGGCACGTGGGTCTTCTACCCGTTCGCCCGCACCTTCTGGCTCGGCTTCTTCGAGACCGATCCGTTCGGCGGCAACCAGCGCTGGGTCGGCATCGAGCAGTACACCGACACCCTCACCTCCGACTCGTTCCGCAACTCGCTGTGGGTCACGGTGCAGTTCACGCTGCTCACCGTGCCCGTCGGGCTCGCGCTGGGCCTCGGACTGGCGGTGCTCGCCCACCAGCGCCTGCGGGGGATCACCGCCTACCGCACCATCTTCTCCTCGACGGTGGCCACGTCGGTGGCGGTGGCGTCGCTCATGTTCGTGTCGCTGCTCAGCCCCTCGGTGGGCCTGGTGAACCAGGTGGTGCGTCGCCTCGGCGGCGATCCCATCTTCTTCCTCCAATCCGAGGGCTGGGCCCTGGTGTCGATCGCCGCGGTCACCGTGTGGCAGAACCTCGGCATCATCTTCATCGTGGTGAGCGCCGGCCTGCAGTCGCTGCCCGACGACCTCTACGAGAGCGCCCGGCTCGACGGCGCCAGCCGCTGGTCGCAGTTCCGGGAGATCACGGTGCCGCTGCTGTCGCCCACGCTGCTGTTCGGGTTCGTGGTGCTCACCATCACCTCGTTCCAGACGTTCGGTCAGGTCGACCTGCTCACCCAGGGCGGCCCGCTCGACTCGACGAACCTCATCGTGTTCTCGATCTTCGAGACCGCCTTCCGCGACTTCGATCCCGGCCCGGCCGCCGCCCAGGCCGTCGTGTTGTTCTTCATCGTGCTGACCCTCACCATCGTGCAGTTCAAGGTGCTCGAGCGGCGGGTGTTCTATGGCCGCTGAGATCACCGCCACCGGCGTCGTCGCCACCACCGACCAGCGCACCGCGGCCGACACCGCTCCGCGTCGCCCGAGCCGACGGCGCCGCCGCATCGGCTCGTACGCGCTGCTCACCTTCTCGGCGGTGGTCGTGCTGCTGCCCGTCTACGTCACCATCGTGCTGGCCATCCAGCCCGGCAACGCCGCGCTCACCTTCCCACGGGCGCTCATCCCCGCCGACCTCGACCTCGGCGTGTTCGCCCGGGCCTTCGACCTCACCAACCTCCAGCGCTACCTGGTCAACAGCGCCATCGTGGCGCTGCTCATCACCGCCGCCCAGGTGGTCACGTCGATCCTCGCCGCCTACGCGTTCGCCGAGCTGCGGTTCCCGGGGCGCAACGCCCTCTTCGTGGCCTTCCTGGCCACCCTCATGATCCCTGCCGAGGTCACCATCGTCGCCAACTTCGACACCATCGTGTGGCTCGGGTGGCTCGACTCGTACCAGGGGCTCGTGGTGCCGTTCATGGCCACCGCGTTCGGCACCTTCCTCATCCGCCAGTCGTTCATGGGCATCCCCCAGGACCTGCGCGACGCCGCCCGCCTCGACGGCTACGGCCACCTCGGGTTCCTCTGGAGCGTCGCCGTCCCGCTGGCCCGGCCCGCCATCGCCGCCCTGTCGGTGTTCTCGTTCCTGGCCGCCTGGAACCAGTACACCTGGCCCCGGGCGGTGGTCACCGAGGGGTCGTGGGAGACGATCCAGATCGCCCTGAAGGGCCCGGCCGCACCTTCGTCCTCTATGCCGACGGCACCACGAATGGGCTGGTCGGCGCCGGCGGCGTGGGCGCGCTCGCCGACCTCGACGACACCGACGTCGCCGGTGCCGTGACCAACGACTACCTCCGCTACACCGGATCGCTCTGGGTGCCGAGTGCGCTCGAGCTCTCGAGCCAGACTTGGGCGGTGCCCTATCGCGGCGCCCGCGCCACGCTCGCCGCCACCAAGACCGGGGTGAGCTTCCCGACCATCGTCGCCTGGGATGGCACGTCGCGCGACACCGACGGCTTCTGGGATGCCACCGAGCCCGCGCGCCTCACCGTGCCGGCCGGCGTGACCAAGGTGCGCCTCTCTGCCTTCGTCATGCTCACCGCCACCAGCAGCGCGGGCGCCATCCTCCTCACCTTCCGCAAGAACCGCACCGGCACCGACGCACTTCAGATCGATGGCGCCGCCGAGAGCCACATCCGCCACTCCAGCACCGGGTTCTCGCGCAACAGCGCCGC
>DATHSN010000178.1:0-2212 GCA_035464115.1 Acidimicrobiales bacterium | reverse complement strand
GGAGCGTGAAGGACCGTCCGGCCATCGCCATGATCGACGAGGCCGAGCGCGCCGGGCTGCTGCAGCCCGGCGGCACCATCATCGAGCCCACCTCGGGCAACACCGGCGTGGGGCTCGCCATCGTCGCCGCCCAGCGGGGCTACCGCTGCGTGTTCGTGATGACCGACAAGGTCGCCGCCGAGAAGGTGGCGCTGCTGCGGGCCTACGGCGCCGAGGTGGTGGTGTGCCCGGTGGCGGTCGCCCCCGACGACCCCCGGTCCTACTACTCCACCGCGGAGCGCCTGGTCACCGAGACCCCGGGCGCGTTCCGCCCCAACCAGTACTTCAACCCCGTCAACCCGCTGGCCCACGAGCGCACCACCGGCCCCGAGATCTGGGACCAGACCGACGGGCGCATCACCCACTTCGTGGCCGGCGCGGGCACGGGCGGCACCATCAGCGGGGTCGGGCGCTACCTCAAGGCCCAGAACCCCGACGTGCGCATCATCGCCGCCGACCCCGAGGGCTCGGTCTACTCGGGCGGGTCCGGTCGGCCCTACCTGGTCGAGGGCGTCGGCGAGGACTTCTGGCCGCCCACCTACGACCCGTCGGTCGTCGACGAGGTCATCGCCGTCTCCGACGCCGACTCGTTCGCCATGGCCCGCCGGGCCGCCCGCGAGGAGGGGTTGCTCATCGGCGGGTCGTGCGGCACCGCGGTGGTCGCCGCCCTGCGCGTCGCCGAGCGGGCCGGCCCCGACGACCTCGTGGTGGTCCTCATCCCCGACTCGGGTCGCGGCTACCTGTCGAAGATCTTCGACGACGACTGGATGGCGTCGTTCGGGTTCCTGCGCGCCGACGGCCCCACCGTGGGCGACGTCATCTCCGCCAAGGTCGGCGGGGTGCCGCCGCTCGTCTACGTCGAGCCCGACGACACCGCCCGCGAGGCGGTGCGGCGCATGCACGAGCACGGCCTGTCGCAGCTCCCGGTCGCCAACGGTGAGATGCCCCTCGCCGCCGCCGAGGTCATGGGCGCGGTCGACGAGCTGCGGCTCATGGAGCGGGCGTTCACGTCGGCGGGGGTGCTCGACCAGCCGGTGCAGGATCTCATGGGCCCGCCCCTGCCCACCATCGGCGCCGGCCAGCCGGTCGAGGCGGCGGTGGCGATGCTCGACTCGGCCCCCGCCCTGCTGGTGCTCGACGGCGGCCGCCCCCGCACCGTGATCTCCCGAGCCGACGTGCTCACCTACCTCAGCCCCGACGCCGGCTGACCCTCTCCCGTTCGCCCTCACCCGTCCGCGACGTCCGCCGTCGCCTGGAGGCCCCACCATGACCGACCCCGCCGACCACGCCGAGCACGGCTTCGAGACCCGGGCCATCCACGCCGGGCAGGCCCCCGACCCGAGCACCGGCTCGGTGGTCGTGCCCATCTACCAGACCTCGACCTACGCGCAGATGGGGGTGGGCAAGCACCAGGGCTACGAGTACTCGCGCACCGGCAACCCCACCCGCACCGCGCTCGAGACCTGCGTGGCGTCGCTCGAGGGGGCTGAGCACGGGCTCGCCTTCGCCAGCGGCATGGCGGCTGAGGACACCCTGCTGCGGACCCTCGCGCCGGGCGCCCACGTGGTCATGGGCGACGACGCCTACGGCGGCACGTTCCGGCTCATCTCCAAGGTGCTCACCGCCAGCGCCGGCATCACCTGGTCGGCCCACGACCTCACCGACCCCGCCGCGCTCGACCGCGACTGGCCCGAGGGCACCCGGGTCGTGTGGATGGAGACTCCCACCAACCCGCTGCTGACCGTGGTCGACATCGCCGCGGTCGCCGACGTGGCCCACCGCCACGGCGCCCTGTGCGTGGTCGACAACACCTTCGCCACGCCCTACCTGCAGCAGCCCCTGGATCTCGGCGCCGACGTCGTGCTCCACTCCTCCACGAAGTACCTGGGCGGGCACTCCGACGTGGTCGGTGGGTTCCTCGCCACCAACGACACCGCCCTCGCCGAGCAGCTCGCCTTCCTGCAGAACGCGGTGGGCGCGGTGCCCGGCCCGATGGACTGCTGGCTCACCCTGCGGGGCGTGAAGACCCTCGGGGTGCGCATGGACCGCCACGAGACCAACGCCGCGGCGGTGGTCGAGCTGCTGTCGGGGCACCCCGCCGTCGAGCGGGTGCTGTGGCCCGGGCTGGCCGAGCACCCGGGCCACGACGTCGCCCGCGCCCAGATGCGGGGCT
>DATHSN010000177.1:0-2179 GCA_035464115.1 Acidimicrobiales bacterium | reverse complement strand
CGGCCGCACCGGGGCGGCCACGGCCCGACGCAAGGCGAGGTAGCAGGGTCGGGTGACGAGGAGCGAGTGGGTGGCGGCGCCGGCGACGGCCACCGCCGGATCGCCGGGGCGCAAGGTGCCGCAGTCGACGACGACGGGGCGGCCGTCGGCGTCGAGCAGCGAGGTGAGCACCTCGAGTCGCTCGGCGCCGCCCGGTGGCCCGTCACCCCGGGGCAGCACCCCGAGCCCCGGCGCGGCGCGGACCTCGAGGCGGCTGAGCGCGTCGGCAGGGGCCTGGGCCCCGGCGGCGCACCACCCCCGCAGGCCCGGACCCGACGGGTCGGGCAGGCCCAGCACGGCGGGGACGTCGCCGGCGAGATCGACGAGGACGACCTGGCCGCCGGGACGACGGGCGAGCACGAGGGCGAGGGCGGCGGCGACCACGGTGGTGCCCGATCCGCCCTTGGCGGACCAACAGCTGATGACCATCTGACCCTCCGAGGGCGCGATGGGAGCGCACCGGGGAAGGCGAGGTGGTCGGAGAGTAGGGCCACCCGCCCCGCCCGGGCAAGGGCCGGGTCGTAGGCTCCCGGAGGTGCAGGCGGCGTTCTTCGACCTCGACAAGACGGTCATCGCCCGCGCCGCCCTCGTGGCCCTCACCCCGCCCCTGCGGCGGGCCGGGTACCTCTCGCGCTGGCTCGTGCTGCGGGCCCTGTGGGGCCACCTGGTGTTCCACTACCTCGGGGCCGACGAGCAGCGGATGGAGCGCATGCGCGCGTCGGCGCTCCGGGTGGCCGCGGGGTGGGACCAGGCCCACGTGAGCCGACTCGTCGAGGAGGCCCTCGAGGAGGTCGTGGTCCCCATCGTCTACGCCGAGGCCCTCGAGCTCATCGCCGAGCACCGTCGGGCCGGACGTCGCATCTACCTGGTGTCGGCGTCGCCCGCCGAGATCGTGGCGCCCCTCGCCCGCCACCTCGGCGTCGACGACGCCATCGCCACCCGGGCCCGCATCGACGACGCGGGCCGCTACACGGGCGAGGTGGAGTTCTACGCCCAGGGACCCGCCAAGGCCGAAGCGATCCACCTCGAGGCCGAGCGGTTCGACATCGACCTGGCCGAGTCGTACGCCTACTCCGACTCGGCCACCGATCTGCCGATGCTCGAGGCGGTCGGCCACCCCGTGGTGGTGAACCCCGACCGCGAGCTGCTCAAGGCGGCCCGCCAGCGCGACTGGGACATCCGGGTGTTCGACCGACCGGTGACCATGCGATCGGCGGTGTCGATGCCGCCGGCATCGCACCCGGCCACCATCGGCGGGGGCGCCGTGACGCTCGCCGGGCTCATGGTCGCTGGGTGGTGGCTGTGGCGACGCTGGCGCCCGGCCCCGCCGATCGCCGTGGTGCCGACCGCGCGCTGGGCCACGCTCCCCACGGCGTGGGCGACCCGCGGCCCGGCGACAGGGATCAGACGGCGCGGAGCTTCTTCGACGCGACGGCAGCCAGGGCGATGACGATGACGAGCAGCATGAGCTTCTTCATGGGTCGAGCATAGGCCGCAGGCCGGTGGGAGCCCACGGTGGGTGGCGGAGGATCGCCAGGATCATGTCCGCTGGTGAACAGGCGCAGACCGCGCCGCACCCGGCTGCTCGTCAGCGTCACGGTCGGGACGCCACCCAGTCGAGAGCGTCGTCGTGGACTCGCGCGAGCGTGGCGCCGACTCGATCGTCACCCGGGTACAGGTCGTTGGCGGCGATCACATCGGTGACTCCGGCGACGCGTAGCTGCTCGAGCACTCGATCGCTGACGGACGACAGCACGAGCTTGCTGACGGCAGCGGCGAGGGCGGCCGCGTACCGGTGGAGGACGTCCATGAATGTCGTGCCGAGGTCGGTGCGGCCGCGGAGCCGCAGGATGACGACCGACCGCGACGAGTCGGGGCCGACCGCGGGCAGCATGGCCTCGATCACCGGAGCGGCCGCGAAGAACAGGCTCCCGTACGGCTGCAGGATCACGACGTCGCCGGGCGAGAGCACCGCCGGTGGATCGACCTCGACGAGGTATCCGTCGGCCTCGAGGACCTGGCGGTGTACGACGACCTTGTTGGACTGGCGGACGACGTGGAGCACGATCGAGAGCCCGACGCCGACGAGCACGGCGTACTGCAACGGCACGAGCATCGTGAGTCCGAAGGTCACGGTCAG
>DATHSN010000176.1:0-7305 GCA_035464115.1 Acidimicrobiales bacterium | reverse complement strand
CCGTCCCCCGCCGATAGGCGTCAGCCACCGCCGGCAGCAACCGCAACGCCCGCGCCCGAGAGATCCGCTGCGCAGCCTCGGGCCCAGGTATCCGACCGAGGTGCATCAACGCGCACTTCGCGTTGGCGTGCCCGTCGACCCGATGGGCGCCAGTGCGATGCACCTCACCGGCGAGGCGGTCAGTGCCGTGATCGAACTGACGGCCCACCACCTCGGCCTTGCGCACCACCGCCAACAGCTCGGTGGCCTCCAACACCTCGAGATCGAGCTGCTGATAGGCGGCAACCGCCGCCGCCAACTCGTCCATGATCCGTTCCGTCTGAGTCGAACACATGTACCCAGAATACGGAGGGGGTGTGACAGTGAAGCCGGCCCCGAACTCGCGAAACGCCAGAATCTCTCTGGCGTTTCGAACGAAGTTGGCTGTGGTCAGTCACGCGGCGGCACCCGTGGAAGAGGGCGAGCCGAGTCAGACGTCGACCGTGGCGACCGGCGCCCACGCGGCGTCGACCGGGCCGACCACCACTCGGTCGCGGCCCATCTCCTTGGCCCGTGACAGCGCGGCGTCGGCTTCGCGGACGACCACGTCGAGGCGGCGGTCGAGGTCGGTGTCGACCACCCCGAAGCTCGCCGTGAACGTCGGGGCCTCGGCGCGGGCACACGCATCGACGAGGGCGAGCCGGATCCGGTCGAGCGCGTCGGCGGCGGCGGCGCGGTCCAGTCCGGGCAGCGCCACGATGAACTCCTCGCCGCCCCAGCGGGCGACGAGATCGTCGGTGCGCAGCGCCCGGCGGACGGTGTCGGCGAACAGGCGCAGGGCCCGGTCGCCGGCGTCGTGGCCGTAGGTGTCGTTCAGCCGCTTGAAGTGGTCGAGGTCGACGAGGGCCACGGCGAGGTCCTCGCCATCGGCCAGCCGCTGCCCGAGCTGCTCCTCGGCGGTGCGGCGGTTGGCCAGGCCGGTGAGGCTGTCGGTGCTCGCCTGCAGCTGGGCGCGGGCGAGGGCCCGAACCGTCCCGATGCGCATGCCGAGCTGTCCGGCCAGCTCGTCGACCCGCTCGCTGGCGACCGCCCCGAGGGGTTCGCCCTCGGGACCGGTGAGGTGCACGACGCCCAGCGACCGACCCATGAACGCCACTGGGGCGCAGTACGCCGAACGGGGGTCGCCGTCGCGCTCGCGCAGGTGCGGGCAGGCGTTGATGGCCCGAGAGCTCGGGAACGACTGGGCGCGGGCCCGCTTCACGGCGGGGCACTCGAACGGCGCGCCCACCCCGCACCCGGCGCCACCCGCCTCGGGGTGCACGGCACGGGCGCGCATGTGGGCGTCGCTCGCATCGGCGAGCAGCATCTCGGCGGGCCGATCGCCGACCACCTCGAACACCGCTTCGGCCACCTTGGCGATCGCCGCCTCGGTGCCGGCCATCTCCATGGCCTCGTGCAGCTCGCCGGCGAAGCGCCGGCGGTTCCCGTCGCGACGCTGGGCCTCCTCGGTCTGGTCGATCCACCGGCTCTCGCGGCGCAACGTGCGGTCGAGGGGCCGGAAGAACACCAGGCCCACCGCCACGAGCACGGCACCGGCCACCAGGCTGAGCACCTCGTTGGCCTGACGGAGCCGGGCGATCGCGTCGAGGGCGGCGGGCTCGGCACCGAGCTCGCGGGCAGCGGCGTCGAGCACCAGGTCGTGGCCGACCCAGTTCACCCCGAGGATGGCGAAGCCGACGGCGACGCCGATGCGCCAGCGCAGCGCGAAGCGGCGCTGCACGGCGCGCAGCTCCCCGCCTCGACCGAGCGACAGCACGGCGTCGTCCGAACCCTCCATGGCTCTTCCATCGACCGTCGCAGCGCGACCTTGAAGAACCTTCACCGCCGGGGTGGTGCCGCAGCGGTGCTACCGTCGCGGCCGTGGGGAGCAACGACGCTCGCCCGGCGCACCACCTGCGTTGGTCGACGGTCGAGGTCCAAGGTCGGGAGGCCCGCTACGGCGAGGCCGGCGAGGGCACGCCCTTCGTGTTCCTGCACGGCTGGGGGCTCACCGACCACACCTACAAGCGGGCCCTCGGTCGGCTGGCCCGCCTCGGTGTCCGGGTGGTCGCGCCGTCGCTGCCCGGGTTCGGTGGCACCGCCCCGCTGCCCTCCGCCGACTTCAGCCTCGGCGGCTACGCCCGATGGGTCCGCGACTTCTGCGAGACGATCGGCGTCGAGGGCCACTGGTACCTCGGCGGCCACTCGTTCGGGGGCGGGGTCGCCATCGCCACCGCCCACGGCCACGGCGACGACCTCCGGCTCCTCGTGCTCATCAACTCCATCGGCGGATCGGTGTGGAAGCAGCGCCGTCGCGGCGACGAGCGCCACCTGGCCGACCGGCCGCTGTGGGACTGGGGCCTGCACTTCCCCTACGACGTGGCCACGCCCCGGGCGTTGCGGTCGGTGCTCCCGGTGATCGCCCAGGACATGGTCCGCAACGTGCTGCGCGACCCGCTCGCGTTCTGGCGCGTCGGCAAGATCGCCCGCGAGGCCAACCTGCTCGTCGAGCTCGAGGAGCTCCGCCAGCGGGGCCTGCCGGTGGTGGTGCTGTGGGGCGACGAGGACAAGGTGCTGCCCGCGGCCTCCATGGAGGCCATGGCCACCGCGCTGGGCGGCGCCGCCGAGGTGGTGCGCGGCAGCCACGGGTGGCTGATCGAGGACCCCGACTCGTTCGGCGAGATCATGACCAACGTGGTCGGCGTCGCCGAGGCGGCGCGCCTCGCGGTCGACGAGGTCCAGCTGGCCGCCGACGAGGAGCCACCCCGCCGTCGCCGCCGCCGCAGCGCCTGAGCGCCACGACGGCCGGGCGGGCCCGGATCAGGCGAGGACGGCGTTGACCTTGTCGAGGGCGTCGTCCTCGGACACGTCGAGGGCGAAGCTCAGCTCGGACACGAGCACGCTGCGCGCCTTGACGAGCATCGACTTCTCGCCGGCCGACAGGCCCTTGGAGGCCTCGCGCAGCGCCAGGTTCCGCACGACCTCGGCCACCTGGTAGACGTCGCCCGACTTGAGCTTCTCCTGGTGGTTCTTGAACCGCCGGCTCCAGTTGGAGGGCTCACGGACGTCTTTCTTGGCGAGCAGCTCGAAGAGGTCTTCGACGTCTTCGGTGCTGATCGGCGGGCGCATCCCCACCTCTTCGGCCTTGTCGACGGGGACCGACAGCATGAGGTCGCCGTGGGCCATGCGCAGGACCAGGTACTCGGTCTCCTCGCCGAACGCGGTGCGCTTCTCCTTGCGCTCGATCACGGCGGCGCCGTGGTGCGGATAGACGACGCGATCGCCGGGCTTGAACGACATGGGACTCCTACTCGGGGCGCCGAGGTGGGCGGTGCGGCCCACCAGGATGCCAGATCGACGGACCGATCCGGTCACGGCCGCCCGTGGCGGCATCGCTACGCTGCTCCAGTGGCGCACCTCGAGCAGCTCGCGACCGGCGTCTACGCCTGGGTGGCCGACGATCCGGGACCCGGTCGGCCCAACGCCGGCCTGGTGGTCGACGCCGACGGGCTCACCGTGATCGACACGCTCATGGTGGCGTCGCAGTGGGAGCCCTTCGCCCAGGAGGTCGAGGCGATCGGTCTCCCGATCCCCCGGCTGGTCCTCACCTCGAGCCACATCGAGTTCAGCGGCGGCACCAGCCGGTTCCGCCTGCCCGCGGTCTACGGCAGCCGCCAGGCCAGCGCCCTGCTCGACACCCCGGCCAACCCCGAGGTGTTCCGCCGCCTGCACCCCGACTTCGCCCCGCAGCTGGGCGACGACCTGCGCACCCGTCCGGTCAGCCACGTCGTCGACGAGGCCGCCTGGCTGAGCCAGGCGGTGGTCGCGGTGCCCACCCGGGGTCAGATGCTGCAGAACCTGGTGGTGGCGGTGCCCGGCGCCGAGGTGTGCTTCGCCGGGGCGATGTGCTCGTTCGGGGTCACGCCCGTGGCCTACGACGGCGACCCTGCCGCGTGGGCCGACGCGCTCGACGACGTCCTCGAGCTGGGCCCCACCATCGTCCCCGGCCACGGTCCGGTGGGAGGCGAAGCCGAGCTGCGCGCCCAACAGGCCTACCTGCGCGCGTGCGTCGCCGCCGACGGCGACCCGTCGCGCCTCGCCCCGGGCCCCTGGGACGACTGGGCCGGTCGCGAGTGGGACGCGGTCAACGTCGAGCGCGCCGCCCGGGTCGCCGCCGGCGACCTCTCCCCGCCCCCCACCCTCTTGCGCCGCGTCGGGCTGACCTGACCGATCCGGGCCGGTCGCCGCGGGCCCGGCACCGTCAGGCGAGACGCCCGGCGTTCCAGTGGCGTCGGCAGAGCAGCTCGTAGCTGACGGCGTCCTCGGGGTGCCCGGTGTCGCCGACCACCACGACGTCGCCCTCGTAGACCTGGGTGCCGTTGAGCAGCCGGGCGTTGTGGGTGGCGGGCCGGTGGCACCAGCAGCGGGCCTCGACCTGCAGCTCCTGGCGCCGGTCGGCCAGCTCGAGCAGACGCTTGGTGCCGTCGAACAGCAGGCCGCGGAAGTCGGTGAGCAGGCCGAAGGCGAACACGTCGGCCTCGAGGTCGTCGACGATCTCGGCGAGCTGGTCGATCTGGCGGGGCAGGTAGAACTGCGCCTCGTCGCACACCAGGTACTCGAGCGAGCCGTGCTCGGCGATGACGTCCTCGGCCATCGCCATGAGGTCGAGGTCGGGCCGCACCTCGATGGCGGGCTGGGCCACGCCGAGGCGGCTCGACACCGCCGACACCGACCGGTCGAGCAGGGTCAGGAGCAGACCGTGCTGGCCCGACGAGGCCAGGTTGTGGTGGATCTGCAGGGCGAGCGTGCTCTTCCCCGAGCCCATGGTGCCGAAGTAGAACCGCAGCTCGGACATCGGGCGGCGAGCCTACCGTCCGGCTGCCGTCCGGCCGGTGCCGCCGGTCAGGGGGTCGTGCCCCGCAGCGGGGCGCGGTGCACGACGGTGAACGGCGCCCCGGGGTCGGGTTGGGCGAACACGCACAGGTCGCGCACCGCGAGCGGGGTCCGCTCGACGCACGCGAACCACCGCCGGGCCGCGGCGAGCACCCGGTCGCGCTCGTCGTCGTCGAGGCGTCGGGTGAGGGTGAGGTGCAGCCGCAGCTCGTCGAGCACGTAGGGGTACCCCCATCGCACCAGCAGCTCGTCCTGGCGGGGCGTCAGCCCGGTGCTGCGCCGGCGGGCCAGGTCGTCGGGGGCGGGGGCGCGGCGCAGGTCGTCGAGCTCGGTGACGCACGCGGCGGCGATCGCCTCGAGCCCGGGCGTCGGCTCGGCCGGCACGAGCGCGGCGAACCCGGCGATGGTGCGCAGCGCCAGGGCCACGTCGACCGGCGCGTGGGCGGCGGCGAGGCGGTCGACCCGTTGCGCGACGTCGGCCCGGGTGACGCCGTCGGCGGGGTGGAACGGCGCTCGCAGGGTGGCGTGGAACCCGTAGCGGCGCGGCGCGGCGGTGAGCTCGGCCAGCTCGGCGGGGGCGACCTCGAGATCGGTGGGGTGCGCCACCGCCACCCCGGCGTCGGCGTCACGCCCGAGCCACGCGGCGGCCGCCCCGGCCAGCGCCGAGCCCGGCTGCGGCGCGGCGTAGACGGCGTAGCGGGGCCCGTCGGTCAGGGGATGCGCTCGTCGGGCGGACCGACCGGACCGGTGGGCGGCCGGGGCGGTCGACGTGACGGCCGCACCATCGACCACACGGCCGAGGCGACGAGCCAGACGACGGCGTTCTCGGCGAGGGCGAGGATCACGACACGGATCATGGGCGGAGAGGGGTCACGGGCGTGCCCGTGATGGTACCCACCCCGGCCGGGATCAGTGAGGCACCGGCTCGACCGACCCGCTGCGGCCGGCGATCCAGGACCGCACCGCGTCGAGCGGGAGGGGCGGCGCGTGCAGGAAGCCCTGCGTGCGGTGACAGCCGAGGGCGAGGAGGGCCTCGGCCTGCCGGGGCGTCTCCACGCCTTCGGCGACGACGTCGAGCCGCATGACCCGGGCCAGCTCGACGATGGCCGCGACGATGGCGACGTCGTCGGGATCGTCGTCGACCCCCGCGACGAACGAGCGGTCGATCTTGATCATGTCGATGTCGAGCTCGCGCAGGCGGGTGAGCGACGAGTACCCGGTGCCGAAGTCGTCGAGCGACAACCGCACGCCGAGGGCGCGGATGAGGCCCAGCTCGACGTGCGCGTCGTGGCCGGCGAGCAGGGCGCTCTCGGTGATCTCGAAGCGCAGCCGGGCGGGGTCGAGGCCGGTGTCGCGCAGCACCTGGGCCACCAGCTCGGCGGTGCCGGGGGCGACGAGCTGGCGGACCGAGAGGTTGACGTGCAGGTCGAGCGGTGGCACCTCGCCCGCCCGGGTGATGGCGGCCCACCGCTCACACGCCTCGCGGACGGCCCATCCGCCGATGCCGATGATGAGCCCGGTGTCCTCGGCGACGTCGAGGAACGACTCCGGGGCGAGCAGGCCCCGCTCGGGATGGTGCCAGCGCAGCAGCGCCTCGACACCCACCGGTGCGCGGCCGTCGGCCACGATCGGTTGCCAGTGCAGCTCGAGCTCGCGGTGCTCGAGGGCCCGGCGCAGACCGGACTCGATGGCGAGGCGCTCGCGCGCCGCCTCCACCAGGCCCCCGTCGAACACCGCGCTGCGGTTGCGGCCCCGCGCCTTGGCGGCGTACATGGCGGCGTCGGCGTCGCGCAGCAGCTCGGTGCGGTCGGCGTCGGGCCGGGCGAGCGCCACCCCCACCGAGGCGGTCGTGTACACCTCGCCGGCCCCGATCCGGAACGGCAGGCGGAACGCGGCGAGGACGCGGGCGGCCAGCTCGTCGACCGCGTCGAGCCCCTCGCACATCACCACGAACTCGTCGCCGCCGAGGCGGGCCACCACGTCGCCGGACCGCACCGAATCGCGGAGCCGGGCCGCGGCCTCGACCAGCAGGGCGTCGCCGACGTGGTGGCCGAGGGAGTCGTTGACCAGCTTGAAGCGGTCGAGGTCGATGAACACCACGCCGACGTCGGTGTGGGCCTCGCGGGCCCGCTCGAGGGCGCTGTCGAGCAGCTCGTGGAACAGCCGCCGGTTGGGCAGCCCGGTGAGCGGATCGCGTCGGGCTTGGGCCAACAGCTCGTGCTCGTGACGACGGCGCTCGGTGATGTCGCGGGTGTTGACCACCACGCCCCCGACCGTGGGGTCGTCGAGGAGGTTGGTGGCGACCTCCTCGAGGTGGCGCCAGCCACGGTCGGCGGTGCTGATGCGGAACCGGACGACGTGGGGGACCCCCGGTCGAGCGAGCACGTCGGCGCG
>DATHSN010000175.1:0-1588 GCA_035464115.1 Acidimicrobiales bacterium | reverse complement strand
AGCCCGAGTCCAGCCTCGAGGCGGTGCTCGCCCGCGACGACATCGACGTCGTGTCGCTGTGCACCCCACCGTGGCTGCACCTCGACCAGGCCCTGGCCGTGCTCGCCAGCGGACGCGACGTCGTGGTCGAGAAGCCCATCGCCGGCTCGGTCGCCGACGTCGACCGGCTCGTGGCCGCAGAAGCAGCATCGGGGCGGCGCGTCGTCCCCGTGTTCCAGTACCGCTTCGGCGCCGGCGTGCAGCGCCTGCGCCACCTGGTGGCGAGCGGCGTCACCGGCCGGTGCCACACCGCCACCGTCGAGGTCGCCTGGCGCCGGCGCGCCGACTACTACACCGTCCCGTGGCGGGGCACGTGGGCCGGCGAGCTCGGTGGTGCCCTCGCCAGCCACGGCCTGCACGCCATCGACATGACCCACGCGGTGCTCGGCCCGCCGGCGCGGGTGATGGGCCGGGCGTGCACCCGGGTGAACCCGGTCGAGACCGAGGACACCGCGGCGGCCCTGCTCGAGTGGGCCGACGGCACGCTCGGCACCTTGTCGATCACGCTGGGCTCGAGCGCCGAGATCTCCCGGCACCGCTTCAGCTTCGAGCGCCTCTCGGCCGAGAGCGGCACCTCGCCCTACGACAACGGGGCCGACCCGTGGGTCCTCACCCCCGACGACGACGCGGCCACCGCCGCCATCGCGGCGGCCACCGACGGCTGGACCCCGGGACCCGAGGGGTTCATCGGGCTCTTCGCAGCCGCGGCCGACGCGCTGGTGTCGGGCCGGCCCCTCCCGGTCACCCTGGCCGACGCCCGCGCCGCGCTCGAGATCGTGGCCGCGGTGCACCACTCGTCGCGCACCGGCGAGTGGGTCGAGCTCCCGATCAGCGCCGAGCACGTGGCGGCGCGAGGGTGGGGACCATGACCCGGGTCGAGCACCACCCCGACGCCACCTCCGTCACCGCCGACGATGGTGGCGGGTTCACCTACGTCCACGGGCACCGCCGCAAGCCCCACCTCCACCCGCTGGTGACCCCCTCGGGGCGGGTCCTCACCGCGGTCGAGCCCCCCGACCACCCGTGGCACCGCGGCATGTGGTTCACGGTGAAGCACGTCAACGGCGACAACTTCTGGGAGGAGCAGGCGCCCTACGGGGTCCTCCGCCACGGCAGCGACCCGCTGGTGGTCACCGGGTCGCGGACCACAGCGCTCACCGGCATCGTCGACTGGATCGCCCCCGACCGCGAGACCGAGGTGATCCACGACGAGCGCCGCCTCGCACTCGTGCCGCTGGCGCCCGACGCAGTGGCGGTCGACATCTACATCTCGCTCACCGCATCGATCCGGGTGGAGCTCGACCGCACCCCGTTCACCACCTGGGGCGGCTACGGCGGGCTCGCCCTGCGGGGTCGCCCCGACTGGACCGACACCGTCCTGCGCACCCCCGACGGTGAGGCCCACGAGCGCCTCCTCGGCGTCCCCGCCGAGTGGATCGACCTCACCGGCACGGTCGACGGTGCTACCGCCGGGCTGGCCTGGTTCGACCACCCCGACAACCCGTCGGCACCCGTGCCCTGGTACGCCAGCACCCGCGCCGCCACCTAC
>DATHSN010000174.1:0-5085 GCA_035464115.1 Acidimicrobiales bacterium | reverse complement strand
CCCGGCACGGCGTGGCCGGCGTGACCATCCGTCGCGTGGCCGCCGAGCTGGGGCGGTCGACGGCGACCGTCACCCACTACGCGCCCGACCGTCGCTCACTGCTCGACGCTGCGGTGGGCACCGCCCTCGACCGCCGTCGGGCGGAGGCCGAGCAGGTCGTCGCCGCGGCCGTGGACCCGCTGCGGGCGCTGCTCGCCTGGTCGGTGGGGTCGGACGACGACGTCTGGCGGGCCCTCGTCGCCGCGGTCACGAGCGGGGTCGAGCCGGCGATCGACCGGCTCGTGATCGACTTCGACCGTTGGTGGGAGGAGGTCGTCCGCCGCCTCCTGCGGGGCCGACTCGCCGACGGCGTCGACGAGGACGACGCCGTCGCCGCCATCGGGGCGGTGGTCGACGGCCTCCTGCTCACCCCCGACGCCGCGGCCTTGTCGACCGAGCGTCGGCACCGCGTGCTGCAGCTGGTGCTCGGGCCGATGCTGCGCGACGGCGTGACCGGGATCGACCGGGCCTAGCCTCGACACCATGACCGAGCCGCTGTCACCGTCCGTCGGCCTGGGTGTCGTCCACCTGTTCTGGAAGGTCGGTCCGCTGGCCGACCGTGACGAGATCGCCACCGCCGTCGAGAAGGCCCGCGCCGACGGCGACCAGGTCGTGCCCGTCGCCATGCTGGGCCACAAGGCCGACCTGGCCACCATGGCGCTGTCGGAGGATCTGTGGCGCCTCCGCCGCCTGCAGACCGACCTGGCCGCCGCCGGGCTCGAGCTGGTCGACTCCTACGTGAGCCTCACCGAGCTGTCCGAGTACGCCCAAGGCGTGCCCGAGGAGATGCGCCAGGCCCGCCTGCACCCGGTGCTGCCCCCCGAGGGCAAGTCGGCGTGGTGCTTCTACCCCATGTCGAAGCAACGGGGTGAGGTCAACAACTGGTTCACCCTCGAGTACGACCGCCGCAAGGAGCTCATGTACGAGCACGGCGCGTCGGGCCGGAAGTTCGCCGGGCGCATCCTGCAGGTCGTCACCGGCTCCACCGGCCTCGACGACTTCGAGTGGGGCGTCACCTTGTTCGGCGTGCACCCCGACGACCTCAAGGCCGCCGTCTACACCATGCGCTACGACACCGCCTCGGCGCTCTACGGCCAGTTCGGCGCCTTCTACACCGGCATGGTGGCCTCGCTCGACGAGGTCCTCGACCGGGTGGGGTTGGCCACGGCCTGACGTCGGCGTCGTCGCCGAGGTCGCGACGCGCTGCGGCTCGAGGTGGACGAACGCACGCGGATCGGGCGCCGCGCCGGGGTCGGTGGCTACTGTGTCCCGGACCCTGCCGCCCCCCGACGAGGCTCGATGCGCCGACCCTCCCCTCGTACTGCGATCCGTGCCGCCCTCGTGGCGATCGTCGCGATCGTGCTCATGGCTGTGGCGCCCCCGGCCGGCGCCCAGGAGGACGACGGCGCGGCGCAGTCGCTGCGGGGCACCCTCGTCGACGCCGACCGCGAGCCGGTCAGCGGCGTCGACATCACCGTCACCACCCCCGGCGGCGCCGAGGTCGCCACGGTCACCACCGATGACGCCGGCGCGTGGGCGGTCCCGCTCGATGAACCGGGCGACTACGTCGTGACCCTGGGGGCTCTGCCCGACGGGATCGAGCTCACCGACGCCGAGCGCGGCGTGCTCACGCCCACGGTGCGACCCGGCCAGGACCG
Source organism: Acidimicrobiales bacterium (assembly GCA_035464115.1). Taxonomy (GTDB): domain Bacteria; phylum Actinomycetota; class Acidimicrobiia; order Acidimicrobiales; family SKKL01; genus DATHSN01. Next base: position 3,388 of record DATHSN010000174.1, on the reverse strand, counting down.
CACGGTCATCTTCCCCATCGGCGAGCGGGTGGTCGACTCGGTCTCGCGGCTCGACCGCCTCGCCAACCTGTTCATCGACGGCTTGCGGTTCGGTCTGTTGATCGCGCTGGCGTCGCTCGGGCTCTCGCTCGTGTTCGGGGTCACCGGGCTGGTCAACTTCGCCCACGGCGAGCTGGTGGCGTTCGGCGCCATCGTCGCCTGGTGGATCGAGCGGGGCTGGGGTCCGCTGCCGGCGATGCCGCTCGTGCTCGCCGGCCTCATCGCCATCGCCGCATCGGGCGGCCTCGGCGCGGTGCTCGAGACCGGTCTGTTCGCCCGCCTCCGGCGCCGCCGCACCGGCGACATCGCCGCCATGGTGGTCTCGATCGGTCTCGCCTTCTTCCTCCGCCACCTCTACCTGATCTTCTTCGGCAGCCGGCCCGACTTCTACCTCGACTACCGGATCCAGTCGACGTTCGCCGTGGGACCGTTCTCGCTCACCCCCAAGGCGTGGGCGAGCATCGTGATCTCCGCGGCCGTGCTCCTGGCCTTCGGCTGGGCCCTCAAGAACACCCGGCTCGGCACCGCCACCCGGGCGGTGGCGGTGAACAAGGACCTGGCCGAGTCGAGCGGCATCGACGTCGATCGGGTCATCCTCGCCACATGGGTCAGCGGCGCGGCCCTCGCCGGCCTCGGCGGCATCTTGTTCGGCATCGCCGAGTCGGTCCGCTGGGACATGGGCAACGACGTGCTCCTGCTCATGTTCGCGGCCGTGGTGCTGGGAGGACTCGGCACCGCCTACGGGGCGATGGTCGGCGGCATCGTCGTCGGCATCGTCACCCAGATGAGCACCTACTGGTTCCCCGGCGACATGAAGCTGCTGTTCGCGTTGGGGGTGCTCGTCATCGTGTTGCTGGTCCGGCCCCAGGGCATCCTCGGCGTGCGGGAGCGGATCGGATGATCGACGTCATCGTCGACGCCATCCGCGCCGCCATCGGCGTGCAGGGCGCAGCGTTCGCCCTGGCCGCCGTGGGGCTCAACCTGCACTTCGGGTACACCGGCCTGCTCAACTTCGGCCACATCGCCTTCTTCGCGGTCGGCGCCTACACCATGGCCATCGCGGTCGACTCGGGGCTCTCCCTGTGGCTCGCCATCCCCCTCGGCCTCGTCGCGGCGGCGGTGCTCGGCCTCGTCATCGGTGCCGCCACCCTCCGTCTGCGGGCCGACTACCTGGCCATCACCACCATCGCGGTGGGCGAGATCATCCGCATCTTCGCCCGATCGACCTGGGCCGAGGGCGTCACCGGCGGCGTGTTCGGCCTGCAGGGCTTCGCTGACGACTTCTTCGCCCTCAACCCGTTCTCGCCGGGCCAGTACGGCATCTGGGACATCACCTTCTCCGAGCGGTCCCTCTGGGTCATGACCGTGGGGTGGGCCCTCGTCGCGCTCACCAGCCTGCTCGTCTGGGGCCTCACCCGGTCGCCGTGGGGCCGCGTCGTCAAGGCCATCCGCGAGGACGAGGACGCCGCCCGGGCCCTCGGCAAGAACGTGTTCTCGTTCAAGATCCAGAGCCTGTGCATCGGCGGTGCCATCGGTGCGCTCGCCGGCATGCTGCTGGCGCTGGAGGCCCAGGCGGTCGTCCCCGACCGCTACCTACCGCAGACGACCTTCTTCGTGTGGACGGTGATGATCCTCGGTGGCGCGGGCACCATCCGCGGGCCGATCGCCGGGGCGCTCGTGTTCTGGTTCATCTTGTTGTTCACCGAGGGCATCCTGCGCGAGGGCATCGAGTCGGGCGTGATCCCGGACTGGCTCCTCACGTCCCAGCAGCTCGGCGCCGTGCGCTTCGCCCTCGTCGGTCTGTTGTTGATGCTCCTCATGATCTGGCGACCGCAGGGGATGTTCGGCAAGCGTGAGGAGGTGCTCATCGGTGTCCGCTGACGTCCCCCCGCTCGACGGGGTCGAGCACCGTCCCGGTGTGCCCAAGCCCGATCCGATCCTCGTGGTCGACGGGGTCACGCGGTCGTTCGGTGGCCTCCAGGCCGTCGCCGTCGAGCACCTCGAGGTGCAACGCGGCCTGATCACGTCGATGATCGGCCCCAACGGCGCCGGCAAGACCACCCTGTTCAACCTGCTCACCGGCTTCGACCGTCCCGACACCGGTCACTGGGAGCTCGACGGACGGTCGCTCGCCGGACGCCCCGCCCATGCGGTGGCCCGGGCGGGCATGGTGCGCACCTTCCAGCTCACCAAGGCCCTGGCCAAGATGACGGTGCTCGACAACCTGCTGCTCGCCGCCCCCGACCAGCGCGGCGAGAGCGCCGTCCAGGCGTTGCTGCCGTTCCGGTGGAAGGCGCAGGAGCGCGAGGTGCTGAGCCGCGCCGAGGAGCTGCTCGAGCGCTTCAAGCTGGCGCACATGCGCGACCAGTACGCCGGCACGCTGTCGGGTGGGCAACGCAAGCTGCTCGAGATGGCCAGGGCGCTCATGGTGCGGCCCCGCTTGGTCCTGCTCGACGAGCCCATGGCGGGTGTGAACCCCGCGCTCGTGCAGTCGCTGCTCGGCCACGTGACGGCCCTGCGCGACGAGGGCATGAGCGTCATCTTCATCGAGCACGACATGGACGTGGTGATGGGCATCAGCGACTGGGTGGTGTGCCTGGCCCAGGGGTCGGTCATCTCCGAGGGCCCGCCCCGGGTCGTGGGCGCCGATCCCAAGGTCATCGACGCCTACCTCGGCACCCACCACGCCGAGCGCTCCGGGGGGTCGTCATGACCGAGCCCGTCCTCACCGCCACCGACGTCGTCGCCGGCTACCTGCCCGGGGTCGACATCCTCACGGGCTGCAACTTCGAGCTGGCGCCGGGTGAGCTGGTGGGCATCATCGGTCCGAACGGGGCCGGCAAGTCCACCCTCCTCAAGGCCATGTTCGGGTTGGTGTCGGTCCGGTCGGGAGCGGTGCGCCTCCGCGGCGACGACATCACCAACGAGAAGGCGAACAAGCTGGTGGCGAGGGGCGTGGGGTTCGTGCCCCAGACCAACAACGTGTTCCCCACCCTCACCATCGAGGAGAACCTCGAGATGGGGCTGTACCAGCGGCCCAAGGCGTTCGCCGAGCGCTTCGAGGCCGTGGTGGCGCTGTTCCCGCTCCTGGCCCAGCGCCGCAAGCAGCGGGCCGGGCTCATGTCGGGCGGCGAGCGCCAGATGCTCGCGATGGGGCGGGCGCTGATGATGGAGCCCGACGTGCTCTTCCTCGACGAGCCCTCGGCTGGGCTGTCGCCCGCCAACCAGGACGAGGTGTTCCGGCGGGTGGCGCTCATCAACGACACCGGCGTCTCGATCGTGATGGTCGAGCAGAACGCACGTCGCTGCCTCGAGATCGCCGACCGGGGCTACGTGCTCGACCAGGGCC
>DATHSN010000173.1:0-16015 GCA_035464115.1 Acidimicrobiales bacterium | reverse complement strand
CTTGGCGCTCGCCGCCGAGCTCGACGACGTCACCGCGCCGTCCACCATCGAGCTCACCGACGACCCCGTCCTCGGCAGCTACCAGGTGGTCGCGGTGGCGCCGCTCGGTCCCGCCGACCGCCAACGGCTCCTCGCCGTGCCGGGGGCCGGGGCCCGCCTCGCGCTGGCCGGCGAGCTGCTCGCCGACGAGATCACCGTGCTCGGTGCCCGCTTGTCGCTCGGCCCGCTGGGCGACGACGGGTTCGAGCCACCGTCGTGAGCCCGATCCTTGCGATCGGCGGCGTCGACCGGTTAGGAAGGCCGTGACCGGGAGGACTCCGTGGCCGATACCGATCGCTCATCCGTGCCCAGCACCATCCAGGACATCTGGGAGCTCCTGGTCGCCTACGCGCGCCAGGAGACCATCGGGCCGCTCAAGGGCATCGGCCGCTACGTCGGCTTCGGCGTCGGTGGTGCGCTGCTCGTGGCCATCGGCACCGTGCTGTTGGCGCTCGCCGGGCTGCGAGCCCTGCAGACCGAGACCGGCTCCACCTTCACCGGCAACCTCAGCTGGATCCCCTACCTGATCGTGCTGCTGGGGCTGTCCCTCGTCATCGGCGCTGCGGTCAGCGCCATCAACCGGAAGGGCCGCTCATGAGCACCGGGGCCATCACGCGCGACGACATCGAGGCGAAGTTCCGTGAGCTGCAGGGCGACGTCGACGACACCGCCGAGCAGGCCGCCGGCGTCGCCGTGGTCATCGCCGTCGGCGCTGCGGTCGCGGTGCTCGCCGTGGCCTTCTTCCTGGGCACCCGCCGCGGCAAGAAGCGCACCACCGTCGTCGAGATCCGACGGGTCTGACGGTGCTCGCGCTGCTGCAGCGCGTCGGGCTCAACCGGGGCCTGTTCGCCGGGTCGAGCCGGGCCTGGCTCGTGGTCGGCACCGCCGCATGGGTGCTGCGCACCGCCCGACGGCTGTCGCAGCCCTCCGAGGAGGTCGTGTTCCGCCAGGTGCTCGGCCCGGGCGAGTCGGTGCGCATCGACCACACCGCGGTGACCCGCAGCGGCGCACCGGTGAAGGTCCGCCGCCGCCGCTGAGGGGCACGGGGCCGGATCCATCGTCGCAGCGGCCATGATGGGGGACGTGAAGGTCACCCTCCGCAACCCTCGCCGCGAGGTCGAGATCGACGGTCCGCTGTCGGTCGTGGCGCTGCTGCGCCGCCTCGACGTGCCCCGTGAGACCGTCCTCGTCATCCGCGGCGACGAGCTGGTGCCCAACGACGCCACCCTCGCCGACGACGACGAGGTCGAGATCCGGCCCGTCATCTCGGGGGGAGCGACCTCGTGAAGTGCCGCGTGTGCCGGGGTCCGGCGGTCATCGACGTCCGCCGCCACAACGCCAACTTCTGCGTCGAGCACTTCGAGCGCCTGTGCCGCGACCAGACCCAGAAGGCCATCGACCAGTTCGCCATGCTGGCCCCCGGCGACCGGGTGCTCGTGGCCGTGTCGGGCGGCAAGGACTCCCTCGCCCTCTGGGACATCCTGCTCGAGCTCGGCTACGACGTCGACGGCCTCTACGTCGGTCTCGGCATCGGCGACTACAGCGACGAGTCGGGTCGCTACGCCCGGGCGTTCGCCGCGGCCCGGGGTCGCCACCTCGTCGAGATCGACCTGCGCGCCGAGTACGGCTACGACATCCCGAGCGGGTCGCGGGCGGCGCGCCGGGCGCCGTGCTCGGCGTGCGGGCTGTCGAAGCGCCACCTGTTCGACCACGCCGCCATCGAGGGCGGCTACGACGTCATGGCCACCGGCCACAACCTCGACGACGAAGCCGCCGTGCTGCTCGGCAACGTGTTGCACTGGCACACCGAGTACCTCGCCCGCCAGCTGCCGGTGCTGCCGGCTCGCGACGGCTTCCCCCGCAAGGTGAAGCCCCTCGTGCGCCTCGCCGAGCGCGAGACCGCCGCCTACTGCGTCGTGCGCGGCATCGACTACCAGGTCGAGGAGTGCCCGATGGCCGAGGGCAACCGGCACCTGCGCTACAAGGACGCGCTCGCCACCCTCGAGGCCGGCTCACCCGGCGCCAAGCACGACTTCTACTTCGGGTTCCTCGAGCGGGCGTCGGAGCGGTTCCGCGACGGCATCGCCGACGAGCTCGACGCGCTCGCGCCGTGCACCAGCTGCGGGGCCCCGACCCCCACCGAGGTGTGCGCGTTCTGCCGGCTGGTCGAGCGCGCCGCCGGGGCGCAACCCGTCGAGCTGGTGTCGGGCCACCGACCCGGACGCCGGCGCGCCGCGCGCGGCGAGGCCCGATGAGCCGGCCGCTCGCGGCCGGCGAGCGGGTCCTGTTGATCGACCCGAAGTCGCGGCGCTACCTCGTCACCCTCGATCCGGGCGCCGAGTTCCACTCCCACACCGGCTTCGTCGCCCACGACCAGATCGTCGGCCTCGACGAGGGGGGCACCGTCACCAGCACCCGCGGCACCAGGTACCGGGTGCTGCGCCCCACGCTGTCGGACTTCGTGCTGAAGATGCCGCGGGGCGCGCAGGTCATCTACCCCAAGGACCTGGGCCCGATCCTGATGCTGGCCGACGTGTTCCCCGGGGCGCGCGTGCTCGAGTCGGGCGTGGGCTCGGGGGCGCTGTCGATGACCCTGCTGCGCGCCGGCGCCCACGTCACCGGCCACGAGCTGCGGGCCGACTTCGCCCAGCGGGCCGTGCGCAACGTCGAGTCGTTCCTCGGCGCCGAGGCGCTGGCGCGCTACGACGTCATCGAGCGCGACTGCTACGAGGGCATCGAGGGCGACGGCTACGACCGCGTCGTGCTCGACCTGCCCGAGCCGTGGCAGGTGGTGCCCCACGCCGAGACGGCGCTGCGTCCGGGCGGCATCCTCGTCGCCTACACACCGAGCATCACCCAGGTGAGCCAGCTGCGCGAGGCCCTCGCCCACAGCCGCTTCGCCTTCGCCGACTCGCTCGAGGTGCTCCACCGGGGGTGGTACGTCGAGGGCGCCGCGGTGCGCCCCGACCACCGCATGGTGGCCCACACCGGGTTCCTCACCCACGCCCGTCTGTTGGGCGACTGACGCCCGGAGCCGTGAACGTGCTCGACGCCGTCTTGGTGGTGGCGTTGGCGGCGGCCGCGTTCGGCGGCTGGCGCCTCGGCTTCGTCACCCGGGCGACGTCGTGGCTCGGCATGGCCGTGGGCCTGCTGGCAGCGGCCTGGTCGCTCCCGTGGATCGTCGACCGCCTGCAGGGGGCCGAGCAGGTCCGGGTGCTGCTCACCGCCGTCGGCATCTTGCTGGCGGGCGCCTCCATCGGCCAGCTCGTGGGGCTCGTGGTCGGCGGTCGGCTGCGCCTGGTCCTGTCGGGGACCACGGTCCATCCCACCGACCGGGTCGCCGGTGCCCTGGCTGGCGTCGCCGGGGTGGTCGTCGGCGTGTGGCTGGTGCTGCCGACGATGGCCGAGGTCCCCGAGTGGCCCGCCGCCCAGGCCCGGGGGTCGTGGGTCGCCGGGGTCATCGACGCCACCCTGCCCGACCCACCCGATGCCATCGGCGCCCTCGGCCGCGTGCTCGGAGAGGACCGCTTCCCGCGGGTGTTCGCCGCGCTCCAACCCGCCCCCGACCTCGGCGACCCGCCGCCGGTGTCGGGGCTCACCCCCGCCGTCGTCGACGCCGTCCTCCCGTCGGTGCTGCGCGTCGAGGGGCGCGCCTGCGCCAACGTCCAGGTGGGCACCGGGGTCGTGGTCGCCGACGGCCTCGTCGTCACCAACGCCCACGTGGTGGCGGGGGAGGACTCGACCACCGTCGAGCGCGACGACGGCGCCCGCCTCGAGGCCGCGGTGGTGGCCTTCGATCCCGACCGCGACCTCGCCGTGCTCGCCGTCGCCGGGCTCGACCGGCCATCCGTCGAGCTGGTCGACGTGGCGCTCGGCACCATCGGCGGTGTGTTCGGCCATCCCGACGGCGGTGCCCTCCGGGTCGCCCCCTTCGAGGTGGCGCGCCGCGTCGACGCCACCGGCACCGACATCTACGACCAGCGCAGCACCACCCGCGACGTGCTCATCGTGTCGGCGGCGCTGCGGCCGGGCGACTCGGGCGGCCCGCTGGTGGGGCCCGACGGTCGCGTCGTCGGCCTGGCGTTCGCCATCGCGCCCGACGATCCGCTGGTCGCCTACGCGCTCAGCGTCGACGAGGTGGCCGCGGTCCTGCGCGCCCCGCTCGGCGCCCCAGTCGACACCGGCGCGTGCCTACGATGAACCTGCCAGGCGAGGGCCCGGTGCGCTACCGTCTGTAAGCGCTTACACCGACCAACACGAGGGGGAGACCGTGGCCGAGGTCGTACTCGAAGGCATCGAGAAGATCTACCCGAACGGATTCCACGCGGTCCACGATCTCAACATCGAGATCGCCGACAAGGAGTTCCTGGTCCTGGTGGGCCCCTCCGGCTGTGGCAAGTCCACCGCGCTGCGGATGGTGGCCGGCCTCGAGGAGATCTCCGGTGGCACGCTGCGCATCGGCGACCGGGTGGTGAACCACGTGCCGCCCAAGGACCGCGACATCGCCATGGTGTTCCAGAACTACGCGCTGTACCCCCACATGTCGGTGTTCGACAACATCGGGTTCGCGCTCAAGCTCAAGAAGACACCGAAGGACGAGATCGAGCGGCGGGTGCGCGAGGCGGCCAAGATCCTCGAGCTCGAGGAGAACCTCGACCGCAAGCCGGGCCAGCTCTCGGGCGGTCAGCGCCAGCGGGTCGCCATGGGCCGAGCCATCGTGCGCCAGCCGGCTGCGTTCCTCATGGACGAGCCGCTGTCGAACCTCGACGCCAAGCTGCGGGTGCAGATGCGCGCCGAGATCTCACGCATCCAGCGCAACCTCGGCGTCACCACCCTCTACGTCACCCACGACCAGGTCGAGGCCATGACCATGGGCGATCGGGTCGCCGTGCTCAAGGACGGCTACCTCCAGCAGGTCGACAGCCCCCAGACCCTCTACGACCGCCCCGACAACCTCTTCGTGGCCGCGTTCATCGGCTCGCCGTCGATGAACCTGTTCGAGTCGCAGCTGCACGTCGAGAACGGCACCACGATGGTCGACTTCGGCAGCCAGAAGCTCGCCATCAGCGACGAGGCCCTGGCCAAGCGGCCCAAGCTGCGCGACTACGCCGGCCGTCGCCTGGTCGTCGGCTTGCGCCCCGAGGACTTCGACGACGCCTCGCTGCTCGCCGAGCACCCGGTCGACCAGCGCATCAAGGCCAACGTCGACCTGCTCGAGGCGCTGGGCTCCGAGCTCATGGTCCACTTCAGCATCGACGCCAAGCCGGCCGAGACCGGCGACCCCGACGCGTTCGAGGACATCTCCGAGAACGAGAACACCACCGCCTGCGTGGCCCGCTTCGATCCCCACAGCCGGGTCCGCATGGGCGAGACCGCCGAGATGGCCGTGCACACCGCCCGCCTCCACTTCTTCGACCTGGAGTCCGGCGCCGCCATCTGGGACTGAGGCTCCCGAGCGTCGACCCCGGGCCCGGCCGTCGAGCGACGGCCGGGCCCCGTCGCGTCCGGGGCCGCCGGTCAGTGGGCCGGGGGCAGCCGCTCCACCACCTCGACGAGGTCGTCGATCATCTGCACGAGCCGAGCGATGGCCGCCTTGTCGTCGCCCGACGGGTGGAACAGCACGAGCACCGAGCCGTCGGCCCGAACGACCGCCGGCCGGGCGCCCGGCCCGTCGGGCTCGGGTCCGGCGTGGGCGACCAGCCACCGGGCGAGGCCGGCGGCGTCGAGGGCGTCGCGCACGGTCGGGGTGGCCTCGATGCGTGCCCGCCCCACGCCGTCGTGGACCGCCGGCGCCGAGCCGTCGAGCCGAGCGGCGTCGACCGTGGCGTAGGCGAGGCGGAACGCCGACAGCGGAGCGGCGAACCGCACCGCAGCCACCGCGCCCTCGTGGCTGGCATCGCCCACCCGGTACAGCTCGAGCGGCCGGCCCCGCACCTCGGCGAGCGCCACCGGCCCGCGGTGCGACAAGCCGTCGAACGACGCCGGTCCGATCCGGGGTCCGTCGTCGACCGGAGCCGCTGACGACGCAGCAGGGGGCGCCGGCGGCACGTCGCCCCCACCGTCGGACCCGAGCGGTGGGTCGTCGGCACCGGCCCCGAGCTCCTCGATCGGGTCGGACGCGCCGTCCACGGCAGCCTCCGCAGGGGGGACCGCCGAGGCCCGGGCGACCCGGGCAGCGGACAGCACCACCCCGATGCTCAGGGTGAACAGCACGGCCGGGATGAACATCCCCTGCAGGACGAGGCCGAACCCGGCCACGCCGGCGGCCGCGACGAAGATCCCCAGGGTGCGGCGCGTCGAACGCGTGCGGTCAGGCGTCATCAGCATCGCTGCTGCTGTCGTGGACCGCCACCGCCCGCACGCCGACCTCCTCGTCCGTCCGTACGATCCGCTGCTCCGCCCGGCGGGGGCGAGTGAGACCGCCACACCCGTCGGGTCCCGGTCGTGACGACCGGGACCCGACGGGGCGGGGGGACCGACCGCCCTTGACCGACCCGGCGAGCAGGCCTCGGACGAAGTACCGCTGCAGCGAGAAGAACACGATGAGCGGCACGATCATGGTGACGAACGCGCCGGCGGTGAGCAGGTGCTGGTCCTCACCACGCGAGCCGACCAGGTCGGCGAGGCGCACGGTCATGGGCGACACGTCGGGGTTCAGGCCACCGAGGAAGGTGACCGCCACGAGGTAGTCGTTCCAGACCCACAGGAACTGGAAGATGGCGAACGCGGCGAGGGCCGGCACCGACAACGGCAGCACCAGCCGCCAGAAGGTGGTGAAGTGCCCGGCGCCGTCGATGCGGGCCGCCTCGAACAGGTCCTTGGGCAGGGAGCCGATGTAGTTGCGCAACAAGAACACCGCCAACGGCAGGCCGAACGCGGTGTGGGCGAGCCACACCCCGAGCCAGGTCCCGGTGATGTTCATGTCGGGGACGACCTGCACGCCGAAGATCGAGATGCCGTTGGAGTAGGCCCCGAGCACCGGGATCAGCGCCATCTGCAGCGGCACCACCATGAGCGCCACCACGCCGATGAACATCCAGTCGCGGCCCTTGAAGTCCATCCACGCGAAGGCGTAGGCGGCGAAGGCGGCGAGACCGATGGGGATGATGGTGGCGGGGATGGTGATGGCCACCGAGTTGAGGAAGTAGTTCCACATGCCCGGGGTGGCCCCGCTGCTCTGGAGCACCTGGCGGTAGTTCTCGAGCGTGAAGCTCGGGTCGGACACGATGGTCCACCAGCCGCTGGTGTTCACGTCGTTGCGGGGCCGCAGCGACGAGATCAACAGCCCGAGGGTGGGGACCGTCCACACGATCACCAGGAAGAAGACGGTGATCCGACCGACCCACGAGCCGAGGAACGCCACGATCCGCCCGGCCACGGTGGTGGGGGGCAGGGCGCCCTTCTGGAGGTCCTCGGCGCTGATCTGGAGCTCGTCGCGCTCGTCGACGTCGAGCACGGACTGGGGAGGCGGGGGCGTGGTGGTCATCGCATGGCCTCCTCACGCCGGAAGCGGTGCACGTTGACGATCATCATCGGGATGATGGCGAGGAACAGGATCGACGCCAGAGCTGCGCCTCGTCCGGTCTCCCGGAAGCGGAACGACTGCTCGAACATCTCGTTGGCGATCACGTTGGTGTTGAAGTTGCCGTTGGTCGTGACCTTGACGATGTCGTAGACCTTGAGCACGAGGATGATGGTGGTGGTGGCCACCACGGCGATGGTGCCCTTGATCGAGGGGATCGTGATCCGCCAGAAGGTCTGGACCTCGGTGGCGCCGTCGACCCGGGCTGCCTCGAGCAGGTCGGTGGGCACGCCCTTGATGGCGGCCGACAGCACGACCATGGCGAACCCGGTCTGGATCCAGATCATGATGATGATCAAGAAGAAGTTGTTCCACGGTTCCTGGATGAGCCACGCGACGGGGTCGCCGCCGAGGCCGCTCCAGATGGCGTTGAGCAGTCCGATCTGCTCCTGGCCGGCGGGCTTGAAGGCGTACACGAACCGCCACACCACGCTGGCGCCGACGAACGACACCGCCATGGGCAAGAAGATGAACGACTTGGCGGCCCGCTCGCTCTTCATCCGGTCGGCCAGCACCGCGAGGAGCAGGCCGAAGGCCGTGGAGAAGAAGGTGACACCGATGAGCCAGAAGATGTTGTTGCGGAACACCGTCAGGATCGAGTCGGTGGTGAACGCCCACGTGTAGTTCTCGAACCCGACGAACTCCTCGGAGCGCCGATCGAAGAAGCTGATGTAGACGGTGCGGATGGCCGGGATCACCAGCCAGCCGGTGAGGAACAGCGCCGCGGGGAGCACGAAGACCACCGGGCGCCACAGGTTCTGTTGACGGTCTGACAACCGGTCGACGATCAGGTTCGCCCCGACGAAGATGCCGGCGACCAGCCCGACCGAGACGATGACCGCGATGAGTGCGGTCGTCAGCTCGCTCATGCGTGCCTTCCCCCTCTGACCGGGCCCCCGCCCGGACGTGACGTGCTGCGTGGTGCCGAGCCGGGTGGGGGGCGACCTGCTGGTCGCCCCCCACCCTCAGCTCAGCGTGACGGACCTGCTAGCTGCTCGGCCAGCTGTCATCGATCTCCTGCAAGATGGAGTCGAGGTTGCCGCCGTTGACGTAGTCGACCATGCCACTCCAGAAGGTACCGGCGCCCACCGCGGCGGGCATGACGTCGGACGCATCGAAGCGGAACGTGTCGGCGTTGACGATGAACTCCGCGACCGTCTGGTCGAAGCCCTCCGGGTAGATGGAGATGTCGAAGTTCTGGTTCGGTGACGTGAAGCCACCGAACGACGCCCACCCCTCGGCCGCCTCAGGGGTGGCCAGGTACTCGACGAGCGCGAGCACCTCGGGACGGTCGTTGCCGTCGAAGATGGCGACCACGTCGCCGGCACCGAGCACCGGGCTGCCGAGCGACTCGTCGATCGGCGGCAGGTAGAAGGCATCGGTGTCGCCGTCCTGGCCGACCACGGTGCCCTCGGGGAAGAAGCCGGTGATGAAGCTCGCCTGGCGGTGCATCCAGCACTGCGGCGTCTCCTGGAACATCGGGTCCTGTGCGTTGCCGAACGGGACCGTGAGGATGTTGTCGGTGCCACCGAGGACGTAGTCCTCGTTGAGCCAGATCTCGCCCATCAGCTCGACGGCGTTCTTGACGCGCTCGTCGGTGAACGGGACCTCGTTGGCGACCCACTGGTCGTAGACCTCGGGCTCCACGGTGCGGAGCATGATGTCCTCGACCCAGTCGGTGGCGACCCAGCCGGTGGCCGACTCGGACTCGATGCCGATGCACCACGGGGTGTTGCCGTCGGCGACCATCTGGTCGCTGAGGGCGATCATCTCGTCCCACGTCTCGGGGATCTCGTAGCCGGCGTCCGCGAACTCGGGAACCGGGTACCAGACCAGGCTCTTCATGTTCACGCGGAAGAACGGCCCGTAGAAGCTGTCGTCGACGGTGCCCAGGTTGAGCCACGTCTCGGCGTAGTTGTCCTGGGTGACCGCCTCGATGGCGGTGCCGTCGAGGGCGACCAGGTCGCCGTTGCGGGCCAGGTCGGAGAACAGACCAGGCTGAGCGATCATGGCGATGTCGGGAGCGTTGCCGCCCTCGACGTCGATCGTGATCTGCGCCTCGAAGTCGCCCGAGCCGGTGTACTGCACGTCGATGCCGGTGGCCTCCTCGAAGGCCTCCATCGACACCGCGAACCGCTCGGCGTCCTCGCCCGTGAACGAGCCACGGCCGACCACGGTGGTGCCGTCGAACTCACCGGCTTCGGCGCGCTCGAGGAAGCTCTCGCTGCTCACCCCGCCGTCGCCGTCGCCGGATGCGCCGCCGTCGTCGTCGTCATCACCGCACGCGGCGGCGATGAGCCCGAACGCCATCAGGACGGCGAGCCATCGCCACGCCCTTCGATTCATGCTGGTCCTCCCCCCGGGAAGTCCCGGTGTGAGCGGTGCCCGTCCACCACCCCTCGAACGAGTGGCGGCGCGGCGGGCCTGGTCGAGACGGAGGCGCCGATCGCAGCGTTCCCACTGTCGCGGGCGCGGCTGAAAGCGCTTACATCTCGATGGACCACCGTCGCACAGGCCCTCGGGGGCGTCAAGCACCGTGGGTCCCGGCCGGGTGGGGTCGACCGGCCCGGCGTCACGTCCGCCGCTCAGCAGGCCCCGCGCGGGGGCGCGGTGCTGGCGCGTCGGATCAGCTCGGTGGGCGCCTCCCACCGCTCGAGGTGGTCGGCCGTGCCCGCGATCACATCGAGGAGGAACCCGGCGGCCGCCGCGCCGTGGGCCAGCGGCAGCTGGCGGACCGTCGTCAGACCGAGCGGTCCCGCGGCGTCGTGGTCGTCGAAGCCCACCACCGAGAGGTCGCCGGGCACGGCGAGCCCGAGCTCGCGGGCTGCCACCAGCACGCCCATCGCCATCTCGTCGCTCGCCGCGAAGATCGCCGTCGGGCGAGGGTCGAGGGCGAGCAGCTCGTGGCCGGCGTCGGTGCCGCCCTGGATGGAGAAGCGTCCCCCCACCTCCCAGGCCGCCACCCGGGTGAGCCCGTGGCGATCGAGCACGGCCCGGTACGACGACCGGCGCAGCTCGGGCACCGCGAAGCCGAGCGGGTTGTCGTCGACGTCGCCGACGAACGCGATGTGGCGGTGACCGAGCTCGACGAGGTGCTCCACCGCCGCGGTGGCGCCGGCGACGTTGTCGATGGTGACCGACGGGAAGCTCGGGGTGGCGCGGCCGATGGTGACCAGCCGGACGCCCGTGGCGGCGAGGTCGGCGGCCTCGTCGTCGGTGATGCGCAGGTCGACGACGACCAGGCCGTCGACGCGCTTGCGGAAGGGCTTGGCCTCGGCGAGGAACCGGCGTCGGGCGTCCTCGCCGTCGACGGCGTAGAGCAACAGGTCGTACCCGGCGGGCGCGAGCACCCGCTCGACCCCGCCGACCACCTGGGCGAAGTACCACGGGTGCACCGACGGCACCGCCATCCCGACGGTGGTGGTCCGCCCCGCCGCCAGCCGGGCGGCGTGGGGGTCGGGCCGGTAGCTGAGCGCGGCAGCCACCTCGATGACGCGGGCCCGGGTGGCCGGCGCCACGTTGGGGAGCCCGCGCAGGGCTCGGCTGACGGTGGCGACCGACACGCCGGCGGCGGTGGCCACGTCGTCGATGGTGGGCTCACCCCGGCCGAGGCGCGCTCCGGAGGCACCTTCCCGCACGGGCCCGTCCACGTCGCACCCCCCGGTGGCCTGAAAGCGCTTACAGTGGACGAGTGATACGAGACTTCGGCCCGACTGTCAACGTGACCGTGGTCGGCGCCGGGACGGGGGCGAGGTGACCACGCCGATCCAGATCGTCGGCCGACCCGGCCATCCCGACTTCCTCGACCTGCCGTGGGAGCTCGCGCTCGAGCAGTGGACCGGCGGTCGGCTGGTGCAGGTGGCCCGCGGCATCTCCCGCCACGTGGTGCGCTTCGTCGACTACGACGGCCGGATCTACGCGCTCAAGGAGACCGAGCTGGCGATGGCCCAGCGCGAGTACCGCATGCTGCGGGCGCTCGCCGACCGTGGCCTCCCCGCGGTCGAGGCGGTGGGGGTGGTGTCGGACCGCACCACCAGCACCGGCGACGAGCTGCCGGCCATGCTCATCACCCGGTTCCTCGACTACGCCCTGCCGTACCGCTACCTCATCGGCGCCCCCACCGACGCGCTGCGCAACGCCCTGGTCGATGCCATGGCCGTGCTCTTGGTCCGGCTGCACCTCGAAGGCTTCTACTGGGGCGACTGCTCGCTGTCGAACACCCTGTTCCGCCGTGACGCCGGGTCGCTCATGGCCTACCTCGTCGACGCCGAGACCGGCGAGCTGCAACCGAGCCGGCTCACCGACGGCCAGCGCGAGCACGACCTGTCGATCGCCCGCGAGAACATCGCCGGCGGCCTCTTCGACCTGGCCGCCCAGGGCCGGATCCCGGCCGACACCGACCCCGTCGCCTTCACCGAGCTCGGCGAGGCCCGCTACCACGAGCTGTGGACCGAGCTGACCAGCGAGGACGAGTTCGACGCCGAGGAGCGCTGGCGGGTCGAGGAGCGCATCCGTCGGCTGAACCAGCTCGGGTTCGACGTCGACGAGCTGGTGGTGCACCGCACCGCCGACGGCGCCCGGTTGCGGATCCAGCCGGCGGTCGTCGAGGAGGGGCACCACTCGCGACGGCTCGTCCGACTGATCGGCCTCGAGGTCCAGGAGAACCAGGCCCGCCGCCTGCTCAACGACATCGACTGCTTCGGTGCCTGGATCGAGCGTGAGACCGGGTCGCGCCCGCCCGAGGCGGTGGTGGCCTATCGCTGGCTGTCGGAGGTGTTCGAGCCGGTCATCGCGTCGATCCCTGCGCCGCTGCAGGCGCGGCGCGAGCCCGCCGAGCTGTTCCACCAGCTCCTCGAGCACCGGTGGTTCCTGTCCGAGGCAGCCGGTGCGGAGGTCACCAACGATGTGGCGGTGCGCTCGCTCGTCGAGGAGATCCTGCCGCGGCTGCCCGAGGAGCGGCTCATCGCCGGCCTGGCCACCGAGGAGCTGCCCGTGCTGCGCCCCCTCGACGACCAGCGGGTGCCCGAGCGCGTCGACGGGGCCCCGCAGGGCCCCGTCGACGACCGATCGTGAGCCGGCCGGGCCCGTGGGCCCGACCGGCGCCGGATCACTCGGTCTCGATGAAGATGCACTCGCCGGGGCACTCCTCGGCGGACTCGATGACCGCCTCGAGCTGCCCGTCGGGGATGTTGGCCAGGCCCTCGGGGCCGCCCGGGTCGGAGAACACCTTCGAGCCTTCCTTGACGTAGGCCAGCCCGTCGTCGAGGAGGGTGAACACGTCGGGGGCGATCTCCTCGCACAGCCCGTCGCCGGTGCAGAGATCCTGGTCGATCCAGACCTTCATGCCCATGTCGGAGGCACCTCGCTTTCGATCCACTGGGGGAGCGGGCCCTCGGGCCCTCGGCGCACGGGGTCGTCCCCGCTCGTGGGCCCCAGCATAGCCGCCCCGCGCAATAAACACGGAAATCGACGGGGAAACCGACGCGCATCGCCGCGCCCGCGTCGAGGCATCCCGCACCCGCCCGTGTAGGGTCCGACGCGTGGCGGACGAGGAGGTGGTTCCCGTCGACGGTCCCGATGATCTGCGGCCCGAGCTGGTGGCCGAGGCCGCCGAGCTGCGCGACCAGGTGGCCCTGCTCGAAGACGAGGTGGCCACCCTGCGCCGCCGCGTCCAGGACGCCCCCAAGCGGGTGCGCACCCTCGAGGAGCGCCTGCTCGAGACCAAGGGGCAGCTAGCCCAGGCCGTCTCGCAGAACGAGAAGCTGAGCTACACCCTGCGTGAGGCGCGTGAGCACATCGCCGCGCTGCGTGACGAGGTCGAGAAGCTCACCCAGCCGCCGTCGGCGTACGGCACGCTGCTCGGCACCAACGACGACGGCACGGTCGACGTGTTCTCCGGCGGTCGCAAGATGCGGGTCGAGCTGCACCCCGAGCTGCGGAGCGAGGCGCTGCGCCGGGGCCAGGAGGTCGTGCTCAACGAGTCGCTCAACGTGGTGATGATCCGTGGCGGCGAGGTCGTCGGCGAGGTGGTCACGCTCAAGGAGCTGCTCGACGACGGCCACCGGGCGCTCATCGTGGGGCGTGCCGACGAGGAGCGCGTGGTCGAGCTGGCCGACGAGCTGGTCGGCACCCACCTGCGCAGCGGCGACACGCTGCTCATGGACACCCGGTCGGGGCTCATCCTCGAGCGCCTGCCGCGGCCCGAGGTCGAAGAGCTCGTCCTCGAGGAGGTGCCCGACATCTCCTACGCCGACGTCGGCGGCCTCGACCGCCAGATCGACGCCATCATCGACGCGGTCGAGCTCCCGTTCGTCCACGCCCGGCTCTTCGCCGAGTACCGGCTCCCGGCGCCGAAGGGCATCTTGCTGTACGGCCCGCCCGGCTGCGGCAAGACGCTCATCGCCAAGGCCGTCGCCAACTCGCTCGCCACCAAGGTGGCCGAGGTGTCCGGCGACAAGGAGGCCCGCAGCTACTTCTTGAACATCAAGGGTCCCGAGCTGCTCAACAAGTACGTCGGCGAGACCGAGCGCCAGATCCGGCTGGTGTTCCAGCGGGCCCGTGAGAAGTCCGAGGAGGGCTGGCCGGTCATCGTGTTCTTCGACGAGATGGAGTCGCTGTTCCGCACCCGCGGCACCGGCATCAGCTCCGACATGGAGTCCACGATCGTCCCGCAGCTGCTGGCCGAGATCGACGGCGTCGAGGCGCTCCGCAACGTCATCGTCATCGGCGCCTCGAACCGCGAGGACCTCATCGACCCCGCCATCCTGCGCCCCGGCCGCCTCGACGTGAAGATCAAGATCGAGCGCCCCGACGTCGAGGCCGCCATCTCCATCTTCGCCCGCTACCTCACCCCCGATCTGCCCCTCGCCGCCGACGAGGTGGCCGAGCTGGGCGGCGGCGACCCGGCCACCGCCGTGCGGGCCATGGTCGAGCGCACGGTCGACGAGATGTACCGCGCCGACGCCGACAACGAGTTCCTCGAGGTCACCTACCAGAACGGTGACAAGGAGATCATGTACTTCAAGGACTTCTCCTCGGGGGCCATGATCGAGAACATCGTGCGGCGGGCCAAGAAGCTCGCCATCAAGCGGGTCATCGACGGCGGCGACGGCGGCATCCGCACCGACGACCTGCTGGCCTCGATCCGCCAGGAGTTCAAGGAGCACGAGGACCTGCCCAACACCACCAACCCCGACGACTGGGCCAAGATCTCGGGCAAGAAGGGCGAGCGGATCATCTACGTCCGCACGCTGGTGCGCGCCGAGAAGGACGAGCCCGCCGGCGGCGGCCGCGCCATCGAGCGCGTGGCCACCGGTCAGTACCTCTAGGACGTGGCCACCCGCAAGGTCGTCGGCATCGAGACCGAGTACGGCATCGTCGTGCGCGGCACCGACGACCCGAACCCCATCACCGCGTCGTCGCTGCTCATCAACGCCTACCTCGGCGAGACCGGGGCGCGCGGGCCGGGGCGAGCCCCGAAGGTCGGCTGGGACTTCGAAGACGAGTCGCCCGGCACCGACGCCCGAGGATCGCTGGCCGCCGAGTACGCCCTCGCCCCCGAGGTCGAGACGCACCTCGTCAACGCGGTGCTCACCAACGGCGCCCGCTACTACGTCGACCACGCCCACCCCGAGCTGTCGACACCCGAGTGCGGCGACGCCCTGTCGATCGTGCGGTTCGACCGCGCCGCCGAGCTGATCCTGCGCCGGTCGATGACCGCGGCCAACGCCCAGCTGCCGCCGGGGCAGGAGATCATCGTCCACAAGAACAACTCCGACGGCAAGGGCAACTCCTACGGGTGCCACGAGAACTACCTCATGGACCGCTCCGTGCCCTTCGGCCAGATCGTCGTGCACGCCACCGCCCACTTCGTCACCCGGCAGATCTTCACCGGGGCGGGCAAGGTGGGCTCCGAGGTCGTCGGGGTGGGGCGCGACACCGTGCCGTTCCAGCTCACCCAGCGCGCCGACTTCTTCGAAGAGGAGGTGGGGCTGGAGACGACGTTGAAGCGCCCGATCATCAACACCCGGGACGAGCCCCATGGCGACTCGACCAAATACCGACGGCTCCATGTGATCGTCGGCGACGCCAACCTCTCGGAGGTGCAGATCTTCCTCAAGCTCGGTGCCACCGCCCTCATGCTGGCGGCGCTGGAGGACGGCGCCCTCCCGGATCCGCTCGACCTGGCCGACCCGGTCTCGGCGTGCTGGGGGGTGAGCCACGACTATCGCAAACCCCTGGAGCTGGAAGGAGGGGGCACCGCCACCGCTCTCGATCTGCAGTGGCGCTATCTGGAGTGGCTCTCCAAGTACGTCGAGAAGGAACTAGACGAGCCGGTGTGGCGCCAGGTGCTGGCAGAGTGGGAGTCGGTCCTCGACGATTTCGAGACCGACC
>DATHSN010000172.1:0-2896 GCA_035464115.1 Acidimicrobiales bacterium | reverse complement strand
GAGAACACCTGGTACCAGCCGTAGCTGCCGGCCCGCTGGTTCTCCTCGACGATGGGGTTGTCGGCCGCCGCCGGCGCGGCCGTGAGCAGGCCCCACCCCACCACCGCGGCGAGCCCGACCAGCACGAGCCCGAGCGGCCGGAGGAGGTCGATGGGGCGCAGCGGGTTCGGGATGGCACGGATCACGGGCCCCGGCGTACCCCCTCGGGGCCCGTGTCTATGCCGGGGGCCTGTCCGGGGGCTCGTCGCCCTCGTCGACGCTGCCCGACGGCGCCGACTCGGCGTCGGCCTCGACCTCTCGGGAGGCCTCCTCGAGCTCCGCTTCGAGGTGGGTGAGCCCTTCGAGCTCGCCGCGCCCGCTGCGGTACTCCGACAGGATGGTCAGCGCCACGACCACCACCGACAGCACGAGCAGCGGCATGCGGTACTGGGCGATGAGATCGAGGATCCAGTCGATCGGTTCGCTGAACACGTTGCCGAGCTGGCGGATCACCCACAGCCGGGCGATGGTGCCGCTGATGTTGGCGGCGAAGAACACCACCGGGCGCATCCCGGCGGCGCCGGCGAACAGGCAGATGAAGTTGTTGGGCGCCGCGAACACGAGCGGCACGGCCAGCTTGGCGAAGTACTTCTCCACCATCCTCAGCAGGTCGCCGAAGGTGCGGGTGTTGCGCTCGGCCCACTTCACCGCGGCATCGCCGTAGTACCAGCCGAGCAGGTAGAAGAGCGGGTCGCTGGCCAGCAGTCGGAGGGTGCCGACCACGTAGTAGGGGAGAGGGTCGAGCAGGTTCGTGGTGAGCGCCAGGTTGCGGTTCCGGGCGTTCAGCGCGATGAGCAGCAGCGGGTGCCGGTCGACCAGCGTGGGCGCCAGCGCGTCGCCGATGTACGACATGATCACCAGCACGACGAGCGGCGCGGCGAGCAGCGCCAGCGTGTACCGACCCGGGGTCGGCCGCTCGGTGGGGGGGCGGTGCACGACCGCCGATGCTACGTCGCCCTGGCCGGGACCGAGGTGTCAGCGGGCGCCTACGCTCGGCGCCGACGGGATGTTCACGAATCGGGGCCACCGGCCCCGCCAAGGGGGACCGATGCAGGGCTTGATGATGCAGACGCAGCTCACCATGACGCACTTCTTCGATCGTGCCGAGCGCTACTTCCCCGAGAAGGAGATCGTCACCGCCACGCCCACCGGTCTCGAGCGCACCACGTACGGCGAGTGGGCGGCGCGGGCCCGGCGTCTCGGCGGGGTCCTCGACCAGCTCGGCATCAGCGCCGACGGCCGGGTGGGCTCGTTCGCGTGGAACACCGCCCGCCACCTCGAGCTGTGGTTCGCGGTGCCGTGCTCGGGCCGGGTCCTGCACACCCTCAACATCCGCCTGTTCCCCGAGCAGCTCACCTACATCGTGAACCACGCCGAGGACGAGGTGATCTTCGTCGACCACTCGTTGCTCGGGCTCCTGCAGCCGCTGCTGCCGACGTTCACCACCGTGCGGCACCTGGTCGTCATGAACGACACCGGTGCCCCGCTCCCCGAGATCGACGGTGTCGAGGTCCACGACTACGAGACGCTGATCGCGGCCGCCGAGCCCGTCGAGTGGCACGTCGACGACGAGGACCAGGCCGCGTCGATGTGCTACACGAGCGGCACCACGGGCAACCCCAAGGGCGCCGTCTACTCGCACCGCTCGATCTACCTGCACACCCTCGCCGCCATGGCCGCCGACAGCGTCGGCATCCGCGAGTCCGATGTCATCCTCCCGGTCGTGCCCATGTTCCACGCCAACGCGTGGGGTCTCGCCCACGTGGCCGTCGCCACCGGCGCCAAGCTGGTCATGCCCGGCCCCGACCTGTCGCCCGGCGCGCTGGTGCGCCTCATCGAGACCGAGCGGGTCACCGTCGCCGCCGGCGTGCCCACCATCTGGATGGGCGTGCTCGCCGAGCTCGACGGCCACGACGTGTCGTCGTTGCGGGCCATCCCGTGCGGTGGCTCGGCGGTGCCCAAGGCGCTCTCGGAGGGGTTCCGGGCCAAGATCGGCATGCCCATCCTGCAGGCGTGGGGCATGACCGAGACCAGCCCCATCGCGTCGGTGTGCACGGTGAAGTCGAGCCTGTCGCACCTGTCCGACGAGGAGCAGGCCGACCTGCGCACCACGGTCGGCATCATCTCCATCGGCGTCGAGATGCGCGTGGTCGACCCCGACACCCTCGAGCAGCAGCCGTGGGACGCCGAGACGTCGGGCGAGCTGCAGGTGCGCGGCCCGTGGGTGATCCGGGAGTACTACAACGACGACCGCTCGCCGCAGTCGTTCACCCCCGACGGTTGGCTCAAGACCGGCGACGTCGCCACGGTCGACCCCAACGGCTACATCCGCCTGGTCGACCGCACCAAGGACGTCATCAAGTCGGGCGGCGAGTGGATCTCGTCGGTCGAGCTCGAGAACGAGATCATGGCCCACCCCGCGGTGGCCGAGGCCGCCGTCATCGGCGTCCCCCACCCGAAGTGGCAGGAGCGGCCGCTGGCCTGCGTGGTGCTGCGCGAGGGCGCCAGCCTCACCAGCGAGGAGCTCCTCGCCTTCCTCGAGCCGCGGGTCGCGAAGTGGTGGCTGCCCGACGACGTGCAGTTCATCGACGCCGTCCCCAAGACCTCGGTGGGCAAGTTCTCCAAGAAGGACCTGCGGGACCAGTTCGCCGACTACTCCCTGCCCACCGCCTGACGGCCATGGCGGACCTCCCGACGCTGGTCCCGTGGGGATGGGGCCCGCGCTGGGAGGCCCTCGCCGCCGACGCCGCGGCCACCGCCCCGCCCGGGGCCACCCCCGGGCGGGTGGTGCGCCACGACGGCGTGGCCGTGCTCGTGGTCGGACCTGACGGGGTCGCATCGCTGCCGGTGCGCGCCA